>JBLHIC010000077.1:0-12588 GCA_047614245.1 Flavobacteriaceae bacterium
AAGAATGTAAACCACTCAAGTAGAAATTAACCCCAAAATAAGTCATCATAATTGATGCATATGCAGATATCGAAAGTACATTAAACAGCCATCTGCCTCTTAATCCCGGTACAAGTCTGGCGTGTATTACAAAAGCATAGATCATAATACTTATAAGTGCCCAAGTTTCTTTTGGATCCCAACCCCAATAGCGTCCCCAACTCTCGTTAGCCCACTGCCCACCCAAGAAGTTTCCAATGGTAAGCATAACAAGTCCTACAGTCAGAGCCATTTCAGTAATTATAGTCAATTCCTTGATATTGATTTCCATTTTCTTGAAATTGCTCTTCGTGGTGAAAATGATTAAGAACAAAGAGGTAGCAGCTAGTATCATTCCCAAGGTAAAGGGGCCATAACTCCCGACGATAACGGCAACGTGAATCATTAACCAATAACTATCTAATACCGGTTGCAGGTTGGCAATCGCAGGGTCCAGCCAATTCTCGTGCGCCACCCATAAAATTATCGCTGCTACAAAAGCTGTCGAAGCCACTGTGAGATCACTTCGTCGTCCGAAAGAAAGTCCGAAAAAAACCGTTGCCCAAGCAACATATATTACCGATTCGTAAGCGTCACTCCAAGGTGCGTGACCACTAATATACCAGCGAGCTATTAGTCCAAGGGTCATTGCAATAAAGAATGCCCAAATGACATATTTACATAGCTTCACTAGCCTATTTATTACTTTTCCTTCTTTAAATATTTGAAAAATGATAAAAGTGAACATTAAGAGACCAAACAAAGTAAAATACTTATAGAGCCTATTAAAAATATCTACTTTGGTATAAATAATTTCTGTTTTTACTTTTCTATCTGAGGGCATGACGTCACCTCCATACTTATTCTGAAATTTCTTTATTCCTAATAAAATTTCATCTGCTTCCGAATAATCGCCAGATGACCGTGCCGTGCGTAATACTTGAAAATAGACCGGAAGTATACTTCGTGTAATTACAGAATCGACCCCTTTAAAGTTGCCCTCTTGGAGTTCAGGGTAGGATAACCATTTATTATTTACATCATTCGCAATTGGAAATATTTTAAGTATAGTACCCGTTAAAGCTTGATTTAAAACGAAAAAGTTCTCGTGAGCTTTAACAAAATCCTTCTCGAATTGATTTGGATTAGACTTATTGGTAGCTTCTTCCAAATAGGGTTCTAACTTATAATTCCCCCTCTCATCGAACAAATCTAAGAGCGCAATTCGCTTAGCTTTTTCTGTAACTCCTGCGATAGAGCGAAGACTATCGTTACCTCTCTTTAAAGCTATAATAGGAACTTTAGACCAAAGTCTTGGAAACTCGGTCATTGAGATAAAGACCTGATTAGCATCTAAACCTGCATACTCATTACTTCTACTAACTTTCCGAAGTAATTCACTGGCAAAGGTATTAATAGGCTTCATTCGCCCATTATCCTGTATAATTAACTCTCCGAACTTAGCGGCGTGCTCTTTAGAGACAGCATTGGCTAAAATCATTGAATCAACTTCTATTTCCACCATTTCGGTGTGTCCATGCTTCTCAGTCTCTTGAGAATATCCGGCTAAAGAAAACAGAAGTATTAGCACCGTAAGCCCCTTTTTCTTTCTCTTTTTAATCGAATTCAACATTTTCTCTAATTGGCCAAAACGTGAGCCTTTATCAAAGAGAATCAACATCAAACCAAGATACAATAGAAAATATCCAATATAGGTAATCCAGGTCCCCCAAAAATCGTGATTAACAGATAGAATCGTTCCCTTTTCATCAGGATCAAACCCAGATTGAAAAAAACGATAGCCTCCTTTATCTAGAACATTATTCATAAAGATCTCTTCATCTTTTAATCCGTCTTTAGGGTCGTTCACGGTCACATTACTTTTAAATGCCGAATATCCTTTTTCAGTACCTGGATATTTTTCAGCAATAAAATCATTCAACGTAATACTAAATGGCAACTCATATTGCTTGGAACCGTAACTTAAATAGACCTTCAGTCCTCCTATATCTAAAGACTTTGGATCTGGGAAAGTTCCTTTACCACCAAGCAACTCAACGGTTTTCGTTTCTCCATTAGTACTTACGTCTACGATTAAACCGTCCTGATTTGATTTTTCATCTTTAGTTGCTTTAACCAAGCCATAAGTTCCTTTTATAATCGGATCGGGCAGTACGAATGACATCCCCGCTAATTGGTACAACGAACGAAGCATTAATGGTTGCAAACTATCACTTACAACGGTTCCCTTCATCTGATCGGCCATGCGCATAAACGTGCCCTCAAATGGAGATTCGATTGTATAACCGCTCTCTTCCGAATAATTAATATTGATAGCACCAGGAGTAGGTTTATTGACTGAAAATAATATATTATGGATGTTTACCACTTCACCTAACTTCATCCAGTGATCATGACGCTCACCATCACCCGCTTCAACTATTTTTAAGTAATCCTCTCCATCATCTGTGGGGATAAGACCTTCCTTGGCACCTTTTATAAAACCCTTGTAGGTAAAAGTTACTGGCTGCTCGTTGTAATCGGTCGAAATCTCAAAATCATTATTCAACCGATCAGAAAGTATTAATTTTTTAGGAGTTACTGTTCGGCGTTGTGCCGCCCCATCCACCTGGTAATCTCCATCAATAAATACAGTGAAATATGTATTCTGTGAAAGGATTGTGTTTTCTGTAGCTCCTTCACGTATATGAATAACCCCCTCAAAACCAATATATCTAGTTACGAAAGCACCTACTAAAATTAAGATAAAAGACAGATGCAAAAGTAGCGTGGTCCATTTCTCTTTTTTATGCAATCGGTATCTGAAAATATTTCCAACAAAATTAATTACAAAGAGCAACATAATAGCTTCAAACCACCAAGCATTATATATCAAAGCAGTGGTATAAGCAGATGGGGCATTTTGATAACCAACATCAAGAAATGTTCCTACTGCCATAGCCACAGCGAAAACAAGAAATAAGGTAGCGGTTAATCGAGTTGAAAAAAGAACAGCGGCAATTTTCTTTTGCATTAGAGCGAATTTTGAGTACAAATTTAGGTAATTAAGACCATTTTTACTATTTAAATCTGTTAAGTAAAGCAGGAATTATGCCTAATTATTATTTCTGGCTTGAAAGATTTTTATATGCATATAAGTACCCATATTTTTCGCCCTATTTTTCGCAATTTGTGCAGTTTCACCCTTAAAGAGTTCATCTATCGTTTGAAACCACAAATTTAACCAAACACCAAAATGAAGCCGTTAATATTACCTCCAGCCAGTTTGTCTACTTCTGCTTGCTTCTGAAATAGATCTCCTGAGTATTTTTTTTCGAAAAATAAATTCGATTGCCAAAAATCAGTCAAATGCTCAAAGTGACTTTCCCAATCCTCAATTACCATATTAAAAATTGGCCCCAACAATTCATCTAATCTAACTTTACTATAGAACGTTTTGACCAAAAGTAAAATATCCTCTCTGGATGAAATATGATGCATTTTTCCACTTTCTTTGTGAAATTAAAGTTATACCAAAGTTTGGGTTTAATTTCAATAAAAAAGTTTTTACCTTCGCTCTATGACTACTATAGTATTGTTGGGATTTGGAAATGTTGGTTTTCATCTAATTAACGAGTTAAATAAGGTTAATAAGAACACCGTAATTCAGATATATAATAGAAACAATATATCACTGAATTCAGAATTAAATCACATTCCATTTACCACGGATTTATCGAAAATTAAAGATGCTGATCTTTATATTATTGCAATTCCCGATGATTCGATTACTGCGTTTTCGGAGACCCTTTCATTAAAAAACAAATTAGTAGTTCACACCTCAGGTAGTGTTTCCTTGGATGCGCTTTCAGAAAAAAACAGAAAAGGAGTTTTTTATCCGCTCCAAACATTTTCGAAAAACAGGGAAGTCAATTTCAATAATATACCAATTTGTGTTGAGGCGACAGAAGCTGAAGATTTAAAGCTCTTGATGAACTTAGGAAAAAGCCTTTCTGAGAAAGTAGTTGAAGTAAATTCTGAAGAACGAACCAAATTACATTTAGCAGCTGTTTTTGTAAATAATTTTGTAAATCATTTATATGCAATCGGCGATGACATACTTAGCGACAACGAGCTACCATTCGATCTACTGCATCCGCTTATTGAAGAAACGGCAAGTAAAATAAAAACCTTAGCCCCGTCACAAGTGCAAACTGGTCCAGCTAGCAGAGGTGACCAAAAAACGATTGAAAAACACTTACATTTGCTAAAAGAAGGTCCTATAAGTGTCCTTTATCAGCAGTTAACCGAATCAATAACGAAAAAACACCAAGCTTGATTCCTAAAATTGTCTAGATATATTTTAAATTCCTCCAACTAATAAGCCACATGGAAACTAACTATAAAGAACACTTAAATTATATAACCACCTTTGTATTTGATATAGACGGTGTATTAACAGACGGAACCATTTTAGTAACTACCGCTGGTGAAATGTTACGTACAATGAATATTAAGGATGGTTTTGCGCTTAAAACCGCTGTAGATAAAGGTTATAATGTTTGTGTGATCTCAGGGGGGAGTAATGAAGGCGTCAGGTTACGCTTAGAGGGATTAGGGATAAAAGATATTCATCTTGGTACTCACCATAAAACCAAAACGCTGAATGATTATCTTGGATCAAAAAACCTTAACCACAAAAATGTATTATATATGGGAGATGACATCCCAGATCTATTAGTCATGAAAGAGATAGGTTTGCCTTGTTGCCCTCAGGATGCCGTTCCAGAAATCAAAGCGGTCTCAAAATATGTTTCTCATAAAAAAGGTGGAAAAGGCTGCGTAAGAGATGTTATCGAGCAAGTGCTAAAAGTACAGGGGAAATGGATGGCAAATGATGAATCCAGCGCGACTTATGATTAATCTGTTTCAAAACTGAATAAATAGGCTTTAAAAACCTCAAACAACACTTAAACATTGAACTATTTAAACCTTGTCCGCTATAAAAATCTTATTTTTATTGGATTAATGCAGGTATTTATCAAATATGGTTTTTTCAATTCCATAGGTATCGATGTTACGCTTAATGATTTTCAATTAGCTTTATTAGTGCTCGCTACCGTGTCGATTGCCGCAGCAGGAAATATTATTAACGATATCTATGACGTTGATGCAGACATAATTAATAAGCCTGATAAATTAATTGTAGGTAAAAAGGTTTCCGAAAAAAATGCCTACCGAATATTTTTCACTCTTAACGTTCTCGGTGTTTTTAGCGGATTTTTACTGTCAAACTCGATTGGAAAGCCAGGGTTTGCTGCTCTATTCATTATTATCTCTGCCCTACTCTATTTATATGCCTCTATGCTAAAAGGGATCTTATTGGTTGGAAATATTTTAATATCTGCATTAATTGCATTTAGCATTTTAATAGTTGGAGTTTTTGATGTTCTACCAGCAATTGATGCGGCTAATTTTGATGGCCAAGTAGTTGCAATGAAAGTGATAACGCACTATGCCTGTTTCGCTTTTTTCGTAAACCTAATCCGTGAAATTGTAAAAGACATCGAAGATATTAATGGTGATAAAAATGGTGGTCTTAATACATTGCCAATAGCAATAGGGAGAAGCAGAGCTACCACTGTGGTTTTTGTACTAGGAATACTGGCAGTTGTTGCGGTAATATTTTATATGTATCTGTTCCTATATGCCTCACAACTTCTTGTAACCTATTTTCTGCTTTTAGTTGTTGCTCCTTTGTTTTATTATTGTGTTAAAGCTTATAATGCCGAGATAAGAAAAGACCTGTCTCATCTTTCTCTATTACTAAAAGTGATTATGTTCTTCGGAATGTGTTCGCTGCCAATATATTATTTAGTCCTAATATAAAATTCTCTTTCTAAAAAATGCTAAACGAAAAACTTAAAAATTACAATATAACATTGGCTTCAGGATCTCCTCGAAGGCAAGAGTTTTTTCGACTCTTGGATTTAGATTTTACAATTGATGTTCGCGAGGTCGATGAAGTCTACTCGGCTCAAACCCTGAAGAAATCTGCAATAACCGATTATCTCGCGCAATTAAAAGCATCAGTATTTGAAGATCTTTCAGAAAACGATATTCTCATTACCAGCGATACTATAGTCTGGAAAGATGGAGCAGCTATTGGTAAACCTTTCAACAAAGAAGATGCAAAATCCATGCTCAAAAACCTAAGCGGAGGAACTCATGAGGTGTACACTTCAGTTTGTTTTACCAGCAAGTACTTTCAGAAAACAATAAACGATTCAACTAAAGTCTGGTTTAAAACATTGACTGAAGAGGAGATTGAGTATTATTTGACCAACTATCAACCTTATGACAAGGCGGGAAGTTATGGAATACAAGATTGGATTGGCTATATAGGAATTGATCGCATTGAAGGCTGCTTTTTTAATGTAATGGGACTTCCCACCAGACTTGTTTATAAAACGTTAACAGATATTGCCGCTCGGCCTTTTTAGATTAATTTTACATCAAACTCGTTTTAAATGATGTATTCTAAACTTATCTCTATCTCATTATTTTGTGCAACACTACTTTTTATGGGTTGCAAAGAAACACCTAAGAGGAATTTAGCGCTACTTACCACATCCACAGAAGTTGAATCACAAATCGTAAAAACTAGAGAGCTAAGTGAGGCGTTTAAAGATTATTGGTATGCTGGCAAAGCGGAAATTACCTCTTATGAATTAAAACAAGCGCGATACGGCGAGCTAAGAGAAGGAACCGCGGTCACGATTTTTGTAACTGAAGATTTCCTTCCTGAAGTCCAGGTAAAAGCAAATAATCAGTCAAAAGACAATATCCCAGTCTTAAAGCTTAATAGCACCAAGAACTTTTTAACTGGAGTATATCCTTATTCGATAATGACAAGTACTTTCAACCCTATTAATTCTAAAGAACACGCTTTGAAGGTGAGTAATTCGGTTCAAGAATGGTGCGGTCATGTCTACGCTCAATTGAATAACAGAAATAAATTTGAAATCACCGCACATTCATATTTTGAGGGAGAAGCAGATCAAAACATGAAACTTCCTAAAACCTGGCTTGAGAACGAACTTTGGAATCTTATTAGAATAAACCCAAATGAGCTTCCAACCGGAGAGGCAGAGGTCATACCATCTTTCGATTATTTGAGATTAGGTCATAAAGATTTGAAAGCATATCGAGCGGTATTGAATTTAGAACAAAATGAGTCGATGCAAGTTTACACTATTCAGTATCCGGATCTCGAGCGGAACCTGATTATATATTTTGAAAATAAATTTCCATTTTCAATAGAAAAGTGGGAAGAGACCTATGTTAGCGGATTTGGACAAGGAGCCAAAACCTTGACTACCACTGCTACTAAAATAAAACGAATAAAAACAGCATATTGGTCACAAAATAAAAATTCTGACATTGCTTTACGTGATACACTTGGATTGGATTAATAGAAATGTTAAACATCGCATAATAGATTTTAAGTTATTTTCAAATTAAGGTATCTTTGGGTCATCGCGAAAACTCTAACTCAAGTTCATGCAAAAATTTCTTATTGTCCTTCTTTGTTTACTATTTAATGGTTCCTCATTATTTGCACAGCAACCCTCAAAACTAACCGCTTCCGATATATACCACGAACTTGAAAAACTCAATTTTTTGGGAACAGCATTGTATATTGCTGCCCATCCCGATGATGAGAACACGAGACTTATTTCATATCTAGCAAATGATGTAAAAGCGACTACAGCATATTTATCCCTTACCCGTGGAGATGGCGGACAAAATCTAATAGGCCCCGAAATTAGAGAATTACTGGGGCTAATTAGAACACAAGAGTTACTCGCTGCGAGACGCACGGACGGTGGTCAACAATTTTTTACCAGAGCTAATGATTTCGGTTATTCAAAACATCCTGATGAAACACTGGCTATATGGAACGAGAAGGAAGTTCTTGGAGACGTTGTTCGCGCAATTCGGAAATTTAAACCGGATGTAATTGTGAATCGTTTTGATCATCGAAACCCAGGTTCTACTCACGGGCATCACACTTCGTCTGCTATGCTTAGTTTTGATGCATTTGATCTTGTAAATAATCCTGCGGCATATCCTGAAACAGCAGATACCTTTGGTTTATGGCAACCAAAGCGTTTATTATTTAACACTTCTTGGTGGTTTTATGGAAGTAGAGAAAAATTCGAAGCAGCAGATAAATCTAATTTAGTAACTGTAGAAACTGGTAATTACTATCCAGCAAGTGGATTATCAAATGGAGAAATAGCTTCCCTAAGTCGATCAATGCATAAATCTCAAGGTTTTGGAAGCACGGGTTCAAGAGGAAGTGAGAAAGAGTACTTAGAGTTTTTAAAAGGTGATTTCCCTAAAAACAATAATTTGTTCGAAGGTATTGACACAAGCTGGTCCCGAATTGAAGGCGGCGCTCCAATTGGAGTTATTTTATATCAGGTAGAAAAGGATTTTAATTTTAAGAACCCTTCCGAAAGTATTCCACAATTATTAAAGGCATATGAACTAATTAAGAAGCTACCAGAAGGCTTTTGGAAGGAAAGAAAATTAATAGCCATAACGCAACTCATTTCGGACTGCGCAGGCCTTTATTTAGAGGCGGTAGCTAATGAACAGACCACAACACCAAAAGGAAGCATTAAGGTTACTACCGAGGCAATTAACAGATCTTCTGTATCAATGAAACTACATTCGATCACCTCCACTATCATACAGTTTCCGTCTCAATTGGTTGCTACTACTTTAAAACAAAATAAAAAAGAAACGATGGAAAGTGTCGAAAGTACTTTTACAGCAACTCGTTTCACCGCACCGTATTGGTTAAATGAAAAAGGCAGCCTGGGGATGTATAAGGTGTCCGATAAGAGCCTAATTGGTTTGCCTGAGGAAGAAACTCAATTTCCAGTTTCCTTCAATCTAACTATAGAAGGAATCCAGATTAGTATTGTCAAAAACATCATCTATAAGTTTAACGATCCTGTGAAAGGGGAAGTATATAGGCCATTTCAGGTATTACCCGATGCAACTTCTAGCATCCCAGAAAAGGTTTTAATTTTTGCAACATCGGCAGCAAAGCAAATCCCAGTAAAAATTCGAGCAGGTCGAGATAGTATTTCGGGTACTTTAAGCTTGCAGCATCCAAAAGGATGGGTAATATCACCTCCTCAGCATATATTTAGTTTAGAAAGACAGGGAGAAGAACAAACTTTTGTTTTTAATGTAACGCCGCCGGCAGAACAAAGCGAAGGTCTTTTGAAACCCCTATTGAATATTGGGGATAATTTTTTAACAGACGAACTCATTACTATCGACTATGACCACATCCCTTTTCAAAGTGTTTTGATGCCTTCGGAAGCCAAAGTGGTACGTATTAATATTAAGAAAAAAGGTCAGTTGATTGGTTATATAAATGGAGCTGGCGATGCGATTCCTGAAAGTTTAAAGCAAATTGGTTATGATGTATCAACCATAGCACCATCCGATATCACTGAATCAAATCTCAAACAATTTGATGCAATTGTAGTTGGTATTAGAGCGTATAACACGGTTCCCGAACTTGCCTTTAGCCAAAATGCCTTAAATAATTACGTCTCCAATGGTGGAACCCTAGTGCTTCAGTATAACACGAGTCATCGTATGGTAACCAAGGACATTGCTCCTTATCAAATTAAGTTATCTAGAGATCGTGTCACCGATGAATTTTCAGAAGTACAAATCCTTGAACCAGATCATTCGGTTCTAAATTCCCCAAATAAAATCACTTCAGCTGATTTTGATAACTGGGTGCAAGAAAGGGGTCTTTATTTCCCTAACGAATGGGGAGAAGAATTCAAACCGATTTTAGGAATGAGCGATAAAGGTTATCCGCAAACGAAAGGTTCATTATTAGTTACCAAGCACGGAAAAGGATACTATATTTACACAGGGTTAAGTTTCTTTAGAGAGCTGCCAGCAGGTGTGCCAGGCGCATACCGGCTTTTCGCAAATATACTTTCCATTGGAAAGTAAGTTAAAGTAGAAAATAAAGCCATAAAAATCACCGCTTAAGCGGCCTTACTCATGAAAGATAATAGTGTAGTCGAAGAAATTAAAAACAAATTTATTTGGAAAAGAAAATATACTTTGGTGCTTCTTTTTAATGCCATCTATATAGTCTTATTCTATTTAATAATGCAAAGCTACACCTAATATGGGCCAGATTGATTGGATTATTCTCATTGGAACACTTCTATTTATCGTTTTATACGGAACCTATAAAGCGCGAGGCAGTAAAAATGTAACCGATTACTTAAAAGGAGGAAGCGATTCACGATGGTGGACGATCGGGCTTAGTGTCATGGCAACTCAAGCCAGTGCAATTACTTTTCTTTCCACACCTGGACAAGCTTTTCATGATGGGATGGGATTCGTTCAGTTTTACTTCGGACTGCCTATTGCAATGGTGGTTATATGCCTTGTATTCATTCCAATTTATCATAGGCTAAACGTTTTTACTGCTTATGAATATTTAGAAACTCGTTTTGATTTAAAAACTAGGACGCTAACGGCTATTTTGTTCTTAATTCAGAGAGGACTGGCAGCCGGGATAACAATTTTTGCACCTTCTATTATTCTGTCGGCAGTCTTGGGGTGGAACCTGATTCATCTAAATATTATTATTGGGGTTTTAGTAATAATATATACAGTAAGCGGTGGGACCAAAGCCGTAAGTGTAACCCAGAAGCAGCAAATGGGGGTGATTTTTGCGGGAATGTTTTTTGCTTTTTTAATGATTTTAAATTACCTGCCGCTGGATATAACTTTCACCAAAGCGATGGAAATTGCTGGTGCAAGCGGTAAAATGGATATTTTAGACTTCTCTTTTGATTTTGACAATCGATATACTTTTTGGAGTGGTATCATTGGAGGTAGTTTCTTAGCCCTCTCCTACTTCGGTACGGATCAAAGTCAGGTACAGCGTTATCTATCTGGAAGATCGGTAAAGGAAATGCAAAGAGGGTTGATTTTTAACGGAATCTTGAAAGTGCCAATGCAATTCTTTATTTTATTGATTGGTGTAATGGTGTTTGTTTTCTACCAGTTTAACAGTTCGCCCTTGCATTTTAATCCCTCTGCAGTAAAGCAAGTGATGGCTTCGGAATATGCTTCAGAATATCAAGCGCTTGAAACTCAAAAAGCTACTTTAGACGTTTCATTAAAAAAGAAACAGATCACCTATGCCCGAGCGGAAGCCTCTTCAGAAAAAGAAGCATTGCTAGGAGAAATTATTGCACTAAATAACTCAGAAACCTATTTGAGAACTCAATCAAAGGCATTAATCAAAAAAGCAAATCCAAATACTGAAACTAATGACAAGGATTATGTTTTTATACATTTTATCCTGAATAATTTACCTAGGGGACTTATTGGCTTGCTCTTAGCGGTAATTTTGAGTGCAGCCATGTCTTCAACAGCTTCGGAATTAAATGCTTTAGGTTCTACCACGGCAATGGACCTGTATAAGCGTAATATACAAGGGAGGTCTCCAAATCACTATTTAAAAGCTTCAAAGTGGTTTACTTTGCTGTGGGGAGGAATAGCAATTGGTGTAGCGTGCATTGCAAACTTATTTGATAATTTAATCCAATTGGTAAATATCATCGGTTCTATTTTCTACGGAAATGTTCTAGGGATTTTCTTGTTGGCCTTCTTTATCAAGTTTGTGCGAAGCAGATCTGTATTTATAGCAGCAATAATTACACAGTTAGTTATTATATATTTTTGGTGGATTGATTTGATGCCTTATTTATGGTTGAATCTAGCAGGTTGTGCCATCGTAATGGGGATTGCCATACTTATTGAGGTTTTGATGCCAGACAAGAAGAAATAGTTTTATATAAATAATTACTGCTTTATATAAGCACGGATGATGGTCTTGTTAAACTATTTCCTCATAAAGTTGCCAAAATATAGTCTTGGAATAACTTTAAGAACTACCCAGAAAAAACTCCCTTACATTATACTAATGAAGAGAGTTTAACTAAAACATTTTACTCTGTTATTTATCTTCGTATGTTATACCTTCCCATACTTTTAGAGACTCCGTATTCATAGCTACATAGTCATCATTACCAGCCTCCTTAGCAAGGCTTAGCGACATTTTCGCCGCTTTGATGGCTCCTTTTTTATCACCACTTTTAGCGTAGATCAATGATTTTTGTCTGTGCATCCAGTATTGTTGTTTATCACTAGTATCAATAGCTTTATCAATCCAAGATTTTGCTTTATTAATATCCTTTT
This sequence comes from Flavobacteriaceae bacterium, assembly GCA_047614245.1. Classification (GTDB taxonomy): domain Bacteria; phylum Bacteroidota; class Bacteroidia; order Flavobacteriales; family Flavobacteriaceae; genus Ulvibacter. The sequence continues at coordinate 12,349 of JBLHIC010000077.1, forward strand.
CTGATTCTAGATAAAATACTGCGGCCGAATAGTAATCTCTTGCAGAAGGACCACTCATTACTTGATCAATACTTGCAGATACCGCCTTATCTGTACCAAATATAATAGGTACATTTACTAAGGTTTTATCCCACATGATAGCTAAATCTGCTGAATCATTTTTAACATCATTGAACATCATAGTAAATGAATTAATTCTCATTGGTAATTCAGAAGATTTTGCTTTAACCGTTACAGCTA
>JBLHIC010000078.1:0-12425 GCA_047614245.1 Flavobacteriaceae bacterium
TACCGAATTAGACACTGAAACGCTTCATGGTCTTCAAGAAGCCTATTTGATTGCCAATCATATGAGTTGGTTGAAATCCCTTTCAGAAAACATTAAAAAGGCGACTGAAAGCTATGGTTCTTCTCTCGCAGATGAGCAGTAGCTATTTTATTAATTTTCAGAAAACACTTCTAGCATGCCTATCATTAGTACTTACAGGTCATTAAATCGAGTTTGCGAGATTCACGAGCTCCAATAAAATAGTAGCGCTGAGCTAAATCGAGTTTGCGAGATTCACGAGCTCCAATAAAATAGTAGCGCTGAGCTAAATCGAGTTTGCGAGATTCACGAGCTCCAATAAAATAGTAGCGCTGAGCTAAACAGCCCTCCCTAACGTGCCTTTTCCTGCCCGAATATGGTCAGGCGGGCGTTACGGGCATGAAAATTCATGGCTTCACACTCAATTGCGTTAATAAAAGGTCTTATAGACATTTTTAATTAAAGACTATTTGAACTTGTATCCAAACCAAATCACCCACTGGATAATTTGATCTTGACTAGCCTATTGTTTTAAAAAAAATTTATGAGGCCGAGGAAAAAAGCTAATTTTACATTCAGATGAAATTAAAACTAGGAGAACTTGAAAGGTATTTAAAAAAGCCTTATCCGTATTACTATTATAACCAACAAAGGCTGTTTTTGTTTTTATTACTTATCTCCATTTTCAGTTTTAGTTTCTCTTACTTTTTCGAACCATTTGATGTTAATTTAGCAGAACACAAAATTAATTCTATCTGGATTTTATTAATTCACGCATTTATACCTTTTCCTATAGCTTATCTATATTTTAGTATACTTAATAGAAATGGATTAGAGGATAAAACCTGGACCCTACGCAAAGAGCTATTAAGTCTGTCAATTATTCTATTAATTATAGGTATTGTAGGTTTTTTAATTCGGGATTTAATTTATACAAATCCTTATAACTGGTCCCTTCGGTATTTTTGGGAGGAAATTCGCAATACGTTTTTAGTTGGCTTTCTATTTTTAATAATTGTATTGCCATTAAACCTAGAAAGGCTAAAAAACAAGCATGAATCTATTTTAAAAAGGCTTTCTATTAATCCTGTGAAAGAGTCGAAAAATATTTTAATTTCTCTAAAAGATTCCACCTCTAATGAGAGCTTTGAGCTTAATATTAATGAATTTATTTTTGCAAAGGTAGAAAGTAATTATACCGAAATACACACTTTTTTAGCAGACAGAATAAATAAAAAATTAATTCGTATCACCCTTAAAGAATTAGAAGAGCAATTAAAATCGTATCCCTATACCTATAAAACCCATCGTTCCTATTTGGTAAATCTCAATGCGATAAAATCCATTTCTGGAAATGCACAAGGGTATCATTTATTATTAAAAAACTGTTCTATTATAGTTCCTGTTTCTCGCTCAAAAATTGTGGACTTTAACGCTGTCTATTCGAAAATATAAAGAGTTTATTTTGTATTTCGTCACTTCTCCTTGTCATTTGTCACAAAATAAAAAGTTCATAACAAATTGTTTTTAAGTTTGCAGCCGAATAAATAAAACACTATGACAGAAAAAAAACGACGATACGATTTAGATTGGTTGCGTGTAATTGCCATACTAGCCGTATATCTACACCATATTGGCATGCCGTTTAACGGAGATGAATTTCATATAATGAATTCTGAATCAAGCAAAACACTAGACGACATCATGGTGTTTTTCGAGCAATTTAGATTGCCCCTACTATTTTTAATTTCTGGTACAGGAACGATGTTTGCTTTTTCAAAAAGAACTTGGTTTCAATTTTTAAAAGAGCGAAGTAATCGTTTATTAATTCCGCTCTTTTTTGGGGTGCTATTTATTGTTCCTCCTCAAACCTATTTTGAACAGATTAATCATTTTAATTCCTATTGGGATGTTTACGCTAATGGTTCTTTCTTTGAGGTAAACCACTTATGGTTTATAGAAAATCTATTTGTAATGTCTATTGTATTAATCCCGTTAATTCTATTTTTAAAATCCCGTAAATCTGATGCTTTGATTAATCTATTGGATACGATTTCTTCTAAAAAATACGGTATCTTATTATGGGTAATCCCTTTAATTATAATTACCGTTTTATTAAAAAAAATATACAAAGGCGATTCAAAAGATATTACGAACCTCTCCTCTACTTTTTATTATGGATATTTTTTAGTTTCTGGAATGCTGTTTACTGCATCAAAGAATATTTGGAACCATCTAAAGTTCCATCGAAAATTTAATTTTATTGCGTTTGTAATAAGCTTTATACTATTCTACGGTTATTACCTTTTACCTGGCGATTATATTTCCCCACATCTTTCCATAAGTAGCCGATGGAGTATTTGGTATTTGGTTTGTGCACTTGTTAGTTGGACGCTTGTAACAACACTACTTGGATATGGACAGCTTTGGTTTAACAAAAAAAGCACCCTTCTTAAAAAATGTAACGAAGCGATATATCCTTTTTATATTTTACATCAAACTATTCTTATTATCTTGGGGTATTACATATTAGAATTAGAGGTTTCTATTCTATCAAAAATTGTATTATTAATTTTCACTTCTTTTCCGCTTATTCTCCTTATTTATAGATTATTAATTTACCCTTTTAAAATACCCAGGATATTGTTTGGAATGAAAAAAAAGGATGTTTTATAATAAATAATTATAGGAATTTAACTCCATTCCACACACATTACACACCCCCCCACACTTCGATAAGCTCAGTGACCACAAGTCATCTAAGCTCCGATTGATACAGGATAGCATAATAAATGTTCACTCGCCCCCTCTCCTATTTAATAAATTGGAGTTCGCGAATCTTATCTTCTACATTGAAATCAGCGACGTAGGTATACCCTCATATTGTAGCTATTTGAATACTTTTATCACTCTTGGTTTGTAGCCAATAAAGCGGCAACTTTTCAGCTAAGCCATATCCTGGATCTGATCAAAATAACGAATGCCAAGTTTATGGGCATCCTCCAATTCTGAAAAGCTTTGTCTTCTAAACATCTCTAAATCGTTAGAAAAAATTTCTTTCTAACGTACATTGATGTATTTCGGTCTACCTAAAGCCGCTGTTACTAAACCTAATTGCATTTTCTAATCTTTATAGACGTATTAAATAAAACTGCCAAATCTCTCAAAGTGACAAGTATAACCATTGGGTTTTCTTATTAGATAATCTTGATGATCTGGCTCTGCTGCCCAAAATGTTGAATAGGGCTCTAAAGTTGTCGCAGCATTTGCTTCCCATCGTCCAGAATCATCAACTACTTTAATGATATCTTCCGCGTCATTTTTTTCTTCTTCATTCTGAAAAAATATCGCAGATCGATAACTTGATCCAATATCATTTCCCTGCCGATCTACGGTCGTCGGATTGTGAATTCTAAAGAAATAATCTAAGATATGTTTAAACGAAGTTTCTTCCGGATTATAGGTAATTTCAATACCCTCTGCATGTCCCGGATGGTTCCCGTAGGTGGGATTGTCGTTAGTTCCACCGATGTACCCAACTTCCGTATCTACAATGCCTGACCGTAATCTAAAAAGGTCTTCCATTCCCCAAAAACAACCCCCTGCTATATATGCTTTTTTATTATTTTTCATTTTTATATCTTTTAAATAACATTAATTATCTTCTTGCAATTTATCGTCGTTTAATTTAAGAAAAGTATTGCTTTTTCGCTTAGTTATTATATTAATTTTCCCATTAAAACTTAGCTATCTATTCTTTTTCAACAAGGTTTTCCTTCCATTCTGTGTCTGTTTTATAAGTGTAGCAACGCACGACCTCATTTCTTAAAGAATTTAAACTTAGAAAAAGGTTCTTTTGTAGTTTTTGATAAAGCATATAATGATTATAATCAATACGCTGGGTGCATAGATGATGACATCTATTTTGTAACTAGACAAAAAAACAATGCACCTTACATAAGTATTCAAGAATTTGACCTGCCTGATGTCATCAATGATACGCTTTCATTTAATGACATACATGGACGTATTCAAATTCATAGAAAACCCGAGCAAACAATGGTTAGAATTAACTACAAAACTGCTAGACAAACAACTAAGCCTTTTTTAACAGGACCCCTTGCTATGACAAGAAAAAAAAATAAAACACTTTTACTTCTCGCAGAGAACAGTATTAAGTAAAGCCGTATTTTCGTCGAACACTAATGATATTAAATTAATGAATAATAAAAATCTGATAAGATTTTCACTCTTTTGGAAAATAATGACCTTGTTATTACTGTTTTTCTCGGGCCCTACGTTTTCTCAATCTAATAATGACTCTATTCCAAGGTGTCCGGTTAAATCACTCCCGGAACTTTTTAAAAAGAAAGATTCTATTCTAACGTTTAAACCTATTAAGAACGACCTTTTTTTGGTGATTCCAGTTATTGGATCTTCTCCGGCAACAGGATTTCTTTTTGGAGCCATAACCCAATATACTTTTAAAGGGGATCAAGCTAAAGACAAATACTCTACATTTAACATTGGAGCGACCTATACCACTAATGGACAACTGTTGGTGAATTCAAAAAACACTTTGTTGCTAAATAGTAACAAGATTTACTTGAATGGCGATTGGAGGTATTATATTTTTTCACAGGATAACTACGGCTTGGGATCGGATATTATACCTCGAGCAAATGATGATGATGGTTTTGTTTTAGATGCCTTGTCACAACCTATGGATTATGATTATTTTAAATTTCATCAAACTGTGTCATTTAGAATAGTGAGTGATTTTTATATTGGAGGTGGTTTACACGTAGATGGCTATACCAATATTTCAGACAAACTATTGGACCTACCCAACAATAAACTAACGGAACATTATAAGTATAATGAGAGGTATCGTTTTAGTACTAATGAATATTACGTTAATGGCTTGAGCCTTAATTTTGTGTTTGATTCGCGTGATAATCAAGTAAATGCCAATAACGGATGGTATGGCAACATTAATTTTAGAACTAATCGGTCATTTAGAAATAATCAGGCATCAAGTTCTGTATTGTTCGCCGAATTTAAGTATTATATCCCCTTGAGTAAAACAAATGTTCAACATGTTCTGGCTTTTTGGACCTATGGCCAGTTTTTAACGCTTGGAGATTTACCCTATTTAAATTTACCAGCTCTTGGTTGGGACAAAACTAGTAGGGCCAGTCGTGGCTATGTTCAGGGCCTAATTAGAGGCCAGAATTTGGCCTATATAGAAACCGAATATCGTTTTCCTATTTCATGTAATCAGTTAGTTAGTGGTGCTGTATTTGCCAATTTGATAACAGCGAGCGATAAAGACAGACATATTAAGCTTTTTGATGCTGTTCAGCCTGCCTTTGGTGTAGGATTACGAATATTAATTGATAAATCCACCAGGACAAATCTGGTATTTAATCAGGCTTGGGGAAGGCACTCTAAAGCTTTTTATTTAAATGCTGGTGAAACTTTTTAATATAGTAACGAAACTATTGAAGAATCTATAGTAAATCGATTCTGGTTTAAACTAATACTAAACTACCCTAATCAGAATGTACTGCCATTTTTTCTTAAAGTCATCCGATTAAATAAGTTTTCATAATATTCTTGATTTATTTTATTCCAAATATATCTTCTCAATCTCCAACGCAAATGACTCTTTGACTTTATTGCCAATCAAAATACCTATTTCTTCCATGACCTCACCTGAAAAATTAGGCTTGTTTAGTTTATAGCCTCGATAACCAGGGTAAAAAGATCTTAATGGAATTTTAATAGTTTCCCAATCTCCTGATGTTTTAAAGGTAGCTATATAGGAATAGCGTTGACGCGAATTATCTTTTATTCTAAACTGATAGGATTTACCATCACCCTTTAGCTTCAATATGATATGTTCAAATTCTGAAACGGATTTTTTGTTGAAACCATATCGAATAGATGAAAAACCTCCATTGTTCTCAGTGGTCACAAAGCCTTTGAAGAGACAATTTCCTGAATCGTTAATAGTTAACTCCCCTCTAGAGAGGCCTCCCATGACGCCATCATCAACAACATACCAATTTGAGAGGTCTTTTACTTTCTTAGCATCGAAAATACTGGAGGAACTATCTTGTGACATTATACTTATCATTAGTAGCATTGCTATAAGCTTCATAAAAATGTTTAATTACTTTCTGTATATACTAAACAAAAATAAGAAATACTTAACTAGTACTGAAATATTTAACTGTAATTTGGCTTCAGTAAACAGGCTAAAACCCGATTATATACCACACTATATATTTAAATTGGTACTACTACAACAAGACATCTAATAACTATGCTGTTGGAGGTATTTCGAAGGAAGTATAGCATAATGGTCGAAAAAACATTTAGAAAAATATGAGGGGCTACTAAACCCGGTTTCGTATGCTATTCTAGAAATACTCCCCTGTTGTTTATGCAAGAGAACCAATGCCTTGTGTAACCTGAATTCTCTAATAAAATCATTAGGCGATTTCCCTGTTAAGTTTTTAATTCTACTGTACAATTGTGGCTTGCTATACTCCAATTCCTTACTGAAAGAAGAGATATTGAAATTTGACTTATTCCAATTTGATTCGGTGTAATCCATTATTTGGGTAAAAATAATTTCTTCGGTAGGATTTAAGATCCGTATCAATTCTTTGTCAATTACGGCCTGCTGGTTCTCACTTTTAAACTTAGTATGTACACCGGCCGAAATAACCAATTGATCCTCAATGTTCTCACACATTCTGATGGCTAATTGAAGCCCCTCACCGCTCAAAGTATCGTTTTTCAGGTTTGACTTATCGATACTTACGGCTATGTTCAAACGGCGATTAAAAGCCTTATGTTTTGGAGTTACGTACTTAAACTTAAATTGCACTTCCAAAGCACACATCACCGCATCCGAAGCGGATAGAAATTTAATCAGATAGTGATTATTATCCTTTCGAAAAATAGTACCATTGAATTGCTTGATGGTCTTTGAAACACTAGAATGAAATTTCTGTGTGAAGATAGTATATTGAGAGGCTTCCACCCTATTCAGGTAACTACTGATCTCGATTACCACAATAGCATGAAAGGCGGGATCGCGAATGACCATAATGTAATATTTCTAACAAGTTAGTTATTTATTCTCGTTCAACGCGAATATTTTCACCTTCTAAATCATCACACCATAAATATTAATAATCAGGCTATAATTTTTCAGAAATTACTTTCTCAGCCAAAGCTACAACAGAATCCAAATCTTTTTTATCAGGGATTCCACCTTGAGCTAGGTGATTATGTCCTCCACCTCTTCCCCCAAAAGGTTTTAGAGACTCCTGAATCAACATACCGGCAGGTAGCTCATCCTTCATTTGATCACTTACCCCAATCATAATCAATATTTTATCATTATTAACTGAAATCATCAATACGAAATCTGCTTCCTTATTCTTTAGTTTTTGCTCTATGGCACCTCTTAATGCACCTTTATCCTCATTTAAGCGCCCTACAAGTAATTTTTTGTCACTAGGAAGCGCAATTGTCTTCTCATCAATATCTGAGGCATCTAAGCTAACTGTATTAGTGGGAGCCGCCTTTTTTGAGCCTAGGGATTTGGTCTTTAGCTTTGAAATAGACTCAAGTAAGTCTTCAGGGCTCGTAGAAAGAAACTCAGATGCCTCTTTTACTATTTTCTTAGTAGCAACCACATTTTCATATGCTTTCTGCCAAGTAATCCCTTCAATTCTTCTTATTCCCTTACTACTGCTAGTTTCCTTGGTAATCAGAAACATTCCAATGTCATTAGTTTCTGAAACGTGATTCCCGCCACACAATTCTGTTGAGACATCGCCAAAACGTACCACTCTTACTTCATCACCATAGTTCTCTTTGAACAAAGCCATTGCTCCATTCTTGACAGCCGAATCATAATCCATTAGTTTAACGTCAGCTTTATAATTATTTCTTATCCAGCTATTTACCTTTTCTTCTACTTGAATGATTTCTTCATCAGTAATCTTTTTCGAATGTGAAAAATCCAAACGAAGTTTTTCGTGATTTACCAAAGAGCCACGTTGTTCTAAGTGAGTACCCAGAACTTCCCTCAAACTACTATGAAGTAAATGAGTGGCTGTATGATTTCTTCTAATCATATCCCGGTTAGTTGTATCAATATTTAATTGAACCGTTTGGCCCACTGCAAGTTCTCCTTCTGTTAGTTCACAATAATGAACCACAATGGAATTGGTTTTTTGGGTATCTGTAATATTTATTTTTCCTGAAGAAGTAATTGCCACACCAATATCTCCTACTTGCCCACCAGATTCCCCATAGAATGGAGTTTGATCAACAATTAATTGAAACACTTCCCCTTCTGAAACATTAGAAACAGGCTCATTATCTTTTATAAGGTGCAAAATGGTCGCTGTAGCCTCAATTTCAGTATATCCTAAAAATATAGTTTCCTGAACTTTTAAATCAGAAAGAACATCGCCAAAATTCTGTTTCTTTTTTCCTCTTGAAACTCCTTGATGAATTCTAAAATGCTTCCAGTAAGAATCCTCATCAAAGTTAAAACCTCGTTCTCTCACGTGATCTGAAATATTCTCTAACGGAACACCGTGGGTCGTAACCAAATTAAAAATAAACTCACCATCAAGCTCCTTTCCTTGTAGGCTTTCAAGCTTTTGATCTAACAAATCAATACCTTCCTTAAGTATTGGTGTAAACGCTTGAATTTCATCATTTATAGAATTAATAATAGACGCCGAGTTATCTTTTAAATTAGGGTAATAATCAGACAATTGAAGCATCACTTCTTTAGCTACGTCAATAAGTGAATCCAGAGATTTTCCTGCGCGCATAGCAAGTGCCATAGACTTTCTTATCAATCTCCTTGGGATATATCCTCTACCATCAGGAGAAGGTAAAACCCCATCAGAAAGAATCATAGTCGCAGTACGCATATGATCCGTTAGCGTTCTGTAATCCTTTTCAGTTAGTTGCTCAGAGGCAAATAAATCTTTTATTTTATCATATACTGGCTTAATGGTATCCACCTCATATAAGCTATCAATGCCGTTCAATGCCAAATACATTCTCTCAATACCAGATCCAGTATCAACACTCTTCATAGGAAGCGGATTAAAGTTCCCTTCTTTGGTCTTATCCAATTCCATAAACACGCCCGCATTCCAAATTTCTATATAACGGCTCTCATCATCAAAATGTTCACCTGGAACATATTTAGGCCCAAACTTATCTCCTGTGTCATAAAATACTTCTGTACAAGGTCCGCAGGGCCCTGTATCACCTGCTGGTCCCCAAAAATTATCTGCACCGAGTGCTATTATGTGATCGTCATCAATACCTGCCTTCTTCCAAAACTCTATGGATTCTTCGTCGGCAGCTATATCTAATTCCGGATCTCCCTTGTAAACGGTGACATATAATTTCTCTTTATCAAATTTAAAATGCCCCACAAGCAAGTCAAATGCGAGCTGAATCGCTTTTTCCTTATAGTAGTCCCCTATTGACCAACTTCCCATCATTTCGAAAAACGTCAAATGATGACGATCCCCAATTTCTTCTATATCATTGGTTCTTATACAGGGTTGTACATTTACTAACTGCTTGCTAGGAGGGGTTTCTAGGCCTAAGAAATAAGGCTTTAAAGGGGCCATCCCACTATTAATATATAATAATGAAGGATCATCTTTTGGTATAATTGAAGAGCCTTCAATTAATCTGTGATTATTCTTTCTGAAAAAATCTAGAAATAGCTCTCGGATTTCTTTACTCGTTAATGGTTTCATTACTTTTATTTAATATAAAATCTATATTCAGCCAACTTATACCAATATAATTTTGAAATGGCATAATTAAATTCCGCCCAAAATTATCAATTATATTTCAATTTACCGTTACTAAATTCCTGAATAAATTTATTTGAAAACCCGATGATTTCTCCCGCAGAAAAGCAAAAAAAGAAGGCTTTTTAACAGGTTTTCAAATTATAGGACTCCCTTGAAGTCTTGACTATAATCAGGCTAAAACCCTAAGCATAAAATATGACATTTGTCACGAATAATTCCTATAACCAACTTGCGAACAATTATTTATAGGACAAATAATTGCTAATTAATTATAGAAATACTTCTATTTTGATCGAACCTGATTCATAAATTTTGCTATTCGCTCAGAACTCAATTTATTTTCCCAATAACCATCCTCTTTGAAATATGAACCTACAATCATTGCATCACAGATAGGAAGGTAGCTGCAAACATTATCAAGAGTAATACCTGATCCAACAATTATAGGGAAATTCAAATTAGCTTTTAATATCTTCAATTCATGGGTTGAAGCAGTCTTACCAGTCTGGCTTCCTGTAATAATAACGCCATCACTTAAGAAAAAGCGGGCAGCTTCGGCTGTTTCAAGTAAAGATATATCTTGAGTAATACTATGCGAGCTGTGTTTCTTTTTAATATCTGTAAAGATGGCAACCTCGGAGGCATCTATCTGCTTGCGATACCGCAGTAATTCTCCCGCCTGCGCATTAATAATGCCCTCATCAGCTACATGAGCGAATACAAAGCCTTCCGCTCTTATAAAATCTAGGCCAGAGGACTTCGCAACTGCTAAAGCTTCCTGATTGGCTCCAGCCAGTATCTGAATTCCCACAGGCAGAAATGTTTCTTTCTTGACTAAATACCCGATTAATGACATCATGGACGTTACTTCTGGACCTACACGAGAGTTCATATATGGGTTGTCATGCATGTTCTCAATAATAATCGCATCAATTCCAGCATTCTTGTAAACCTGTGCCTCTTGAATAGCTTCATCAATAATTTGAGAACTACTTAGAGCGTGTTTAGGTGTTCCTGGTAAGGCCTTTACATGAATCACACCTATAACAGGTTTCTCCTTTTTAAAAATTGATTTAAATTTTTGCATGTGTCCGTTGCTATATCCTCTAAAATTACTTAATTTAAGGTGATAATTAATTTAATACAAAATAAAGATGCCGATTAAAGAAAAAATAACGGTTATTGGTGCTTCTAATATAGATTTAATTGGCTTTTCTAAAGAAACGTTAGTTTATAAGGATGCAAATATTGGAACTCTCGAAACTATTCTTGGGGGTGTTGGAAGAAATATTGCTGAAAATTTATCTCATTTGGATGTTGATGTAGAGTTCTTAAGCGTTTTTGCCGATGATGCATTTTCAAAAATAATCTTAGATTCTTGTAATGATCTCGGAATCTCAACAACGCATAGTATCACCCTTAAAGACAGTGACACATCGACTTATATGGCCATCATGGATAGTGATAACGATTTGGCTGTAGGCCTTTCTGCTATGGATATCTACAATACTATTCCCAATAGTTTTATTCTCGATAGTCTGAAAGAAATTTCTAAAAACACCTATTGCCTACTAGAAACGAATATGCCCATTTCAATTCTGGAGCTGGTAACAAATGAATTGCCAAATGTCCGGTTCGCATTGGAAGCAGTTTCATCTAAGAAAGCCTTAAAAGCAATGTCCATTCTAGGTAAAGTATACATTTTAAAATGTAATTTACTGGAAGCCGAATTACTAAGCGGTATAGAAGTAGAATATGAAGAAGATAGTGAGAAATTAGTGGCCCATTTTTTAGCCCTTGGGATAAAGAAAGTATTTATTACAATGGGGAGAGATGGTGTTGTTTATGGTGATTCAAATGGTATCTGGATTGAACCTGTAAACATCATTCCTCCTGTGAATACAAATGGCGCTGGTGATGCATTTATGGCCGGAATACTTTATGGAGAGATGCAAGGATACGAAATATTTAAAATGGTGCAGTTTGCGTCGGCATGCTCAAAAATGACTATACTTCACAAGAATGCCGTCAATCCTCATTTAAATAAGGAAGAAATTTTAAAGGAAATTACATGATTGCTAAATTCCTTGAAATAAAACCAGAAGTAAAGCTAGCATTAGATAATAAGGCGCCAGTAGTAGCATTGGAATCAACAATTATTTCTCACGGAATGCCTTATCCAAAGAATAAGGAAACAGCTTTAAAAGTTGAACAAATTATTAGAAATCAAGGTGCTGTACCAGCCACTATCGCCCTAATCAATGGAAAAATAAAAGTCGGTCTCACCGAGAATGAAATTGATTATCTGGCTCAGTCTGGTAATCGAATTCTAAAAGCTAGTCGCAGAGACTTGCCATATTTATTAGCCTCCAAGATTGATGGCGCTACAACGGTTGCATCTACCATGATAGCCGCCAATTTGGTTGGTATAAAAGTCTTTGCAACTGGTGGAATTGGTGGTGTTCACAGAGGTGGATCTGATACGTTCGATATTTCAGCAGATCTACAGGAATTAGCCCAAAC
>JBLHIC010000079.1:0-12382 GCA_047614245.1 Flavobacteriaceae bacterium
TTCCAATAATAATTTTAACAATCATTGGGGTGAAAAATGAATTCGATTTGGACTCACACCTTTATGGGTTTATAGCTATAACCACAACTCTAATCTACTGCATAATGGAAGAGTATGGTTGGCGAGGCTATCTACAGGAAGAATTGAAAACATTAAAACCTTGGCTAAAGTATTCGATAATCGGGCTTATTTGGTACTTGTGGCATTTGACATTTTTAACGAAAGCCACTTTTGGAGATAACCTTTTCTTCTTGGCAATGATGATTTTTGGTAGTTGGGGAATTGGTCAAGTAGCGGAATCGACAAAATCAATATTAGCCAGTGCCTGTTTTCATTTGATTATCCAAATTATGATGTTCAATGCATTAATCAAAGACGGAATTGATGGAAAAGAAAAGTTAATCATTTTAGGTGCATCAGTCGCTCTATGGTTTGTGATTATCAAAAAATGGGAAAAAGAAGAAACTATTGCCAAGAACGTATAACTAAATGTCCTAGAAAATCCCAAAGATTAAAGTTGGAACAATTATTTAACTATCTTTAATTCTGAATAAAACAAAAAACCGCCAGGCGTAATACACTCACTGAAAATTTTAATCAACATATGGATGCAGCCGATCTAATAAGCAAAGTATTCTTGCCTCTATCCCTTGCTATTATTATGCTAGGTATGGGCATGACTCTAATTCCTACCGATTTTAGTAGAATTCTAAAATATCCCAAAGCAATTTTAATTGGACTCACAAATCAACTTATCTTTTTACCTATTATCGGTTTTTCTCTAGCGATAGCTTTTAATTTAAGCCCAATAATGGCGATTGGATTAATGATCTTGGCCGCTTGCCCTGGTGGCCCTACAAGCAATTTGATAACTCAGGTTTGCAAAGGAAATATTGCCTTATCTGTTACATTAACGGCTATTGCAAGTATCGTTAGTATATTAACCATACCCTTCATCATGTCTTATGCATTAGAATATTTCGGTACAGATTCAAATGTCACAATTAAATTGCCAATATTAGATACGATACTCCAGATAATGGTAATCACGGTTATTCCTATTTCCATTGGAATGCTTATCCGCAGATTCAAAACGAACTTTTCAAAACGAATGGAAAAACCAATGCGTATTGCTTCTACTGTAATTTTCATTCTAGTCTTTTTGGCTGTTATAGCTGCTAATTTCAATATCATGGGAAAAGCAATGAAAGAGGTAGGATTAGTTACCTTGCTTTTAAATATAATAACCATGGGATTGGGCTATTTAACGGCTAAATTATTTAAACTGAATTTAAAAAGCGCCATTTCTATTACTATTGAGAGTGGTATACAAAACGGAACATTGGCGATTGTAATTGCTACCACAATATTAAATAATTTGGAAATGGGCATTCCAACAGCAGCTTACGCTATATGGATGTTTTTAACCGGTGGAATTTTGATGTGGCAACTAGGAAAAAGGCTTGAAGTAAGCCTTAAATAAAAGAGGCAATCGAGACAACACGTATAATTAACCCCCTTATTCTTAATGATGTGTATAGCCATAAATGAGAATATTAACTAACATTTAAGAGCGTAAAAGCTACTAGAAAGGTAGTTCCGTAGATGATCGAATCTGGCACTGGAAGTATTTTGTTTATTTCATCTGGATTAGGATTTGAACCTGGTTCTCTTAAAGCTTATGCAGTAGCAAAGGCTGCTTTTATTAGTTATTACAAAACCTTATCCGCACAACTTGCACCCAAAAACAGTTGAGCTTAGTGTTGGAATCTGGAAAATGGCCAAAAAACATGATCGCCCTTTTTATGATAAGGTAATCAGTACAATTCCCGCAGAAAGAATGGGAAGACCAGACGAAATAGGAAAGGTAGCTGCATTTTTCGTTTCGCCCGTGCCAGTTGGGTTATTGGAACCTGTCTATCCATTGATGGAGGGCTACGTAAATCAGATGTATAAAGAATCAATTATTCAAATTAGTTATAAAGGCGAAGACACGTAGTTGGGAGTGACCACAAGAAGATTTAAAGGTAATAGTATTAACTATTTGTTAAAACAATTAAAAAATGCTTATGGCAAAATATTTGCTTTTTTAGATAATTTATAAAGATAATGAGTGTTATCAATCCCGTAAATAAAATGGAGCTAGTAAAGGGTTTACTTGTGGTTTTAGTTTATTTACGCATACCGTCCATTTCTGGATTTAGTTAGGTTGAGCCTAATTGAAAGCAATTAAAGCCCAAGACGAAACAATGAAAGTGTTCTATTGTCAAGCTTGGCTTCACCAGTATCAACTTTCCACCGCACTTCGATGGTTTCCCCTGCTGTTAGCGCTGTAAACATTGTCTGGAGAGAAACCTGTGAACTCGATGAACTAATTGCTCTACTAGAATTAACTACTTCAGTCCCATTTTGATAAATACAGTAAGTCGTAATAGTTAAATTATTGGAAGAGCCACCAGCAGGATATTGTTCCCCAAAATGTGTGCCTAAAATTGTAAGTGCTCCTAATGCGGTTCCAACATCTCCCGTGATCGTAGAAGTTGCATCATCTGAAACTGCACCATTAGAGGAAAACATCGCAAATGAGGAAAGGTTTCTTAAATCAATATAAGAATCACCCGCTGGCTGGTTAAGAATACTACTCGCACCAATACTTAATGCTCCTAGCTTTGTAAACATCCTTCCTTCAAGGTTCGTGCCCGCTCCCAACCCAATCGCTCCGGCAGGAGAAACCAAGGTTCCTTTCAATGTTGTGTTAGCAGCTGTAGATAGGGCTCCTTCAGACATCCAGAATATATTATTGGAGCTTGCTCCATTGATCAAATTTACAGTAGCCCCAGCTCCAGTAGTAAATGCCCCGGTCCCTCTTATAATAAATACGGAATTTGAGTCTCCTCCGCCATCTAGCGTAAGTATGCCTGCAATTGATATTGCTCCAGTCACGTCATAGATACCCGGTGGCAAATTCTCCCCATTACCAAAAACAAGTGCGTGAGCGGTGTTAGTTGCAGTTATAGCAATTAAATCTTGGTATATCATATCCAGATCAGCAACACCTTGATCTACAGTGAATAATGCCGTTATCTGAGCATTGAATAAGGCTAAGTAAGTACCCGGACTAGAAGATATCGTCATGCCCGGAACCAACAAAGAATTAGTGGATGTGGTATTAATATTGTCACCTAAAACCACAGAATTAAGTGTAGACTGCTCCTGCTCTTTGATACCTTTCCAATTAGGTATTGAGGGAGTTCCAATATTTAGTTGACCATCATTTGATGTAGTATTGTAAATCATTAAGCCCTCCGCTGGAGATACTATTCCATCTCTTTGTAAGGTGGTTAATCGCGGCATTAAAAGCCCTTCACTGATGGAAGAAAGATCTAGAATAGAAGAGGGGTCGGGTGTTGTTGTCCCTATTCCGACTTGACCGTAAAGATTGCTTGAAGACAATAAGACAAGCTGTATTAAAAAATATTTTAAAATAATTTTCATAAAACGGGCTTTAATAGGGTTAACTATTTGTTGAATAGCATACTAAACTAAGTTTTGGTTGCAGATAGCTATTGTTTTCATCAGTAATATTTTTTTACAGCAAAATAGTTTTTTTCTTAAAAGAAAAATAAAGCTTATGGACCAAAGGTTGTTCTGTGAAGATGAATGGAGGTTTTCTAATGTCAAATAAAATTTTGAGTATCCTTAAAAGAGATTCATATTACTTTATTGAAAAGGAGTCCTTTATTATATGTTTTTCCCTTAAAACCGAACAGTTCTAAAGTAGCATACTAATCATAAATGCCAGCGGTATGAGCTAGAGTAAATTTTGACCACAACAGATTCGAAAGACTTTAAAGGAGTTTGGCAATGTTAAGATTATGGATCAGTTAGCTTGAAACACGGAGTTAGTTCATCTTACTTTCATAAGTGTCGTCCCAAGTATGCTAGAATAAATTCCACGGAACTAAAGAGACTTATGGGGCTTAAGGAGGCAAATAATAAGCTAAGCAGATGTACGCTACTTTAGCTCTAGATTATCAAATGGCGAAGAGATCATTGAATAAAAGCTATAAAGTTTTGCCGCAGGGGATAATAGCTGTGGGACCTATTCAATAATGCTTCAACAGGGCCTGCCGTGTTCTCAACACGACTAAAAGTATTAATTATTATACTGCTTCAAAAAAACGCTTATTTTGGGATATCAATCAAGTAAGGGAACAAACCCAGATTTGTATGAAAAATTATAACCATCACAGACCGCAAGATGCTTTGTCCAAAATACCCGCTGGAAAATATTCAGAACTTAATTCTTCTGGGACAAGCTCCAGAAGAATTAAAATTAATACATTTAACAGAAAGATGTATTACAAGTGTAGAAAACAACTAGTTGCAACAGCTTATATAGTTAATTGCGTGGTAAAAAGCTGCCTAATAAAATTATAGCGGACTATATATCTGTGTTTTATTTGCTAAATTTAGTGATTAAAACACACAATTAATCTTATACAAAGAGTTGTTTACAAGTTAGAAGACTAACTCAAGTTTATAAAAAAAATGTTAATTGTCCCTTTGGTTATTGCAATTTTGGTAATTTGTTTTATTGAGAAATCAAAGAAAACCATAAAAAAAATAAACACCTTCTATTCTTAAAATTACAGTTTATGAATTTTCACACACGTAAATGGATAAAACCAGAAGATTTAAACCCAAACGGAACCCTGTTTGGAGGGCGATTATTAGAGTGGATTGATGAAGAGGCAGCGATATATGCAATTATTCAATTAGAAAATCCACGTACGGTTACTAAGTATATGAGCGAAATAAACTTTAGAAGTTCATCAAAAAAAGGAGATATCATTGAAATAGGATTGAGGCCGACAAAATATGGGAACAGTTCATTAACTTTAGCCTGTGAAGTGCGTAATAAAATGACACGAGAGGTTATTATTACTATTGACTCGATAATTATGGTTAGTCTAGACGAAAATGGAAAACCAAGTGCTCATGGCAAAACAGAAATTGAATATGTAAAAGATAGGTTTAGTGATCATTAGTCACTAAAAATCTGATTTATATTTTATTTTTTCAAAAGCAGTAGTTGTAGGATTTTAAAAATTTATTCCGTGGCTCAATAAAAATCTTAAAATTAAAATGGTTCTATCAATTTTCTGGAATTAGCAAACAAGCCTTCTTATAAAAGACTCAAAACACAAACAAAGAAATAAAAAACGAAAAACTCATCAAAATGGTGCAGCAATATCGCAAAAAAGCAGGACAAAGAACAGGCGGAATTAAGCTTCACAACAAACATAAATTGGAAATAAAAGATTTCGAAATAAAAATCGGAAGGGACAAGTTATATAGACTAATGAGAACTTATAATCTCTAAGTTCCAAAGACCAAACGATATTTCATAGCCACCAACTCTAAACATCATTTTTACAAATACAAGAATCTGGTTAAAGACACAACTCCTACCCCACCCGAACAGCTTTTTCTAAGGGACATTACCTATATTAAACCAAAATATTATTACCTAGCCTGGGTTACAGATGTCTATTCAAAGAATATTGGGCTATAAGCGCGCTTCCCATATAAAGACATCGCTTTGTTTTGATGCGCTTGCTATGGCTAACAAAACCTTAAATATCCAAATGAAAATCTCATTCATTATTCCGATAAAGGAATACATCACTACGACCCAGCTTACACAAGCTTTGCAGAACAAAACGGAATAATCCTGAGTATGGCGCAGGCCTATGATCCTTATGAAAATTAAGTAGAAGAACGAATTAATAGAGCCTTAAAATATAAATGCGGCCTCAAATAAATCATAAAAAACATTACCTTAGCTAAGAAGATCATCAAAAGAGGAATTTATATTTACATTACCAAAAAAAATGTTTGAGACTGAAATTGAACACTCCAGAATTCGAGCATATTAATCAAGGAATTGAATGTCATTCTTACAAAGAAAAAAATAAACTTAAAATATTTGACCTTTTAAACAACTAAAAATGAACCAAAAAAAGGTGAACCGATTTCAGTATAACACAAAGAACAATGAAAAAACCTAAATCAAATATTGGGCTTTTAACTAAAATGATTGTTTTGGTTCTAATCATATGGATTTTATCAACTGTTCTGATAATATTCGGACTTGACAATTGGTCGGACAGAGGAACTTTTGGAGATTTATTTGGAGCTGTAAATTCACTATTTTCTGGGTTAGCTTTTGCAGGTCTGATATACACGATTGTTTTGCAGAAACAGGACTTAAAATTACAGCGGAATGAAATTGCCCTGAATAGAGCTGAATTGAAGAAAACTGCCAAAGCTCAACAAAACTCAGAAAAAGCATTGATTGAACAAGTAGAGCAAATGAAAGTAGCATCGAAATTGAATGCTCTGAAGACTCTAATTGATTATTATAATCTACAAATCGCTAATTCAAATAATACACCGGAAATTATATTAATCGCTAAGGAAAAAAGAAAAAAAACAATCCTAGAAATAGACAGTATGATAGACCGAATTGGAGATGATGACTTGGAATAAGCTAAATTACTGCACAAAACAGCGCATATAAAACACTTCGATATCCTTAAAATAATTTAATGTTCAAAAAACAGGCTGACCACTAATCCTTGTGGCAAAAACATGTATCTTTAAATTCATAGAAGTGGAGACTAGAAATCACTTAAAAAAACAGGGCGCAACCAAAAAGCCATACGAGTAGGAAACTATCATAAGAAAAAAATGTTTAAAAAATTTAATTTAACTGACAAGCTTCTTTTTATAGCGGCAATACTCTCGCTTATTTATTCTGAGGTTTTATTTTTTAATGGCCACCAAAACCAAGCTATTTTTATTGGTCTCTGGGTTCCATCATTGCTGTCTTTTGGAATATACTTACATCTAATAAATAAACAAAAATGATTGATTTTATACCATATTTTGCAGGAATAGTTACCTTGTTGTTTGGTGTTGCCTTTGCTTATGCTAAAACTTCATATAGTAAAAAAAACAAAAAAGACTAAAGCTCTTAGGAAAGAACAAAGGGTCAATCTGAAAATTTAATACTTAATATTCTTCCTTCAAAAACAGTAAAATAGCTCAAAGTGAAAAGAAGTGGCGATGCCAGATCTTTTGACATGGGGTCTATTCTCTTTACCGACTTTAAAGGGTTTACATAAGCATCTGATAAACTAGCTGCCAAAAAATTTATAGAAGGGTTCGATGTTTACTTCAAGGCATTTGATTATATCTACCAAACTCTTGGTGTAAAAAGTATGAAGACCATTTACGATGCTTATATGACAGCTCTCAGATTTCTGGCACCTCTGAGGATTCTATGGAAAATACGATCCATAGCTTACCGTTGAGAATAGAGGAAGAAATAAAGCCAAAGACAAAATTGAGATATGTTTTGCACCTAAAGTAACCTAAGAGAGACAATAGGACTTAATCATATAAGGGAACTACTATCCCAAAAACCCTTGGTTTTCATTATTCCGGACCGAGAGTTCTTTTATTATGATACCTTTAGAAAAACCAACGAATCGCTAGAGGAATACTTTCTTTATAGAAATAACTAAAAATAAAAAATGATCACAAAAATTATTATCCTCGGAATTTATGTCGCTATTCTATTTTTAATCGGAATATTGGCCTCGCGGAGAGTCAAAAGCATGAGTGATTATTATTTAGGAGGAAAAAAAATGGGCTTCTGGGCTGTTGCTTTTTCTGCGAGAGCAACCGGTGAGTCTGGTTGGCTTTTAATTGGTCTCACAGGAATGGGCGCAATGGCGGGATACTCTGGATATTGGGTGGTCGCTGGTGAATTACTGGGGGTTTTCCTTTCATGGCAATTTATGGCCAAAAAATTTAAACAAAGATCTGACGATTATAAGGCAATTACAATACCCGATTACCTTCAAAGTCATTTTAAATCATCCACAAACACACTTAGGATTATATCAGCCTCTGTATTAGTTGTTTTCGTAGTTATATACGTCGCTTCCCAAATGGATGTAACAGGAATTGCCTTCGAATCAATGCTCAATATTGACTATCGAATTGGTGTTCTAATTGGTTTCAGTATTGTACTAATATATATATTCATTGGAGGATTCGTAGCAGCAGTTTGGTCGGATATGTTTCAAGGGGTTTTAATGTTTTTCGGATTGGTACTACTACCAATTGTTGTTTGGTTCTCAATGGATCATGGCGCTGGAATTACCGCAGGATTGAACGCAATTGACCCTACTCTAACACAAATAATGGGGAGAAGTGATGACGGTTGGATGAACTTATTTACTATTCTCGGTTTCTCAATGATTGGATTGGGGTTCTTAGGGTCACCGCAAGTATATGTGCGTTTTATGTCTATCAAAAGCCCAAATGAGATTGATAAAGGGAAATGGGTTGCATTGCTATTCACTCTCTTAACAGATGCAGCAGCAGTAACAATTGGTATTCTCGCTCGAATCTATTTTACTAGTGAGGGACAAGATCCGGAAGCAGTATTAGGTACTGGCGGGGAAGATGTATTAAGCATGGTTACCAATGAATTCTTGCCAACTATTCTGGTAGCAATCTTTATTGCTATTGTACTTTCTGCGATTATGTCAACAATTGATTCACTACTAATTCTAGCTTCAAGCGCAATTACACGTGATTTTTACCAAAAAATATTAAGGCCAGACTTAAAAGATGAAGACCTAACCAAGTTTTCTCGCTTAGTTACCGTTGCGATGGCATTAGTTGCACTTGGAATTGCCGTTTTATTATACAATCTATACCCCAATAGGCAGATTTTTTGGATTATGATTTTTGGATGGTCGGGAATTGCGGCTACTTTTTGTCCTGTAATTATTCTGTCGCTTTTCTGGAAAGGCTATTCTGAAAAAGGTGCAATTGCTTCTATGATTACTGGGTTTGTATCGGTGATATTATTCAAGTTTGTGTTTGCTAACCTTGAAGGAATAGGTGCCTATTTTGTAGAATTGGATGTTCTTGCTCCTTCATTCGCCTTGGCAATGATTGTTGGGTTTATCGTTTCAAAAATATTCCCTCCCAAGGATACTGAAAAAACCCTCCCAGAAATAAAGGAATGACAGAAAGAATTAATAAGATAATAAGCGAATTAAAGTTAAAACCTCATCCAGAAGGCGGCTATTTCAAAGAAACCTATAGAAGCGTTGGAGAGATTAAAGAAGAAAGTTTATGCGCTGATTATACTGGCAAAAGAAACTATTCGACCTGCATTTATTTTCTTTTAACTTCAGAAAATTTTTCAGCATTACATAGAATAAAACAAGATGAAATCTGGCATTTCTATGACGGTTCTCCAATCCGTTTGCATACGATTTCAGAATCAGAAATTCATACTGTTACTATTATTGGACGTGATTTACTCAAGGGAGAAGTTCCTCAATTTGTTGTTCCCGGGGGCTGTTGGTTTGCAGCTGAAGTCATAAATAAAAACTCCTATTCTTTGGTTGGTTGTACAGTATCTCCTGGATTTAGTTTTGATGACTTTGAGCTTAAGTCGAGAAAAGAGCTTAGCTCCTTATTTCCTGACAAAAAAGAAGTAATATCAAAGTTAACGTATTATTAAAATAGTATTTTAAATGAGTCTAAGTGTCAAAGATCTTGATGCTTCAAAACAATTCTATGAAAAATTTGGATTTACAATCCTAGCCGGTATCAAGGAGATGAATTATCTAATAATGCAGAATAAAAATTCTCTTATCGTAATGTTTCAGGGAATTTTCAATGGTAATATTTTAACTTTCAATCTAGGGTGAGATTCAAATGGTAAAAACTTAGAAAACTTCGACTAAATTAGAGAGATAAAGAGTCATCTGAAAAATGAAGGGATTAATATAGGAACGGAAATTGATCCAAAGACAACTGGCCCGGCGAGTATGATCATAACCGATCCTGATGGAAATGTGATTTTAATTGATCAGCATCGATAATTTTAGCGTGCAATAATGGCATCTGAATGAGGCTATATTTAAGCATCCAATTTAACTAACAGAACCACAATATGAAATCTGAAAAGCAAAAAATGATTGCTGGCGAGCTTTATAATGCTCTTGACAAGGAGCTTTCCCAAGAGCGAATTCAAGCTAGATTACTTTTAAAAGAGCTAAATGACTCTAGAGAAGATGAAGGGTCTAAACGGCTTGAAATCCTTAAGGAACTAATTCCAAATAAAGGGAAGAACTTATGGATACAAACTCCCTTCTACTGTGATTATGGGTACAATATGGTTGTAGGCAAGAATGTTTATTTCAACTTTAATTGTGTTGTTTTAGATGTAATGCTCGTAAAAATAGGGTCGAGAACACTAATTGGACCGAACGTACAATTATATACTGCGACGCATCCTATGAATGCTAAAGAGAGGGCGTCATTACTGGAATCTGCAAAGCCTATTATCATCGGAGAAGATGTTTGGATTGGGGGAAGCACAGTTGTCTGCCCAGGAGTAACTATAGGAGATAGAACAGTCATAGGTGCTGGAAGCGTTGTTACAAAAGACTTACCAGCAGATGTATTTGCTGCTGGTAATCCGTGTAAGGTGATTCGGGAATTAAAACAATAACCAGTCTCCTAAATTACTGTCAAATGAACTTCTAATAAATATATTAATCGTAATATTGCAATGAACTAATAAAGAAGGAATATGGGATTAGTTAAAACTGAAATTTTCACCAATCAACAAAACGAAATTGCATTATTCGCAAAAGTTTTTGGACATCCAGCAAGAGTTGCGATATTACAGCATCTATTCAAAATAAACAGCTGCGTATGTGGGGATTTGGTAAATGAAATCGGGCTTGCACAACCTACCATTTCCCAACATCTAAAGGAGTTAAAACAATTGGGACTAATTAAGGGAAATGTCGAAGGTACTAGCGTTTGCTATTGTATTGAGACTCAAAATTGGACTAAAATGAAAACAGTTATGCTTAATTTTTTAGACCAAGACATTTCAGAAGGAGATTGCTGTTAGCAAGTTCAATTCCTATTAAGTGGCTCCTTCTAAACCATTAATCATTTCGACTATAACTATGTTATTTAACAAAATAGAAAAGACAATCAATTCGTTAGAGATTGAACTCGTTTCCCAACAGCGCAAAGAAACTCTTCAGTCTTTGGTAGATTTTATCCAATTCAAAGCAAACGACAACCAAGAAATTCGGTTGAACTTTGTTTGCACACATAATTCTCGTAGAAGTCATTTAGCGCAAGTTTGGGCGCAGACAATGGCATTTCATTTTAAAATAAAAGATGTGTTTTGCTATTCAGGTGGGACGGAAGCTACGGCTCTTTTTCCCATGGTCGCCAAAACTCTTGAAAACACAGGCTTTAACATAGACATAGTTTCAGAAAATAAAAACCCAATCTACAGTATAAAATATGCCGAAAACGAACATCCTATAATCGGATTTTCTAAAAAATTTGACGATAATTTTAATCCTAAATCAGAGTTTGCAGCAATACTAACTTGTTCACAGGCAGATAAGGGATGTCCTTTCATTGCTGGTGCAGAGAAACGAATCCCAATAACTTTCGAAGACCCTAAAGCATTTGATAATACCCCACAACAAGCTGAAAAATATCAAGAAAGAAGTCTTCAAATTGCGACCGAACT
Source organism: Flavobacteriaceae bacterium (assembly GCA_047614245.1). Lineage (GTDB taxonomy): Bacteria > Bacteroidota > Bacteroidia > Flavobacteriales > Flavobacteriaceae > Ulvibacter. The sequence continues at coordinate 11,669 of JBLHIC010000079.1, forward strand.
ACGGTACGTTTTCTCCAAAATCAATTCATAAAAAATGGCATCAACTAAAAAATTAAGTTTTCTCGACAGTTATCTCACCCTTTGGATTTTCATTGCAATGGCATTAGGTGTCGGTATTGGATATTTTATTCCATCATTTCCGGACATTATTAATTCATTAAGTAGCGGAACTACGAATATTCCCATTGCCATCGGATTAATTGTAATGATGTATCCCCCATTGGCGAAAGTCAATTATTCCCTTTTGCCAAAAGTATTCCGAAACACAAAAATCCTTTCTATCTCATTAATTCTCAATTGGATTATTGGCCCAGTGCTCATGTTCATCTTGGCGATCACATTTTTAAGAGATTATCCGGAGTATATGGTCGGGCTCATCTTAATTGGCTTAGCGCGTTGCATTGCTATGGTACTCGTTTGGAATGACCTTGCCGAAGGTAGCAGTGAATACGGAGCGGGTTTAGTTGCTCTGAACAGTGTTTTTCAGGTTTTTGCCTATAGTTTTTACGCTTGGCTTTTTATAACTGTGTTACCACCCTATTTCGGATTTGAAGGCGCAATTGTCGATATTTCTGTGGCGACTATTGCTGAAAGCGTAGCTATTTATTTAGGTATTCCGTTCTTATTAGGAATTTTAAGCAGATTGATTTTAGTAAAACTCAAAGGCGAGGATTGGTATACCAACAAATTTATTCCAAGGATCTCACCATTGAC
>JBLHIC010000080.1:0-11890 GCA_047614245.1 Flavobacteriaceae bacterium
CAAAAACCACATCTATCTGTTCAGCAGAAATTTCAATTCCAGATTCAGGTTCGGGGATCCCATAATCAGTAATTGACAGAGACGTGTTTTCTTGAAGTAGAATGTGAGACAATTCATCAGTTTTAAAGTTGACTTTTGGGACTATTACACTTTTGTCTTTGCCTTGTAAAATATGTAATAGAAATTCGGTGTTTACTTCATTCCTTTCTACAATAGGTAAAAATATATGGTAATAGGTAGCGTCCCAAATTGGTAATTCTAGAGCTTTATTAGCAATTTTCAGACTTAATTCCTCAACGTCATTTAGTGAAAGCTGGCTTCTAAGTGATTTATATTTAGTTCTAAACTCAGATTTTGTCATTGAAACTATGATTAAGATTAATTGGAATTTGAAGTATAGTCTGTGGATATATGAAATATTGCATCCCCTTGATGGACAATAGGAGAATGATTTACATTGATAATATATCCTTCATTTGGGGCTCTAACAATATATCGCATTGTGCCGTATGGATCTGTTATCGTGGCAAGAAACTCATCCTTTTTAACAAGTTTGCCACAGTCAATTTTGACGTGTAGAAGGCCGCTCTTATTTGCTCTTAGCCACTTGCTTTTTTCTATAATTATTGAATTTGTCAAAGTTTTTTCGAAAATAAACTTTTCATCAAGCATATCGAGTTTAGTTAATACCCTTGTTACCCCATCGACTCCTTTTTTTACAACCTCTTTGTCACTACTAAGGGATTTTCCTCCTTCGAAGAGGATGCTGGGTATTCCTAAGTTGAAACAGGTAGCTCTTAGAGATTTATTAAGGTTCTTAGACACTACAATAAATGGAGGTCCAAAGACTTTGGCTAACTCCAATAAATCGCTATTATTGGGCATAATTCTAAGCTGTGGGGCGTTATACCTGGCGGAGCCACCGGTGTGAAAATCCAAACAATAATCTGCGTGAGGTAGTATGTTTTGAGTGAAATGAAAAGCAACCCTACTGGCTAGCGAACCAGATTTTCTACCTGGGAAGACTCTATTTAAATCGCGTCCATCTGGGAATGTTCTCTTCGCGTTGAGAAAACCAAAAATATTGAGAATTGGGATACAAATTATAGTTCCTTTTTTCGGTTTGTTGATTCGTTTCGCTATTAACTGTCGAACAACTTCAACACCATTGATTTCATCACCGTGAATTCCTGCAATCAATAAAATGGTTGGTCCTGGGTTGCTTGAGCGTTCGATTATAATAGGAATTTCAACATTCGCAGAACTGTATAGCTTAGCGACGCTAAAATCTATCGTCTTACTTTCACCTAATTTTATTGTATGTCCTAAAATACTAATATCATCTTTCGACATCAATGCCATATTTATTAATGTTGCAATAAATTATAATAATTCACTCTGGATTATACAGAAAAGGTCTAGGGTTTATTCCGTTCAATATATCCAATGATACTTCTTGAAATATCAATTCCAGTTGCCATTTCAGCACCTTCTAAACCTGGAGTTGAATTTACTTCTAGAATTAAAGGTCCGCGATCCGATTGTAAAATATCCACTCCACAAACTCCAAGTTTTAGTGCTTTTGCCGCGCCTATGGCAATTCTGGATTCTTCATTACTTAATTTAATCACTTCTGAAGAACCACCGAGGTGTAAATTAGATCGAAATTCACCTTCTTTACTCTGTCTTTTCATCGCTGCCACAACAATCCCATCCACTACAATTGCTCTTATATCTGCTCCTTTCGATTCGGCAATATATTCTTGAATCACAAATCTCACCTTCGAAGCATTTAAGGTTTCAATAGTCGAAAGAGCAGACTGGTATGTTTCAGCCAAGATAACACCGGCTCCGTGAGTACCTTGCAATACCTTTATAATTACGGGATTATTGTTAAACGTCTTTAAGGTAGCTTCAGCATCATAAACATTCCCTAGAATAGTTCGGGGTACTGGAATGTTTTTCATTGCTAGTATTTGAAAGCTAGTCCACTTATTTCGAGATCGCAGTATAGCTTCAGATGTAACGGTTGTAAAAACCTTCATCACTTCAAATTGCCGAACTAGAGATGAGCCCATATAGGTGTTTGAAGCTCCAATCCTTGGTATAATAGCGTGAATATCATCAACTATTTCGTCCCCATAAGATAGTGTGGGGGAATTATTTTCAATAGATAAAGTAAACAAAGAAGAATCCAGCACCTCCATTTCATGATTTCTGGCTTCCCCGGCTTTGATTAGACTTTGAGTTGAATAAAGAGATTCACCTCTCGATAAAATGGCAATATTCATTTCATATAGATTTCTATCGCAATTTAGTGAAATTGACGCTTAATAATCATTGATTGAAATAATAATAAACAGGCTATTTCCCAATTAAGTAATTAGTATGATTTAGGATCTATTAATTATCTTTGGGCTATGCCAAACGCATCAGTTAAACTTCAAATATCTACATTGCCAAATTCTCCTGGGGTTTATCAATATTACGATAAGGAAGAAAAGTTACTATACGTTGGGAAAGCAATAAATTTAAAGAAACGAGTAGCGTCTTATTTTAATAAGGAACATGACAATGCTCGAACACGATTGCTTGTTAAAAAAATTAGTGTCATCAGGCATATTGTTGTTGCTACTGAAACCGATGCACTATTACTCGAAAACAATCTTATAAAAAAATATCAGCCGCGCTATAATGTGATGCTGAAAGATGACAAGACTTATCCTTGGATATGTATAAAAAAGGAGCGATTTCCCCGAGTTTTTTCTACGCGTAGAATGATTAAAGATGGCTCGGAATATTTTGGCCCATATACAAGTATGCGAACTGTGCATACGCTACTCGATCTAATTAAAGGTCTTTATTCGTTACGAAATTGTAATTATGATCTTTCCGAAGAAAAAATCAAGGCGGGAAAATATAAGGTTTGTCTTGAATATCATCTTGGTAATTGTCTTGGTCCTTGTGAAGGTTTTTATTCTGAATGTGAATACAATGAGTCTATTGAGGCTATTCGCAATATTCTAAAAGGAAATTTTAAAGAATCCCTTCACAAGTTCAAGTCGCAAATGTCAACCTTAGCATCGGAGTTGAAATTTGAAGATGCGCAGGCTGTCAAAGATAAAATTGACATTTTGCAAAACTACCAAGCGAAATCAACCGTGGTAAACCCGAAGATAAATAATGTAGATGTCTTTTCGGTAATTTCGGATGAAAGCTACGGTTACGTGAATTATCTTCAGATTTCTTATGGAGCTATTATCAGATCACATACACTCGAAATTAAAAAGAAATTAGATGAAAGTGACGCTCAATTATTGCAATTGGCGGTTTTCGAATTGAGGCAGCGTTTTGAATCAATTTGCAAGGAAGTTTATGTTCCCTTTTCGATTACAGTCGAAGATGGTGTAAAAGTGCATATTCCAAAGGCAGGAGATAAAAAGCAGATTTTAGAACTCTCAACCAGAAACGCAAAATATTTTAGAATGGAGCGGTTTAAGCAGGCTAGGATTGTAGACCCCGATCGACATGAAAATCGGATCATGGCCCAAATGAAGAAAGATCTACGCCTGACAGAAGAGCCACGACATATTGAATGTTTTGACAATAGTAATATACAAGGAACGAACCCTGTGGCCGCCTGCGTGGTTTTTAGAAATGGAAAACCCTTTAAGAAAGACTATCGGAAATATAATATAAAGACGGTTGTAGGACCCGATGATTTCGCTTCCATGGAAGAAGTGGTTTATAGAAGGTACAAAAGGTTGTTAGATGAGAAGCAACCTTTACCCCAACTTATAATCATTGATGGAGGGAAGGGGCAACTCTCTTCTTCTTTAAAAAGTTTAGACAAACTTGAATTGCGTGGAAAGATTGCAATCGTTGGAATAGCAAAAAGGCTTGAAGAGTTATTTTACCCGGATGACCCAATCCCGTTATATCTGGATAAGAAATCTGAAACTTTAAAGATTATACAACAATTGCGAAATGAAGCACATCGCTTCGGAATTATATTTCATCGAAATAAACGCTCTAAGGAAGCGTTAAATACTGAATTGGAATCTATTCCCGGAATAGGAGAGAAAACAGTTGTTGAATTATTGACATATTTTAAAAGCACCAAACGAATTATAGCGGCAGATTTTGATTCACTAGTCAGCGTAGTAGGAGAAAGCAGAGCTAAAAAGATTATAACCCATTTCCAAAAGCCAGAATGAAAAGCATCTTTTTTATATTAATATTTTTATTGACAGGGGTTGTTTTTTCTCAAAATGAAGCTTCCAAAGATCTTAAAGTAGGCTTAGTGTTAAGTGGGGGAGGTGCCAAAGGACTTGCTCATATTGGGGTGCTAAAGGCGATTGAGGAGGCTGGCGTCCGAATCGATTATATTGGAGGGACAAGCATGGGCGCTATTGTTGGAGCACTATATGCATCAGGATATTCTGTTAAGCAGTTAGATTCGATCTTCAGCGGTGTAGATTATAATACAATTATTCAAGATGATATTCCGCGAAAGGCAAAAACATTTTATGAAAAGACCGAATCCGAGAAATACGCATTGACCTTGCCATTTGATAACTTTAAAGTTAGTTTCCCTTCAGGATTATCTAAAGGACAGAACGTTTATAATCTTATGTCCAAATTAACAGCTCACGTGAATAATATTGATGATTTTGGCAAGCTTCCAATTCCGTTCTTTTGTGTGGCAACTGATGTCGAAACTGGTAAGATGGTTATTTTGGATAAGGGATATTTACCCAGAGCAGTAACTGCTAGTGGCGCTCTTCCATCTTTATTCAGTCCAGTAATGGTAGATGACAAGCTTCTAGTAGATGGCGGGGTAGTAAATAATTATCCGGTAGACGAAGTGCGCGCAAAAGGAATGGATGTGATCATTGGGGTTGATGTTCAAGATGGTCTCAAAGATCGATCTGAATTAAAATCTATTTTCGATGTTATGGTGCAAATTAATACTTTTCGAACGGTCAACGAAATGGAAACTAAGCGAGCAAAAACCGATATTTATATTCATCCTGAAATTGAAGATTTTACAGTTGTATCTTTTAGTGAAAGCGGAAGAATCATGGAAACAGGTGCGGTCGAAGCAGCGAAGTTTAGGGAAGATTTGGAGGAGCTTTCAGCACAACAAAAGCATCTTCCTAAGAAGAAGATCAAGTTTTTGGAAAGAAATTCATTTTACATAACTAATGTAGAGATTAAGGGTAATGAAAAATATACTAGAGCTTATGTTTTAGGAAAGTTAAAGCTAAAAGTTCCAGCAGAAGTAACTTATGAAGAATTTAGTGAAGGAGTTAATAATCTTTCGGCTACGGGTAGTTTTCAAGATATTGACTATCGTATAATTCCGGAGGGAAATGGAAAATTCAATGTTTTATTCACGCTACGCGAAAACAAATCGAATACCTTTTTGAGGTTTGGCGCTCATTATGATGAGTTATATCTTAGCGCAGCCCTAATAAATATTACAAAGAAACGATTTATCACTAATAATGATATTGCATCCTTTGACCTTGGTTTGGGCGATAATTTGCGTTACAATTTTAATTATTATGTAGACAAGGGGTTTTACTGGAGTATTGGCTTTAATTCCAGTTTTAACACCTTCAATAAGGATGTGGAGATTGGCTTTGTCGCCCCAGAACTGCTTGAGGATTCCAATTCGGAAATTAACAAGATTAACTTGGAATACATGGATTTAACAAATCAAGTTTATATTGAAACTCTTTTTAAAAGAACATTTTTGTTAGGGGGAGGTTTAGAACAAAAATGGATCAAATATTTGTCTGAGACTATTGGCATTGACGAAAATAATAAGCCTCGTACAGTTTTTGAAAATTCAAATTATTTTAATGCTTTTGGATATTTAAAACTTGATACCTATGACAATAGTTTCTTTCCAAAGAGTGGGGTCTATTTTAACGGAGATTTTCGCCTCTATCTTTTAGCGGCAGGAATGAACAAAGACTTTGATAGTTTTTCAATCGCAAAGGCAAAATTTGGATATGCCAGATCTTTTTTTAAAAATCTTTCGGGTGTCCTAACAACTGAAGGAGGTTTAAAAATAGGAAACAATGGAACTAATTCCTTTGATTTCTTTCTCGGCGGTTATGGCTATAAAGTACTAAATAATATTATGCCTTTATACGGTTATGAAGCATTAACCCTAAGAGGGAATACATATATTAAAACTAATATTACTTTTGATTACGAATTTCTAAAGAAAAACCACCTTAATCTTTCAGCAAATATCGCCAAGGTGGGGGATAATTTATTTGCGTCGACCAAGTGGATCGATAGCGTCAATTATATTGGTTATGCCATTGGGTATGGGCTGGAAACTTTTTTTGGTCCACTGGAGGTTAAGTATTCCTTTTCACCAGAACGTGAAGCTGGTGAATGGCATATAAATGCTGGCTTTAGGTTTTAAGAATATCTTGGGATAGAAAGCATAAATTTTTCCGATATTTGTACTGTAAACCTTAAAATCATGCCTTTTTATCATAAACTAGGAGAGATACCTCCCAAAAGACATATTCAATTTCGAAAAACGGATGGCAGTTTGTATTATGAACAGTTATTTGGGACTATCGGTTTTGATGGAATGTATAGTAATCTATATCACGAACAACGTCCAACCCAAGTTAAGGCGATTAAAAGACAATATAGCGTTGCGCCTAAAGTTGCAAAAGCGAATAGCTTGCAGTCTTATCGTTTAAGGGGTTTTCAAGTGGCTCCTGAAAATGATTATTTAGAGAGTCGTAAGGTAGTACTCACCAACAGTGACTGTAATATAATTTTAGCAGCTCCAAGATATTCTCAAGAGGATTATTTCTATAAAAATACTGATGCCGATGAACTTATCTTCATCCATAAGGGAACTGGTAAGCTTAGAACGCATATGGGAAATCTTGATTTCAAATATGGAGACTACCTGTTGGTTCCTCGCGGAATTATTTACAAGATAGATTTTGACACAGAAGATAATCGACTGTTTATTGTTGAATCATACAGACCAATTTACACTCCAAAACGCTATCGCAATCACTTTGGGCAATTGTTAGAACACTCTCCATTTTGTGAACGAGATATTCGCAAACCGTCCGAATTAGAAACCTACAATGAAAGTGGAGAGTTCTTGATAAAAGTTAAGAAACAGAATGATATTTTTGAAATGGTCTATGCCAGTCATCCTTTTGATGTAGTTGGTTATGATGGCTATAACTTTCCTTATGCCTTTTCGATTCACGATTTTGAACCGATTACAGGACGCATACATCAACCACCACCGGTTCATCAAACTTTTGAAACAGACGCCTTTGTAATATGTAGCTTCGTGCCAAGGTTATATGACTATCATCCACAAAGTATTCCTGCACCTTATAACCATAGTAATATTGATAGCGATGAGGTGTTGTATTATGTAGATGGAGATTTTATGAGCCGAAATGATGTAGACGCTGGGCACATATCATTGCATCCAGCAGGAATACCACACGGCCCGCACCCAGGAGCAACAGAGAGAAGTATTGGTAAAACGAGAACAGACGAGCTAGCGGTAATGGTCGACACTTTTAAACCATTACAAATAACAGAGGAAGCTTTGAAGATAGCAGATGAGGATTACTATAAATCTTGGTTAGAATAATTAAATTTAGGAGCAACTCCTGCCTTCTAATGTATCCCTACGAAGCCTTTGGCGCATTAGGGGATGCCGTTTCAGTCAGGGCTAAAATAAATAATTATGAGTAAAGAAGTGAAATCCGTTAACTACGGTTTGGAAAAAATATTTGAAGGAGCTGCAGATTTTCTGCCATTGCTAGGTACAGATTATGTTGAATTTTACGTAGGTAACGCCAAGCAATCAGCGCATTTTTATAAAACAGCTTTTGGTTTTCAATCATATGCTTACAAGGGACTGGAAACAGGCTCGAAAGATTCAGTAAGTTATGTGTTGAAGCAGGATAAAATTAGAATCGTTCTTACGACTCCTTTGAATAGTAAGTCACCAATTAATGATCATATAGTAAAACATGGGGATGGAGTAAAAGTCATTGCGCTATGGGTTGAAGATGCTAGAAAAGCCTATGAAGAAACTACAAAACGAGGGGCGAAATCCTATATGAAACCTACTGTAGAGAAAGATGAGCAAGGAGAAGTTGTACGTGCTGGAATCTATACCTATGGGGAGACAGTTCATATGTTTGTTGAACGCAAAAACTACAAAGGCGACTTTTTACCTGGATTTAGAAAATGGAAGTCGGACTACAATCCAGAACCAACTGGATTAAAATTTATTGACCATATGGTAGGTAATGTTGGTTGGGGACAAATGAATACTTGGGTAAAGTGGTACGAAGATGTTATGGGGTTTGTGAATTTTTTGTCATTTGACGATAAGCAGATCCATACCGAGTACTCGGCTTTAATGAGTAAAGTAATGAGCAATGGGAATGGACGTATTAAGTTTCCAATTAATGAGCCTGCTAAGGGAATAAAAAAATCCCAAATTGAGGAATATCTCGATTTTTATGAAGGGTCGGGGGTTCAACATTTAGCATTGGCAACTGATGATGTAATAAAAACAGTAGCCCAACTTAAAGCAAGAGGAATAGAATTTTTGCCTCCTCCTCCTCAGGAGTATTACGATGATATTCCAAGGAGATTGGGAGTCCATATGGATACAATGAAAGAGGATATAAAAGAGCTTCAGAAATTATCCATTTTAGTTGACGCCGATGAAGAAGGCTATTTGCTTCAAATATTTACTAAACCATTGGAAGATAGACCAACTTTATTCTTTGAAATAATTCAGCGTATGGGAGCCAAAGGGTTTGGAGCAGGAAATTTCAAGGCACTTTTTGAATCTATAGAGCGTGAGCAAGCCGAGCGCGGAACGTTATAATATAAGCGTAACATTAGCAAAACTTCATCGTCTAAAGGATGAAGTTTTGTTTTTGGAACAAAACTTGTAATTATCCGATGTGAACACAAAAGCTTAATTCAATGAAAAGATTAATTACGGTCATATTATTTTGTAGCATTGGGACTCTATCTGCTCAAGAAAAGGCATACGGCGATGGGGAATGGTTTAAATTCAGAATACATTATGGGTTGTTAACTGCGGGTTATGCATCATTGGAAGTGACTGATGAATACTTCAACGGGAAAGAAGTTTTTCATATAAAGGGAGAAGGTAAAACCGTTGGTGTTTCAAAATGGTTTTTTAAAGTAGAAGATGATTACCAATCTTATGTCGATAAACAAAAAGATATTCCTTATCGTTTTATTCGAAAGATATATGAAGGCGGACATACTAAAGACATTCAAATTGACTTTAATCATACAAGTAATAATGCATTAATTTTTAACAAAAAATACAACACCAAGGAGGAACTTTCGTTTCATGAGAATACTCAAGACATGGTTTCGGCGTTTTACTACCTTCGAAACAGGTTAGACACCGAGAGCATTATTGAGGGAGAATTTGTGGAGATGAATATGTTTTTTGATAGGGAGAATTACAATTTCCGCCTTAAATTTTTAGGAAGAGAAACACTTAAGACAAGCTTTGGCAATGTACCTTGTTTAGTATTTAGGCCATACGTTGAATCTGGAAGAGTCTTTAAAGAGAGAGAAAGTCTTACTGTTTGGGTTAGCGATGATAAAAATAAGATGCCATTATTAATTAAGGCAGACTTGGCAGTTGGATCACTAAAAGCAACATTAATACAATATAAGGGGTTGAAACATTCATTTAAAATTATAGCAAATTAATATATGGGAATTAAACCCGAAACAAAAAAGTTATTAAAGCAGTTAGAGGCTAAATTTGACGGAATTGGTCAAGATCTCGATACTCATCTTGAAGGATTATTGCACAGCGAGCCAATTACATATTGGGATTATATAAAAACCGACGCACTCTTAAATCTTCAAATACAGAGAACCACTCTCCCTGATGAGATGGTTTTTATAATGTATCATCAGGTAAATGAACTATTGTTTAAGATGATACTTTGGGAAATATCTCAAGTTGCCCATAATAAGGAGATTACCGCCACTTTTTTTACAGATAAACTTATGCGAGTTAGTCGTTACTTCGACATGCTCACTTCTTCGTTCAATATTATGCGGGATGGGATGGAAGTTGAACAGTATATGAAGTTTAGAACTACTTTAACTCCTGCAAGTGGTTTTCAAAGCGCACAGTATAGAAAGATCGAGTTTGCTTCGACCGAATTAATAAACTTAATTGACGCAAGGTTTAGAGATAATATTGACAGGAATACTCCTTATGAACATGCTTTGGAACATTTATACTGGCAGGCTGCCGGAAAAGATTTTGAAACAGGTAAGAAGTCATATTTGTTAAAATCGTTTGAAGAAAAGTATAAAAACGAATTTATAGCCTTTACACAAGAATATAATACCATAAATTTGTACACAAAGTTTAAAGAACTTCCTGAGACAGTTAAACAAAACCCGGTTTTACAGAATGCACTGCGTCATTATGATTATACTGTAAACATAACTTGGGTTTTGGCTCATTATAACGCCGCAAAATATTATATAGGTGGCGGAGACTCAAAAGAAGCAGTTGAGGCTACTGGAGGCAGTGATTGGACAAAGTATATGCACCCCAAATATCAACGTAGAATATTTTTCCCTGAAGTGTGGACTGACCAAGAAATAAAGGACTGGGGAACGAATGTTTAGCGCTGAAAAAAAGTAATACCAAATTGAAGAGACTAGTTTATTTTATCCCCATTTTTTGCATAATTATAGCCTGTAAAGAAGAAATTAAGCTTGATGAGCAAGCCATTGTCGAAGAAATTCCAGACATTATAGAAGAATATGGGTATCACTTTAATGACTTCAAAGTTATAAAAGATACCATCCGCTCTGGGGACACATTTGGAGGTATTCTTAGTAGTTATGGTATTTCACATCAAAGAATACTAGAAGTAGTAAGCAGATTTAAAGATACTTTCGATGTGCGCAAGATTATAGTAGGGAAACCCTATGTGGTTCTAAACTCAAAAGATTCAGCCAACACTGCACAGGTATTCATTTATGAAAAAAACATGATAGATTACGCTGTTGTAGATGTCACAGATTCTGTTCGTTGTTATAATGGTAAAAAACCAATATCCTTCAAGGAAAAATTTGCCTCGGGGATTATTACAAGTTCACTTTCACAAACAATGGATGAGCAAAATTTAGGTGCGAATATGACGGATCAGTTGGCAAATATATATGCTTGGACTGTTAATTTTTTTCATCTACAGAAGGGGGATCGTTTTAAAGTGGTTTATACAGAGCGCTTCATTAACGACACTATACCTGCTGGACTGGAGGGAATTAAGGCGGCTTATTTCGAACATCGTGGCAAGCCCCTGTATTCATTCAACTATACCATGGACAGGGTTGGTGCAGTAGCAGATTACTATGATAAAGGGGCAGATAATCTTCGAAGAGCTTTTTTAACAGCGCCAGTAAAATTTAGTCGAATCTCATCCAGGTATAATTTAAAGAGAAGGATTAAGTATTATGGATATAGACTGCGACCTCATAGAGGAACCGATTTTGCCGCGCCAATTGGGACACCCATACTAGCGACAGCAGATGGGGTAGTTTCTAAATCTGAGAGAAGAGGAGGTAATGGAAATTATGTAAAAATTAGACATAATGGTACATATGACACACAATACCTTCATATGAAAAATAGAAAGGCAAAGGTTGGGGAGTTCGTGCGTCAAGGAGAGGTGATTGGCTGGGTAGGAATGACTGGAAATACAGGAGGGCCGCACGTATGTTATCGATTTTGGAAAAATGGAAAGGAAGTAGATCCCTTTAAACAAGATTTACC
>JBLHIC010000081.1:0-11692 GCA_047614245.1 Flavobacteriaceae bacterium
GAAATAAGACTAATTATTGACACTAATATAAACTTAGTCTCTTCGTTCTTATACACTTAAGGATTCACACGCAAAATAGGTGCTGTTTTTGATGTGCCATTTCAGGAATCAAAACCTTATATTTACCGAATGCGGAGCATCATTTTTTTAATATTTCTCTTTCTAAGTGCTTCCGTGATGGCGCAAAGTTCGATATTGGCTAAAAACTACTTTGATCAGGGAGAATATGAAAAAGCGATCATAATATACGAGAAATTGGTGAGCCAAAACCCTGGACGATTGGATTTTTTGAAATCGCTAGTAGAGGCCAATCAGCAATTGAAGCAATTTGACATTGCCGAGAATTTATTAATAAATAGGCTCACCTCTGGGAAGATTATCCCGGAATTTTATGTAGAGTTAGGTTACAATTATTCCCTTCAAGAAAATGATTCTTTAGCGAATCAAAATTATCAATTGGCTGTAGATTTTGTAGAGCGTTCTCCCAATTACATATTCAATGTAGGTAAAGCTCTTGAAAAATATAATTTATTAGACTATGCCGTTATGGCCTATGAAAAGGTTATGATAGTAAATCCAAGATTGGATTTTAACATGCAGCTTGCCCGGATTTATGGAGAACAAGGCAATCACGAAAAGATGTTTGTAAAATATGTGAATTTGATCGAAAAAAATCCTTCCAACAAAAACATAGCACAACGAAATTTCAGCTACTATATTAACGAAGATCCCAATAACGAAGGAAATGCTATTCTGCGTAAAATACTGCTTAAAAAAATACAGAAAGACCCAAACATTTTATTTAACGAGTTGCTGAGTTGGTTATTTATTCAGCAAAAAGATTTTAAAAAAGCATTTTTACAAGAAAAAGCAATTTACAAACGTGTTGGAGATGACTTGAGAGACATTGGGAGTTTGGCGGTTATCACAATTAATGAAGAAGACTATAAAAATGCCCGAGAAATTGTAAACTTCATTATCGAAAATTCGAATACCCCAGAAGCTAAGTTACAAGGACATCAATATTTAATGACCATTGCCTTAAAAACTACGCCTGAAAAAGACTATAACAAGATTCAAAGTCAATTCGAAACCTTATTTGAAACCTTTGGGCGTAATGCAAAAACCTATTTCCTTCAGATCGATTACAACCATTTCTTAGCATTCCAAATGAATAAGAAAGATGAGGCAATTGCAAATTTAAAAACGCTCTCAAACGTGAAACTTACATCTTATCAAGAGGCGCGAGTAAAAATGGAATTAGCCGATATTTTGGTCTTTGATGAAAAATTTAATCAGGCGCTGATATATTACTCTCAAGTTCAGAAAAAAGTACAATCAAACATTCTGGCACAGCAAGCTCGTTTTAAAGTAGCACAAACAAGTTATTTTAAGGGCGATTTTGAATGGGCACAAGTACAATTGGACGTTCTTCGGAAATCGGCATCACAACTAATCGCGAATGATGCTATGCAATTAAGTTTGATGATTCGAGATAATTCTATGGAAGATTCGACTCAAACTGCACTGAACAAATATGCGAAAGCTGATTTAATGGCGTTTCAGCTTAAAAACAAAGAAGCGATTGTCGCTTTTGAAGAAATTAGCCTGAATCATAAAGGAGAAAAAATAGAAGATGAAGTTTTACTAAAATTGGGTGAGCTTTATGAAAAAACAGAACAGTATGCAAAAGCTGAGGCAAGTTACTTAAAACTCATTGAGTTCTACAACGATGATATTTTAGCCGATGACGCACATTTTCGATTGGCAAAATTATACCAAAACAAGCTGCAACAACCCGATAAAGCGAAGGAATTATATGAGCAAATTATTTTCAATTTTGCCGATAGTATATTCTTTGTGGAAGCGCGAAAAAAATACCGCCTGCTTCGCGGCGATGAACTAAATTAAGAATCAAAACAATGTATATCTACAACGTCACAATTAATATCGAAACAAGTATCCATGACACTTGGTTACACTGGATGAAATCGGAGCATATTCCTGCAATGCTCGCTACTAAAAAATTTAGCAAAGCGCTCATGACGAAAGTCTTGTTCGAGCAGGAGATGGATGGAATCACCTATTCTGTCCAATATACGACAGATAGTAAAGAGACTCTCAAAAGGTATTATGCCGAAGACTCGGAAAGACTTCGAGAATTGAGCCAACCTTTTACGGGTAAATTTGTAGCTTTCAGAACCGAATTAGAAGTAATCGATGAGCAATAAAGAAAATAAAGGTCCAAAAAAGTTTAGCCCCAGCGATAGAGGAGTGAGGGCTAAGAAACATTTAGGGCAGCATTTTCTTAAAGACGAAGTCGTTGCTAAAAAAATTGCAGACACTTTAAATCTAAATGGATACACCAAGGTGCTAGAGATTGGTCCTGGCACAGGAGTCCTCACAAAATACTTATTAGAAAAAGATATCGAATTAGTGGCAATGGATCTTGATCGTGACTCTATTTCTTATCTTGAAGCAAATTATCTCAATAAAAATTTAGAACTGCTAGAAGCAGATTTTTTAAAGTATGATCTTTCAGATGTTTTTGGTGAAAATGAATTTGCAGTCACTGGGAATTTTCCATATAATATTTCGACTCAGATTGTATTTAAAACCCTCGAAAACAAAGAGAGAATTCCTGAGTTTACTGGAATGTTTCAAAAGGAAGTTGCGCTGCGTATTTGTGCTAAAGAAGGAAGTAAGACCTACGGAATTCTCTCCGTGCTAGCACAGGCATTTTACAAAGCGGAATACCTTTTCACGGTACCCCCAACTGTTTTTAATCCCCCGCCAAAAGTGGATAGTGGCGTACTTAGGTTAACGAGGAAGGCTGACTTTTCTTTGGACTGTGATGAAAAAATGCTCTATAAAGTGGTGAAGACAGCTTTTCAGCAACGCAGAAAAACATTGCGAAATAGTTTAAAATCCTTCAATCTTTCCGATAAAATAAAAGAAGATACTATCTTTGGCCAACGTCCCGAACAACTTTCAGTGGCACAATTTGTCGCACTCACACTTAAATTGGAGGAAGATGCAATTTCAACTCACGAGTGATTTTATAAAAAGCATTGAGCAACTAGTAGCTAATAAAGAAGGCAACAAGTTGCGCGAGCTACTTCATGAATTCCACTTTGCCGATATAGCCGAATTACTCGAAGAACTCTCAAGTGATGAGGCTACTTACCTTGTTAAACTTCTTGAATCCGAGCTCACATCAGAAGCCTTAATGGAACTGGACGATGATGTTCGTGAAAAAATTCTGAGCAGACTCTCTCCTAAGGAAATTGCAAAGGAACTCGCGGAAATGGATACCGATGATGCCGCTGATATTCTCGCAGAATTAGACGACGATATTCAGCAAAAAGTAATCAACAAGCTGGATGATGAGGAGCACATAGCAGATATTATCGAACTCTTAAAATATGATGAAGATACTGCTGGGGGATTGATGGCAAAGGAATTGGTGCAAGTCAAGGAAACCTGGACGGTCGCGGGTTGCGTTAGAGAAATGCGGCGTCAAGCTGAAAACGTTACTCGTGTACATTCAATCTATGTAACCGATAAAGAAGGAAAATTAAAAGGACGTCTGTCTCTAAAAGACCTCTTAACAGCTTCAGAAAAAACCAAAATAAGGGAAGTTTATATCCCAAAAGTAGATTATGTTACTGTACATACAGAAGGCGAAGAAGTTGCTCGTATTATGCAGAAATATGACTTGGAAGCAATTCCTGTTGTAGATGAGAATGGCATTTTAGTAGGACGGATTACCATTGACGATATTGTCGATTTTATAAAAGATGAAGCCGATAAAGATTATCAAATGGCGGCTGGTATTTCTAGCGATGTTGAAGCAGATGATAGTGTTTGGGAACTTACAAGAGCCCGATTACCCTGGCTTATTTTAGGCCTTTTTGGAGGTCTGGGCAGTGTGTATATTATGAAAGGATTTGAGGAAGCAATAACAAATTATCAAATACTATTTTTCTTCACACCGCTTATAGCAGCCATGGCTGGAAACGTAGGTGTGCAATCTAGCGCAATTATCGTACAAGGTTTGGCAAACGATAATGTAAAAGGAAGTTTGATTAATCGCTTGTTAAAAGAAGTCGGCCTGGCGCTTATCAATGGAACAGCTCTCGCAGCACTAGTCATGATCTTCGGAGTCATTGTTGGACAAGATATTTTAGTTAGTATCACTATATCTGTTTCAATGTTATCTGTTATTATTGTAGCCGCTTTAATAGGAACCTTTGTGCCTATTATTCTAGACCGAAGAGGTATTGATCCTGCTATAGCAACAGGTCCGTTTATAACGACCAGTAATGATATCTTCGGAATTTTTCTATTCTTCTATCTTTCAAAAATTATCTTAGGATTTTGAATCCTGATATATTTACACGGCGTATCACAGTTCCTGCTTCGTCCATAGATGCGCGTGGACACGTCAATAACCTTGCCTATTTGCAGTGGTGTGTCGATGCTGCTGAAGCACATTGGGTTTCAAGAACATCCGAAACTGTTCGTGAAAAGTGCGTATGGTATGTTATAAATCATAACATCACTTATCGTGCTTCCGCGTTTGAAGACGAAGAATTAGAGCTTCAAACCTGGATTGCAATCAATAAAGGGGTGCGAAGCGAACGCCATTATAGAATAACTCGGCTTATAGACAATAAAACTCTGGTGGAAGGACAAACCATTTGGTGTCTTTTGGATGGAAAAACACTCCGGCCAACTAAAATTCCAGACGAAATTAGTAACTTGTTCGTCTAATTCCTTCAGATTGAAAACAATTAACATTAAGGAAAAGTTTACAACTTTCAGTAAGCATTGGCATCCAAATCAAATTGCGATAGTCGATGATATGCAAGTCCTTTTAGCTAAGATTAAAGGAGACTTTATGTGGCATAAACACGAAGACGAAGATGAACTCTTTTTCGTGCAGAAAGGAACATTGGAGATGCATTTTAGAAATAAGATCGAAGTTGTAAAACAAGGTGAAATTATTGTAATACCAAAAGGAGTAGAACATTGTCCTAAAACGAAAAATGGGGAAGAAGTACATGTCTTACTCTTTGAGAAATTGACCACTGCACATACTGGGAATGTAGTGAATGAAAGAACGCAAACAGAGTATCCAAAAATATAAATTGTGAAAATCCTTCATCTTGACAGCAATCATCCTATACTAATCCAGCAACTTGAATTGGCTGGAGCTACAAATCATGAAGATTACACCTCCCCTAAGGAGACCATAGAGCAGGTAATTGATCAATATGACGGAATTGTAATTCGCAGTAGGTTTAAAATAGATTCGCAATTTCTTGACGCGGCAACCAATTTGAAATTCATTGCACGCGTGGGGGCAGGCCTCGAGAGTATAGATATCCCATATGCTGAAAGTAAAGGTGTAGTACTAATATCTGTCCCTGAAGGTAATAGGAATGCCGTTGGTGAACATACCTTAGGGATGTTACTTTCTTTGTTCAATAATTTAAACAAAGCAGATCGTGAACTCCGGCATGGTAAATGGAACCGTGAAGCCAACAGAGGGACCGAATTGGACGGTAAAATTGTTGGTTTAATTGGATACGGCAACATGGGGAAGGCCTTTGCCAAAAAGTTAAAAGGATTTAATTGTACCGTGCTTTGCTATGATATTAAGAATGACGTAGGAAACAAAAATGCTACTCAGGTTTCTTTGAACACGCTACAAGAACTTTCAGATGTCTTGAGTTTACATGTCCCTTGGACACCACTTACCAATAAAATGATACATACCGATTTCATTAATAGTTTCCACAAACCATTTTGGTTGTTTAATACTGCAAGGGGCAAATGCGTGGTCACTTCCGATTTAGTCACTGCGATCAAAAATGGAAAAATATTGGGTGCCGGTTTGGATGTGTTGGAATACGAAAACCTTTCTTTTGAATCACTTTTTACGGATAAAGACCTTCCGAAGGCATTTGCAGAATTATTGCAATTTGATAATGTTTTAATCAGTCCACACATTGCTGGTTGGACGACAGAAAGCAAAATTAAGTTAGCCGAAGTTACTGCTGAAAAAATTCTAAATATAAAGCCATGAAAAATAGAGTCACAGGATTGGGCGGGTTTTTCTTTAAAACAGAAGATCCCGATGGAATTAAAGACTGGTATAAAAATCATCTTGGATTAAATACAGACGCTTATGGATGTACTTTTTGGTGGAAAGACGAAAAAGATAATAAATGCTCAACACAATAGAGTCCCATTAAAGAAGATACACAGTATTTTAAACCTAGTGAGAAGCAATTTATGATGAACTTTAGGGTTGAAAACCTCCGAGAATTACTCCGCGTTCTAAAAAACGAAGGTGTTACAATCGTTGGAGAAATTGAAGAATACGACTATGGAATATTTGGCTGGATCCTTGACCCAGAAGGAAATAAAATAGAATTATGGGAACCTATTGACAGCGCATTCTTATAATTTTTGTAGTTTTATATAATAAACCATTAAAAATCAACCAAAATGAGCGAAGACAGCAAAGAAGATATATTCGATGATTTCGAAGACAAATCTAAAAGTTCCGCTGATAAAGCTAAAGAAAAAGCATCTCAAATGAAAGAAGAAGCTAAAGAAGCTTTCGAAGGTGCAAAAGAAAAAGCATCTGAGATGGCGGGAGAGGCAAAAGAGGCAGCGAAAGATTTTACTGAAGACGCAAAAGATACAATGAACGATATGAAAGAAAGTTGGAATGAAGCAACTCATAATGGTGAAAACAAGAAGTTAATTGCTGGTATTTTGGGAGTTTTAATTGGTGGTTTAGGAATCCATAAATTTATTTTGGGATATAATAAAGAAGGTGTTATACAGATCTTATTGTCTTTCCTATGTGGTGTTGGAGCAATTATTGGTCTTATTGAAGGAATTATATATTTAACAAAAAGTGATGAAGAGTTCTATCAAACCTATCAAGTAGGTAAGAGAGGCTGGTTCTAATAAACAAGAGCCTCTGCAGAAATATCTGCAAAGGCTTTTTTTATTTATTTGATCATCGTAATATTGCAATATAACAATGGTGCTATATTATGGGGATTTCTAAAAGACATATTCATTCGGATGGTGTAAACCAACTGGCAGATCTCGCAAAGGTTCTATCACATCCTGCACGCATTTCGATCCTAAATTTTATTGGGGATTGCGATGGTTGTTTGTGTAAAGATATTGCTGAAAAAATCAGATTGTCACAACCCACTACATCTCAGCATCTTCAAATAATTAAAAAATCGGGGCTACTAACAAGTCATTTTGCGGGAAAGAGCCAATACTATAAAGTCAATCCAAAGAGACTTGCCGATTTAAAATCCTTATTTCACGACTTTTTTGAGACAGCTGAAAATAAATGCTGTTAGCTGAACTAAACTTAATACCTGAAACAAGAACAAAAATTGAATTAACTTAATAAGATATCGGGTACGGCCCGAGATGATATGAAAACACAAGAATTTTTACAAATACTAGAATCAAATAAAAATGCCTCCCTCTTATTCGAATATACTCCAGGACAGCTTGTAGGTGCAAATTATCATATCACAGAAGTAAAACATATTTCTGTTGATTCTGTTGATTGCGGTGGACAAACAGATGCTTGGAACGAGACGATTATTCAACTATGGGAAAGCCCTTCAGAATTAGGGAAAACTGAATTTATGACGAGCAACAAAGCTCTCACAATCCTCAACAGAGTGGGAGAACTGAAACCTTACGACCTCAATTCAGAAGCCAAGATCGAATACAGTAATTCCCTATTTCATACCGCACAACTATTTGTTTCAGACTTTGAACTATCAAACGGTAAGCTACTTTTTAAACTTGCGATTGAAAAAACGAATTGTAAAGCCAACGAGATCTGTGGAGTGAATGAAACAGTTGAACTAGTTTCAGATGAGGCAAGTTGTGCCCCAGGTAGTGGTTGCTGTTAGTATGAAGATCGAGTTGCTAGAAAAAAAGTATTTTCCTTCAGTTTCTAATATATATACAGAAGGCCTAGCAACAGGTATTGCTTCATTTGAAACGAATATCCCGGATTGGGAGAACTGGGATATTAAATTTCTAAGTCAGTGTCGGTATGTAGTAATTATCAATAATGAAGTAGTCGCTTGGTGTGGATTGAGCCCAGTCTCAAAACGTGAAGTCTATAAAGGCGTCGCGGAAGACACTCTTTATGTTTCGAAGCTACATCAAGGAAAAGGGATTGGCAAAAAACTCTTGCTCCATTTAATTAAAGAGAGTGAAAAGCTAGGTTTTTGGACTTTACAGGCTGGAATTTTCTCTGAAAACAAAGCGAGTATTAAACTCCACCAAGATTGTGGGTTTCGGATCGTGGGCGTGCGCGAGAGCATAGCCAAACGAGAAGGGAAATGGCATGATAATGTGCTTATGGAACGCCGAAGCATAAAGGTAAATTGAAGAAAAATATTTTCTTATAATCTCTTAATGCAGTAATTTTTCTCATCTTTCTACCATCAGAAATAAGCGAATAAGTCTTTATATTCCCTATATTTAAGCGAACACTCCATAACCATCTATCTATCATGAAATATTCAGTATTAATTTTAGCTCTTCTCCTTATTTTTTCATGTAAGAAAGAGAAAACAAAGACCGACTACCTAGGCGTTGTAAATATTACAATAAGCGGCAAAGAAAAAGCAATCCCTCATTTTGAAAAAGGTTTATTATTACTTCACTCTTTTGAATATGAGGATGCCCGTGAGGAGTTTATAAAAGCACAAGAAGAAGATCCAAATATGCCAATGTCCTATTGGGGTGAAGCGATGACCTACAACCATAGTTTATGGGGAGAGCAAAACTATGACAGTGGTATTGCTGCATTGAAACATATAGAGGATATTGAATTAGACAAGTACGCGACAGAATTAGAGAGTGACTTCATTAAAGCTGCGCAAATTCTTTATCAGCCTAAAATGGAAAAACCAGAAAGAGACATGGCCTATGCCAATTTTATGGAAGAATTATCGGAAAGATACCCCTCAAATCATGAAGTTGCTGCTTTTTATGCTTTATCGCTATTAGGTTCGGTACCTGAAGGGCGAGACGATGCTATCTACGGAAAAGGTGCTCGAATCGCGAAAGGCGTTTTGGAGGAAAATCCGAATCATCCCGGTGCTTTGCATTATCTAATACATTCCTATGACGATCCAAATCACGCTCCTCTCGCCTTAGAAGCGGCCAACTCATATTCGAAAATTGCACCAGATGCCAGTCACGCATTGCATATGCCTTCCCATATTTATGTAGCAATGGGAATGTGGAAAGAAGTGGTTTCTTCAAATATAAACTCGTATCAGGCTAGTCTAAATCGAATGAACAGAAAAGGATTAGACAACGATGCTCGCGGTTATCACGCGTATCATTGGCTGGAATATGGACGTTTACAAGATTCGAAAAATGAAGAGGCTAAGAAAATGGTGTTGGATATGCAGCAGTATGCGACAGAAACTCCGTCAAAAAAGGGAAGACTTCATCTTGTATATTTAAAAGGGACATATCTGGTGGAAACAAACGATTGGGATGGAGACATTGCCGAAATTCCAGTTGATATTTCAGATCTGAATGTTACAATACGTTCTCAATATCATTTCTTAGAAGGCATGAAAGCGTTCGTCAAAAACGATTCAAATCTTCTTGATAGTATTATTGATCTCACAGAAAAAGACTATCAGAGAGAATCATTTGTCGTTTCCAATAATAATTCTAAAATCTGTTCGGCTGTATCCCGTGCTGAAGCTTCCAAAACAGATCTGATAGAATCCAAAATTAGACAAACACAATTACGAGCCTTGCGAGCTTCTCTTGATAATGACAAGACTTTAGCCGAAACGTATTTTTTAGAATCTATTGAACTCGAGGAGAGTATAAGCTATAGTTACGGCCCACCGGCGATTCAGAAACCTACTCGTGAGTTATATGCCGATTGGTTACTTACCCAGAATAAAAATCAAGAAGCTGCTACTCAATATGAGATTACACTTAAAAGTGCTCCAAAAAGATTACTAGCTTTAAAAGGTATTGAAAAGGCAAAGGGATAATAAAATGATAAATTTATTCAGTTCATTCATTAAAAACTCATTCTTAGGAATTATTGTTTCCTTTCTAATATTTAGTTGCAACTCAAATAATAAGTTGCCAGATCCTTTGGAAGCAGGTTGGAACAATCAAGCAGTATGTGAACTTATAAAAGAGAATCAGAAATTGAGAGTGCTAAAATGCATCTTTCCACCTGGAGTAGGTCACGAAAGGCATTATCACAGTGCCCACTTCGGATATACCCTATCTGGAAGTACCTTTAGAATTAAAGACACGACGGGAGTTCGAGAAATTAAAGTGCCCAGTGGCACCAATTTTTACAACGAGGGAATTGAATGGCACGAAGTACTAAACATAGGTGATAGTACCGCTATTTTTTTAATTATCGAGTCAAAATAGTAGGTATATAAACAGTACAGATTTCCCTAACTTGCCTAACAATGAACACATTTGATATTGTTACTATAATTACTGCGATTTTCTTTTGGAGATTAGGGGTTCGCCTTTAACAATTGCATAAAAAACACAAGAATGAGAAAAAAGATGAAGATAAAAACCCTAGCCCTTGAAAGCAACTTTCAAATCTAAAGTAATGAAACTACAGCTACTATTTTTATCGTTCGTATTATATATTGGATGTACTACTATTAAATCGGATCCGAATCAAAAAGACACATTAACAACAATAGTTTCTGAAACTTCTCTTGTTGTCTTAGGAACAATACAAGATGCAGGATCACCACATATAGCCTGTAAAAAAGCATGTTGTGAAAATCTATTTGAAAAGTCCAACCCCCTTCGGAAGGTAGTTTCATTAGGAATCGTTGATCCGCAAAACAATAAATCTTTTCTTTTTGAAGCCACTCCCGATATCACTTCACAACTTAAAAATCTGAAGCAGTTTTCGAATTCTGAGAATGAACTCCCTAACGGAATCTTTCTCACTCATGCTCATATTGGGCATTACACAGGCCTAATGTATTTCGGAAAAGAAGCTACTAACGCTTCACAAGTTCCCGTTTATGCAATGCCCAGAATGAAGAAATTTCTCGAAAATAATGGCCCGTGGAATCAGCTGGTAACCACTAACAATATTGCCCTTCAGGAAATTGAAAATCGAAAAGAAATTGAACTCACTTCTAATATTAAAGTTATTCCTTTCACAGTTCCACATAGAGATGAATTTTCAGAAACCGTTGGATTTAAAATCATTGGTCCAAAAAAATCAGTGCTATTCATACCAGATATTGATAAATGGGAGAAGTGGGAAACAGACATTTCTGAGGTAATATCTCAAGTTGATTACGCATTTGTTGATGCAACTTTTTTCGATGGTGAGGAAATTAATAGTCGGGATATTTCAGAAATTCCCCATCCCTTCATTATTGAAAGCATGGAGCTTTTTAAGGGATTGCCTTCCGAAGAGAAACAAAAAATTTATTTCATACACTTTAATCATACCAATCCTGTGATCAATAACCAAAGTAAGGCCTACCAGCAAGTCATTGAAAATGGGTTTAATGTGGCACAGATTCATCAGATCATTCCAATGTAGCCTACTACAATAACTATATTGCAGTAGTAATTGGAGAAA
>JBLHIC010000082.1:0-11465 GCA_047614245.1 Flavobacteriaceae bacterium
TATTTTTAGGATTTACCACAATATCATTTAGGGAATGATCACTTACAACCATGCATAAACCATCAAATCCGATGGTAGTTACTAAATCACCTCGATCTCCAATCCCGATGGGTCCAAAATTACTATCATAGTCTGAAGCAATGATGCAATAAATATATTTACCGTCTCTTTCCATATTATTCTTTGATTTTTAGAAAAAGTGAATTTTCAATTACTGTATCCGTATTTAATGAAAAATATTCTTCTTTTGAAGCTGGTTTAATTACATCTATATAATCCAGTAGGGTTTTATGGGCTTTTTTGATTTGGTTAAAAATTAGGGTAGTATCTTCACCTGAGTTCGAGTCGGGGTGAAAAAATTTAGCTTTATTTAGGTAGGCTTGTTGAATGTTTTTTTCTGAGGTAGAATTGTCTAGCTCAAGCTCTTTTTGAGCTGATTCTATTTCTTCTAAACATATACTCTTCAATTCCATAGTATAAAAGCTATAGCACGGAAGTGGGCCAACTAATTTAAAGTTAAATTTACCGAGCAAGGTTTCGTCTAATTGATCAAGTTTTTGTTCAAATAAATCAAACTTGCTTTTGGGTATCAAAAAGGCAGTATTAGAGACCATCTGATCATTCATTAGCTCGTGCTGCTTAAGTGTTGTACAAAGAGGCTGAAAAGTTTCGGTAATCGTTGTCGCATATTTGGCTTTGAGCTCATCGAGTAGGTTTTTGACAAGATATCCGATGCTTAATTGATCGTCCTGGGTAATCCCAAGTTTATTGCTTTCGGCGTTTCTTTTCATTTCAATAACCTTTGGATGCACTGCAATTCCAGCTATTATTTGGCCAAAATCAGCATAGGTCGAAACGATTTCTACTTCAATTAAATCGGTCACCTTAGCTGTGGTATCCAAAATTATTTCGTATTCTTTTTTAAGAATTCGAATTAATTCAGTACTACTGTTAGTGAAGGTTCCTAAACGCATCGGAATGATGGTGTTAAAACCCATATTCATTAGACTTTCGACAGTCTTTTGGTGATGTACCATCAATTCTGCAAGTTCTTCTGTATTCAGTTGCTTCAAGTCAATTTTATCTTTCTGTGATACAATTGCTGATATTTCTTGAAACGGAATACGAATAACTCCTATATTGTTTAATTTTTTAAATTGTTCGTCATCATAATGGTTTGGAACGAGTCCATAAATATATAGGTCTTTTTTAATTATACCTTCTTCCATATTTTATTTTTTTATTAAGTTTTGAGCTTTAACAAGCTGAACAACTTCTAAAAAGTGTTCTTCTTTTATTACAATGTGTATATCTGGTTCTACTTCTTGGTCTTTGAAGCTATCTATTATTTCGCGAATAGCCATAACGGAGGCCTTTCTGCAGATAAATTCAATATCGGCGCCTACCATACCTTCTGTCATTTTAGCTAACCTTTTTAAGTTTACATTTTTTTGTAAATGTTTATTACGGGTATGGATTTTAAATATTTTTTCACGGGTTTTTTCGTCTGGAGCTGGTAGTTCAAATAGAAGGTCAAATCTCCCACTTCTTAATAAGGCTGGATCAATCAGGTCTATGCGGTTGGTAGCTGCCAATACAACCACTCCTTTAAGATCTTCGATTCCATCCATTTCGGTTAGAAATTGACTAATTACCCTGTCGGTAACGTTAGCACCTGAGCTTTCGCTATTTCGACGGGGTACAAGGCTATCTATTTCGTCGAGAAAAAGAATGGTAGGTGCAGCCTGTTTGGCCTTTTTAAACAATTCCCTAACTCCTTTTTCTGATTCTCCAATATATTTACTCATAATTTGGGGACCTTTAACAGAAATAAAATTAACCCCACTCTCGCTTGCTACAGCTTTTGCTAGATACGTTTTACCGGTTCCGGGTGGTCCGTATAAGATAATTCCCTTAGGAGGGTTTGTATCTGCTTTACGAAATAACTCAGCATATTTTAATGGCCATTCCACGGCTTCCTTTAAAGCTTCTTTAATCTCGTTAAGTCCACCAACATCGTCCCATTTAACATTAGGCACTTCTACAAATACTTCTCGTATAGCAGATGGTTCCACTTCTTTCATGGCGTCATAAAAATTTTCCATGGAAACTTCAAGGTTCATCAACAGTTCATATGGTATTTCGGCGAGCTCATAATCAATTTTTGGTAAAATTTTCCGAAGTGTTGTCATTGCTGCTTCACGCGCCAAAGCTTCCAAGTCGGCGCCTACAAAACCATGCGTTATTTCAGCTAATTTAGGAAGACTCACATCGGACGCTAGGGGCATTCCACGGGTGTGAATTTCTAGAATTTCAAGTCTTCCTTTCTTGTCCGGTATTGAAACTGAAAGCTCCCTATCAAATCTTCCAGGACGGCGCAAGGCGGGATCAATTGTATTGGGAATATTTGTTGCTCCAATTACGATTACTTTTCCACGTGATTCCAATCCGTCCATCAATGATAAAAGTTGAGCTACAACTCGTTTTTCAACCTGTTTTTCGCCTCCTAGATCTTCCCTTTTGGGAGCAATAGCGTCAATTTCATCAATAAAAATGATAGCGGGTGCATGGGCTTGGGCATCCGCAAAAACTTTGCGCAAGCGTTCCTCGCTTTCACCATAAAACTTACCCATAATCTCTGGACCAGAAATATGTATGAAGTAAGCATCTGTTTCGTTAGCCACCGCTCTTACAATTAAAGTTTTTCCAGTTCCAGGAGGTCCATAAAGGAAAACACCTTTAGGGGGCTCAATACCTAGTCGTTCAAAAACTTCTGGATATTTTAACGGAAGTTCAATCATTTCTCTGATACGTTGCACTTGATTTCCAAGGCCTCCGATATCTTCATAGGATACTTTAGTTGATTTATTCTCACCCTGTTTTGGTAAATTTAAATCTATTTTTGTGTCGGAATTAATAACCACTACGCCTGAAGGAGATGTGTCCACTACAATATAATCAATTGATCTAGAGCCGAATAGGTTGGCCCTTGTTTTATCTCCTTTAGAGACGGGTAATCCATCAATAAGCGAACCAATATACTTTGCATCATTATCTTTTTGGGAACCGGTGCCAGTATCAGGTTGTAGTCTAATTTTCAATGCTGATTTGTAAACAGTTTTTTCAATGCTGATTTTTTCATCAATACCTGCTTGGGTATTTTCTCTTGTAATACCGTCGATTTGAATGATTTTTTTTCCTCTTTCCTCCGGATAACAGGGCATAATTTTTACTGGAGTTTTTCGCTTGCCCTCAATAATAACAATATCTCCAGGTTCAAAACTATTGGCTTTCATATCTTTGGGGTCCATTCTTGCGATGGCCCTACCAACATCTTTTACTAGTGCCTCTTTTACCTTAAGAATAAACGCATTTTGAGAAGATTTCATAATATTGGATATTATATATTTATTTTTCTAGTTAAATAGTAACATTCTCATTTGATTCAGTTTTTCTAAACCCTTAACTTCACTTGCAAATAAAGGCAGGATAACCCTGTTTAGTTTCGAATAGGTTGTGTTTATCTGTTCTAGATATTTTTGTTGGCCTATTTGCCGTTCTTTACAAAAACTACAGCCTTCAGATTGTAAAACATTGTTCACAATCATTTGACGTACAGAGAGATTAGAGTTATGAAGACTTAAGATTAGACGTTCAGTTTCTAAAACCGCCATGGATTCAGGAATACAAACGGGAATGAATTCACATTGTTTGACATTACGAAACAAGTTTTCAATTTTTTTTACAGTTTTTTTAAGGTTAAGAAGTAATGCATCTGTTTTATCTTCTTTATAAGTACCTGAAAAACTAGTAACCATATAGCGATATTTCCAACGCATTCTAGCCGCTACTTTAATCCATTCATCTAGCACTATTGGCGAGGAAATCATACGCAGGGCGTGCCCCGTTGGGGCCGTATCTACAACATACTTTTCAAAGTTACCTTCCTCAATGATATCAATAATAGTCATGAGACTCATAACTTCATCAATACCAGGAATAGATAATTGTAATAAGTCGTCAATATCCTCGGAATCAAGCTTTGTTGAAGTTTCAAAAAGACCTTTTAACTCTGCTTCATTTTTTTTTTTGAAGTCTGCATATACTTGCTCTGCAAATATTTCTGTTACTGCAAGGTTATCTACACCATCTACAAAATGAATTCCATTTCCCATTGTTTTACCTAGACAATCGGATATGGAGTGTGCTGGATCAGTAGAAATAATTAGAGTTTTATGAGTTTTTGATAATTCGAGGGCAATTGATGTTGCACAGCTAGTTTTGCCTACACCACCTTTTCCTCCAATAAGGATCAGTTTAAGATCAGTGTTATCTAAACCTGATAGTGCCATTTTTCTATTTTTTTATTCTAATTTCAAGTATGCCATTGTTATATCTAAGCTTCATGTTGCTTTTGTCTGCTTTCATGGGGAGTAAAAGTTCCTTGTGGTATTTTCGACTCTTTCTTTCAGCTGAAATTTCAAGGATATCGCCTTTAAGATCAATCTTTAAGTCACTTTCTTCGATACCAGGCATTTCAGCAATGATAACAATGTCGTCCTCTTCGTCAAATATATCGGTCATTGGTTCACGTTGCTCTTCTACTTTTGGTCCTTCAGGCGTTTTTTTTATATTTCCAAAGGTTTCAACCGTAGGTTTCCCCCCGGGCGCTGCAGATTTAATGGTGAAACCGTAAACCCCTTTCATACCTTTTTTGAGATGATCAAGATTAATTTCTCCTTCTTTATTAATATCACTTTGGTCTTGAAGTTTTCCAGCAAGGTCTACTAATTTTTCGAACCCTTTGAACAGACCTCCTAATCCGAGCGTATCAAATTTCGAGTCATTCTCGTTTTTTTTATTTTCCATATCTTTCTATTATATTCTACGGAATGCTCAAGTTAGGAAGGCTTTCAACTCTTAATGTTTGCTTCCAATTTCTCTATTCGCTCCAGTAGCTTTTTATTTTGTTCTTTTAATTCACTTTCATGGGCTGATGAAGACAAGAAAGCATCTTCTTGCCACCAGTTAATTCCAATTTCCTTTGCTTTATCAACAGACGCCACCAATAATCTAATTTTGATCGTAAGTAAGTCAATATCGGCAATTTGTATTTTGATGTCCCCAGCTATTACAATTCCTTTATCTAGGACCCTTTCGAGGATGTCGGCTAGATTGGTGGAATTGACGGAATGGGAAATATTTTCTGACATAACTAGTACTTCTTTTTAATAATTAATTCCAATAGTTTCCCATTTTGATTTTTTATCATCCTGATCTGTATCTTGGTTTGTATCTGAACCATTGTTGCCTTTATTTCCAAGAGATTCAGCATAGTATTCTGATATTTCCCTCAGTCTTGCGTCTATGGGATCTAGTCTTAATTGGATTCCTTTTTTCTCTTTGGTTAGTCTAGTGCGCTCTTTTTCAAGCATATACAGTTTTAGAAAATCTGGATTACTACTATTTTCCTCTGCATCTTTTTTAATGCTTTGCATCGATTTAATGCTGTGAATACCTTTTGAAGAAGTTGAACCTTTCATAATTATATGGTTTTTTGTGTATTAGTTGTAGTCCAAGATTAATAATATTTTGTAATAAGTTCTTTTACAATAACTCGAACTCTATCTTGATTTGTTTTTGAACCAATACGACTGGTTTCTGAAGATAGAATATCTTGACAAATTGTTGAAAACAAATCTTTAGATTCAGAGGGGGTTGTTTCGAGAGTGGCCATGGTTTTTGCAATCATGATGGATCCTCGTATTGTTGGATCAAATTCAGTTTTTCCAGACTCTCTCAATCCTCTTACAATTTTCACAATTTTTTCAGAATCCTCCTGTAAAAGTTGTGATTTTGCCATAACGATTTGTAGTTCTGTTTCATAATCGAAATGATCTATATCAATGGTTACCATTCTATCACGAAGTGCATCTTGAGTTCTATTTACTCCTGCATATTCTTCTGGATTGGAAGTGAAAATAGCACAAAAATCAGGGTGTGCTTTGATATATGTTTCTTCTCCTTTTGTTGATTGCGTTGTCATCATACGTTCTTGAAGGATTGGTAGCAAAATATTATTTGCTTCCGGTCGTGAACGTGTAAATTCATCATATACTAGTGTGAAACCATTTTGAACAGCCAAAGTAAGACGGTTACTTTGCCACTGTTTTGAATAATCTTCTTCGTATTTATGCACTGTATGAATAAAACGATCATCTAGTTTTCTGATTTTATATCCACTTTCACCACCCACAAGATCCGAAGTTTTAAATTCTGCATCTCCATGTATCATCACTACAGGTCTACCAAGTTTGCTCGCGAGGTGCAAAGCGATGGTTGTTTTTCCTGTACCAGAAGGTCCTCTTAAATGCACAGGGAATCCTGCTTTGATATATGTTTGTGCTCGGTTCGTAATGTCGGCAATGTATGGCGTTTCAACAAAATCAGCTTGTGGCACGGGAGCCAGTACTGCTTTACGTTCTTTAATCATAATTTCTTTCTTTTATTGTTTATATGCTGTTCCTTTGCAATTAGTGCAAGGCAGTCCATCGCTTGCCCTGCTAGTTCCAATACATTTTGCACAAACGACTTCACTCGTGATTGTATTTTTCCCTTTTCCTTTGCAAACAATGCAAGGAACCCTAGCTCCCAAGGGATTTTTTCCAGTTGCGGAGCAAAAAATACAAGCCCTAAATGGTTCATCTATTTGGACGGTAGTTGATCCGTTGCAGACTAAACACTTTGAAGTGCTTGAAAGCAATTTATATGGATCTTTTCCTTTGCCTTCGCAATAGATACATTTCATTTGGGCGCCCATTTCCACTATTTATTTGCTAACGGATAATAAAGATTCTCAATTTTTCTAACTTTTCCTTCGTCTAGTAATTTTTTGCTAACGAAACCTATTTTCATTCTAGTTTCACCAAAAGGTTTTTCCATGTCGGAAACTTTAACTCCTTTTTTGTGTGTATTTAGATAATTCAGTACTTTTTCTTGTAGTGTAAGATCTTTCTTTGATTTATCAATTTTTTGGGTCTCCACTATTGGTTCTGCTGTTTTCAATTCAGTTTCTGCTATAACTTCCTTCTCAGGAACAATTTGTTTTTTGGGAGTAGCTTCTTTCTTAGCTACAACTTTTTTAGCGACTGGTTTTACAGATTCGGTTACTGGCTTTTTTGTAACTTCCATTGGTGCTGATTTTAATCTAGCAATTGCTTCTGCCAATTGACTCCATGTTTCTGCTGCTTGTTTTCTATCTGTAGAAAATTCAGTTAGAAATGTATTTACGTACTTTTGAATTTCACGAACTCGGTTCTGTATTCCTGTAAAGCTAACATTGAAGTCTTTGAGCCGTTGTGCATCTGCTTCTGAAAGTTTTTTACTTGAGTTTTGTAAATCTAACTTTAAGGCTTTTGCCATTCTTTGATTTTCCTTATGTGTATTCGAAAGGTTTTCTGAGAATTCTGCAAGGAGGTTTTGAGTGTAGATAACTCTTTCTGTGAGGTTTGTTTTCAACTCAGTTCTCATGTTGTCCGACATTGTAATTCGATCATCAGAGAATTTAGTCAATAATTTATCGGTAAAACTAAAGATAGTTTGCACCTCTTTTTTAATGTTGTCAATATCTTTGTTAGTAGCAAGCATTAAATCGTTGAAACCTTTTAAGCGTCCATTATTCCAAGTCAGACGGTTGGCTTGATTTTGATCTAATTCTTTGTGAAGTTCAGCTGTCATTGTGCTGTGATCAGTTGAAAAATTTCTAAGCATGCTGCTAGTAGAAATTTTAATTCCCTTAACCTCCTCTTGAATTTGGGAGATAGATCCATGAATACCACCCATCATTTGGTTGAATGAGTGTAAGCGTTCTTTTTGACCCTCTGCTAGCTCTGAACGTAAATTAGTAGCGTTAGTTCTTAAGGTTGAGGCCATTTCTATATGGTCTTTTCTGAAACCATCAAGTGTTTCTTGGAATTTTTTACTGATCTCGGCATTGTCTTTCAATCTTTGTTGAAATTCAGCCGCTCTTTGTTTATATGACGATAAAATGTCATCACTAAGATTTTTCATTTGCTCTGCTATACTCATACCGTTTAATTTTAAAAAGTTTAGGTTATTTTATTTCTTCTAGTAAGTGTTTTTTTACATTTTTAAGATCTTTACAAAATACGTGAGTATCTTGATTTATCAATTCGTTAAAACTGTGGGTAATTTTTTCATGTATGCCTTGAAATTCTAGAAACTTAAGAACAGCGTGTTCTTTTCTTTCTTGCTGTGCTTTTAAAATGTTTTCAAGTTCTAGTTTAAAGTTTTTAATATTTTCCTTGTTATCGTTTTTTCCAATATTCTTTGTTTCAAGAATACCTTTACGAAGTAGGCTAACCATTTCTTTTTGGTATATTATGTATTGGCGAAATTCATCTTTCGCTTCTTGCTCTTTCTCATTAAGTAGAAGAACAAGATCTTCCATAAGGAAGTCATAATCATTTTTGCGTAACGAACCTATTTTAGCCATGTGCTCGCGCAAGATGTTGTTTAATTCTTTTCTTTCTTTCTTCAGCTTTTTTAATGAATTTTGGAAGTCATCCAATAAAATCTGGGATGATTCTATCACTGATTCGGAGGAGCTAAAAGCTTTCTCTATCTTTTGTATTCGGTCTTCAAAGCTGTGGAGTAAGGTCTCGATGAAATCAGAAGAGTGCTTTTGGTTGTCGTGATTCATTGCAGATAATTAATTTTTTATTTAATCAATATTAGGGTTTGATTCTCCGATGCCTCGTGTTATAATTAATCATAAACACTTATTTAATGGGGCTCTGCGTCGAGATAATTTCTTTTAAATAGCATTATAAAATAAAAATAAATTAAGAGCTGCTTGGCAAATCATGCTTTTCTTTGCGAACAAATAAAGGAAGATTGGCAAGAGAACTCTTTAACTTAATTACTCACCTTTACTGCTTATGCAGCTTTAGCGGTTAATCCAATTGCTTCTGCATACTTTAAGTAAGTCTCAACAGATGCTACAACTATTCTTGCTTCAATTGCAACTAGTTCGATACCAACTAAAGATACACGTACCCACGCATCAACAACTACTCCTTTGTCAAGAATACGGTCAACTACTTCTACTAAACTTGACGATCCTACTGTTTTTTCTACTGCCATAATAATAATTATTTAAATATTAATTTTAAACCGTGCTTTGTTATGAGTGACGGCTTTCCTCATTAAGAATACTATATATCCAATTAGTATGCCAAAATACTATATAAACCTTTCTTATTTGCAAATATAATTGTGAACATCTCTATAATAGTGGGTTAGCGCTAATGAATATCCTAAAATAATAATAATCTCTTATTTAATTCTATTTTTTAGCATGTAAATATGCTCAAAATTGAGCACTATGCTCATTTTTGACCTTTCTTATTTGTAAGACTGATATTATATTTTTGTATTTTTCTTGCTAGTGCCATTCGTTGAATACCCAGTACATTAGCAGCGGCAATTTGATTATTATTACAGTTATTCAATGCAAGTTGTATCAGTTCAGCTTCATTTTTTTCTAAATTCAAGTTTGTGTCCTCTTCTGGTTGTGTTGATTTGTTTTTTACTTTTACTGGAAAATCTTTCGCTCCAAGTGTATTTCCTTTGCTGAGGATAATTGCACGTTCGGTCATATTTTTCAATTCCCTTACATTTCCTGGAAAAGGGTATGATTTTAGGTTTTGAAAAACTTCTTTATCAATAATTGGGCTTGGCTTGTTTAGTTTCCTAGAGAAGTCTTCGGCGAAATAAAGAAGTAGGGGCTTAATATCTTCCGGCCTTTCTCTTAGGGTTGGTAAATGTATATGCAATGTATTCAGTCGGTGAATAAGGTCTAATCGAAATTTTTTTTCTTCGACCAAATCATCTAATATATGGTTGGTGGCAGAAATAATTCGGAAATCGGTTGCAATAGGTTGTGTTTCACCAACTCTTGTGATTTTTTTCTCTTCGATAGCTCGCAACATTTTTGCCTGTAAATTCATGGGCATATCTGCAATTTCATCTAGAAATAAAGTTCCCTCGTCACTTGTTTCAAAAAAACCTTTTTTATCGGTTAAAGCGCCAGTAAAGGAGCCTTTTTTATGTCCGAAGAATTCGCTTTCCATTAGCGAATCGGTTACGGCGCTACTGTTTACCGCACAAAACATGTTATCTTTTCTTTTGCTAGCAAAATGGATGATTCTTGCAATATTTTCTTTTCCAGTTCCACTTTCTCCTGTAATGAGTACGTTGGTATCGGGAAATTTTGAAGCGGTCATTGCCATATCCAATACTTCCTTTATTTGAGGGCTTATTCCAATAAAATGGCGCTCAATCCGTTCCTCTAGACTTTTAGAGATCAATGAATTTTTTTCTTCCATTTGCTTTACTTTGCGTTGCAGAAATAGAAATTTTTCGGTGCGCTCAATCGCGATTCGGATATCAATATGCCGAAAGGGTTTGCGCAGGTAGTCAATGGCTCCAGAGCGCATGGCTTTAATTACCGTATCCATATCCCCGTGTGCTGAAACAATAATTACCTCCATGTTGGGATACTTTACTTTTACTTTTTTTAGAATATCCAATCCATTTACACCAGGCAAGCGAACATCCAAAATCAACAAATCAATGGATTGTTTTTTAAGAAGTGACAATCCCTGAGCTCCCGAATTTGCTTCAAAAGTATGAAAGCCTGAATTCTCCAAGAATTCAGTTAATTCTTCAGTAAAGCGTTTTTCGTCATCAAGGACAAGAACAGTTAGTTTATTCATTTTTTTTGCTAGTGATTTTAGTATTATCTTTAATTTCAGGAATAGGAACACTTATCTTAAAAGTAGTTCCTGATACAGGATTACTTTCAACATCGATACTCCCTTTTAGTTCTTTGATAATCCCGAATGAAATAGAGAGACCAAGTCCGGTTCCTTTACTTTCACTCTTTGTCGTGTAAAAAGGAAGCATAATTCGTTCGATGACTTCAGGTTTAATTCCGTTTCCGTTATCTTTAACTTCTATAAAATTTAAATTATCGTAATGATACGTTCGGATAACGATTGTTTTTTTAAAATCTGACTTGGAAGTTTTTTTTGTTTCTTGAAGAGCATCTTTCGCATTTGTCAGTAAGTTAAGAATCACCTGTTCAAACCTATAGGTATTTCCAATGATAGAAGGGATGTTTTTATCAAGTTGGAGATCCAAAGTAATTCCGTGATGTTTGAATTGCTCTGAAATCATAGAAATAGCATTATTAATACTTTCATTGATGTCAAAGTAGGTAGAAATATATTCGTCATGATCTCGTGAAAATGCTCTAACGTGGTCAATGATTCTTCCTATTCTTAAAATATCTCCAAATATTTTTTCAGATTTTTTATTAAAGTAGCTCTCATCCACTGCCTTTAAATTCTCTATCTTCATAAATAGGTTTTCAATACCTA
>JBLHIC010000083.1:0-11215 GCA_047614245.1 Flavobacteriaceae bacterium
CAAAACAAAATTTTGACGCCAAAGAGAGGATTAAAAATCCATGAGCAATTGGTTTTTTATAGGGCGAATGTTTTGCAGCTAATTCTGGATTTACATGAATCCATTGATTATCATCTGTCGTTTTTCCAAAATCATTAATTTGTTCTTGGGTTATTGTATGCCATTCGGACAATCCTAACTCTTTACCAACATAGTTTTTTACATCTTCTAAATGCGGAATTTCAGTTGCATATGCTTTATCCGTTAATTTCTCTTCTGCCATAACTTTAATAATTCTTTTTTAGGCTATTTTTTAATTAAACGGGTAAAGACCCACCATTTGCATGCAAAGTATGGCCACTAACAAAACCTGCTTCTTTAGAAGCTAAAAACAGATAAGCATACCCCATGTCTTCAGGCGTCCCAATGCGTTTTACGGGAATCATTTCAATACCGGCCTTAACGACTTCATCTGGCATTGAATCGGTCATTTCAGATTGTATAAACCCCGGTGCTACTGCATTTACAGTAATATTATATTTCCCGACCTCTCTGCATAAAGAGTGCGTAAACCCAACAATTGCTGCTTTACTTGCAGAATAATTGGTTTGTCCGAATGCTCCTATAAAAGCATTGATTGAAGATGCAGAAATGATACGACCGTACTTAGCTTCTTTCATATGAGGAACAACAGCTTTCGCAGTTACGAATAATGAATCTACATTAACGGCCATGACAGTATCCCATTCTTGACGTGTCATTTTTAAAAATGATTTATCTCTGATAACTCCGGCATTATTTATAAGCACATCTATTTTTCCATACTTTCCAATAATTTCAGCAACGGCTTCATCAACAGATTCCTGATTAGTTACATCTACTTTTTGGAAAAAGATGCGCCCTCCATTTGCTGTAATTTTATCTGCTGTTGGTTGTCCGTCCATTACATCCCATAATGCTACCGTAGCTCCTTCTTTACAAAATACCTCACAAATTCCTTCTCCAATACCTCTAGCTCCTCCTGTGATAATTACTATTTGTCCTTCTAATCTTTTCATTTTTGTTTCTTTAATTATATTATTTCTTTTAATCCTTATCCTGCCTTAAAACCGCCATCTAATATCAGATTTTCTCCGTTTACATAAGAGGAAGAATCACTTAGTAGCCATACAATAGCTTCTGCTACTTCTTTAGCTGTCCCTATGCGTTTCATTGGCACTCGTACTTGTGTTATGTAGTCTTGCACTTCTTGC
The DNA here is from genome assembly GCA_047614245.1 of Flavobacteriaceae bacterium. Taxonomy (GTDB): domain Bacteria; phylum Bacteroidota; class Bacteroidia; order Flavobacteriales; family Flavobacteriaceae; genus Ulvibacter. The sequence continues at coordinate 1,233 of JBLHIC010000083.1, forward strand.
GATACATCGTCCATAATAGCTGTTTGTATAAATCCAGGACAAACAGCATTTACTCGAACATTAAAAGCGCCATATTCTAGTGCTGCAGTTTTTGTTAATCCAATCACCCCATGCTTAGCTGCAACATAATCTCCAGCCGTTGCTAATCCATTTAATCCTGCTAAGGAAGAAACATTTACAATTCGTCCAAAGCCTTTAGGTAGCATACATTTTAATTCCTCTTGCATACAATAAAAAACCCCTGATAAACAAATTGAGATCATGCGTTCCCAAGACTCAAAGGGGATTTCATGTATTTGTCCAATACCACCCGCTATTCCAGCATTATTTACGGCTAAATCCAAAGATCCTTCTGAAGAATGAATGGTTTTACACACAGATTGAATATCTTCCTTTTTTGAAACATCTAACTTAAAAAACTTGGCATACCCACCAGCATCATTAATAATGCTAGCGGTTTTATTGCCTTCTTCAACGTTAATATCTGTCACCATCACTTTTGCTCCTTTCTTTGCTAAAAGCATGGCTGTCTCACGACCAATTCCTAGTGCTGCTCCGGTTACAAAGGCTACTTTGTTTTTAATTGATTTATCCATTATTTTTTACCTCCAAAAGTATATCTAGCAGTAGCCAGGAATTGAGTTCCAATTTCTGGCATTGTAGGGAAAGTTCTGTATTTTTCACCCAATAGATTGTCTATAGATAGGTTAAAAAACAACCCGTTATCAAGTTGATATCCAAGATTCATATCTACTAATGTTCTGGCATCTACTGTACCACCATAAACGCCTAATGTAGATTCAAATTCACTATTATATTTTAACGCAAGTCCCGCTTGAAGACCAATTGCAGGTTCATAACTTCCTCCAATTCTAACTCTATTTTGAGAGAAATTCAAGTCGAATCTATCTGTAGAACCTGGCTCACCAATATCTTCGCCTGTAAATGAATTTTGACTTACCCAAGAGTAATTTCCATATAACTTAACATTTTCATTTAAATCATAGTTTAACCCTAAATCTGCACCATAATACGTTACTTCTCCAAAGTTTCTATATCCATACATTAAATGTGGCAACCCTCCTTCAGGTGCTTGATCTGTTTGAATGATGCCGCGAGCTCCAGGAGAACCGTCAGGGTTGTTAAAAAAGGCACTGGCCACACCGTCATATACAGCTGCAACGCCTGGAACGACAGCAGCAGCTGCTTGACCAGCCATTGCATTCGCTGTTCCTGCATCTAAACCAAGACTCTGCAAGTAACCTGAATACGCCGCTGTAAATGCAGCTGTTAAAGTAGGAATCAACACCGCATTAACATCAGCTCCAACTGTTGGGAGCACTACTAAAGGACTTATTTGACGTATTCCTGTGAAATTCTTTTTGTTCACTCTATATACGTCTAAACTCGCTTTTAATTTATTTGTGATTTTACCCACGTAGCCAATTTCAAAAGTATTTTCTTCTCTTAGTGTTGATTTGGGGGTTCCTTTAGGGGTCATTAAATTCCCATTTACATCAATTGTTACACCATCTGAAAAACCGCCATTTGTAGCAATTGCATTTGCAAAACCTTCACTTTGTAAAATTGGCAGTAGAAAAGGCAATACTGCTTGAAAATCAGGGATAGCACTTATTGATTGAATTACAGCAGGAGTAAATGCATTATAAGCATCACCCACTCCAATACCAATTCCTGCAGTAGTTGGTAATCCGTTTAAAAATGTTGTTTGTGGATTGTTAAAAGTTTGTTCTACACTATTTCCGTGCAACCATAAGTCAAAAGCTCCTGCATTTCCTATTGGTTGATCAATAAATAAATCTAACGCAGAATTTGGTGCAAAGGCTGTATTGTATGATGCTCTAAAAGTATGGTCATCATTCGCTTTATAAACCAATGCTAATCTCGGCGCAAATGAGCTTTCATCTATACCCGAAAATTGATCATAACGTGCAGCCAACACTAAATCTAACTTATCTGATAAATTCGTTTTTGTCTGTAAATATGTTCCATACAAATCATAGTTGTCATCATCTTCAAAACGACCAAATGTTCTTCCTTTTGTTTCAAAACGTGCTGCCCTATAGTCAGCACCAAAGGTAACATTGGTTTTAATAGATTCCAGATCAAAATTATATTGTAATTGTCCTTCAAACTGATCTCTGTCAACAATACTTAAATTTCCTGTTCTGTATAAAAATCCTTTTTTAGCATCGTCATTAGAGCCTTTGTTAGAATTATAATATGCTTGTGCAAATAACCCTTTATAGCTTACTCTACCTTGCGTATAAAAATCTGTAGCAGCCTGATATCCCTCCCCTTGAGAACTCCAATATAAGCCTTCAGTATAATTAAAACCAGATGTTGTAACAATGTTTAATCCTGAATTTCCAGGTCTAAAGTATAATGTAGCAGAACCTCCATAAGACTTCCCTTTTTCATTAAGATTTCCTCCTGTTTGGCCAACAAGTCTTCCATCTATTGGATCGACAATATCATTTTGAAATGTTGCTAAAGTAGCTGCGTCTGTTTCATTAGTTGGGTCTAATCCCCATTCATCAGATTTACTTGTAAACGCAGTTAATTTATACCCAAAAGTCTTATTTTCGTTGTGATCTGCATACCTAAAGTTAGACTTAAGCGTATTTAAATTACCCGCACTTACTTCAAAAGTTCCCCCTTGGTATTTAAAAGGATCTTTAGTTAAAAAGTGAACGACACCCGAGGTAACACCTGGCCCATATAAAGCAGAACCTGGCCCTCTTACCACTTCAATTCTATCGACATCGATAGGTAATAATGTTGTCGCATTCGCATCAAAGGAGTTTAGCCCAGACCCTATTAAGCTTCTATAATCCATCATTACGAATACTGAAGTTGATAATAAATCGGAACCTCCTCTCATTGTAATATTAGTTCTTCCTGCTCCTTGCTTGTCTATCGAAACACCAACAGTGCTTTCTAAAAGACTAATTGGATTGGCAACAGTTTGATTTTTGATTTCCTTTGCTGTCACAACTGAAACTGAAGCCGGTGCGTCTTGTATTTTTTCAGCTTTCCTAGAGGCAGAAATAATGATTTCATCAAGTGATGTTCCTAGTTCTAATACTACAGAAATTAATTGATTCGCCTTAGTCACAGATACAGTTTTAGACTTATATCCGGTATAGCTAAAGACTAAATCCCAAGGTAAAGCCTGTTTAGAAGTTAGACTAAACTTTCCGTCAAGATCCGAAGCTGTTCCTGCTGCTGTACCCTTGATAATAATATTAGCTCCTATAATAGGTTCGTAATCTTGATTGGAAATAGTTCCTGTTATAGTTGTTTGTGCCGAAACTAATGAGATGCAGAATAGCATTACCATCAATAAAAAAGATGCTTTTTGATATTGTTTTACTTTCATAATTTTAGTTTTAGTTAATTTAGTTAATTTTATTTATTTATTTTTAAAGTTTTTGAATATTGATTTATGAATATCTGGGATGTATTTTTCTGGTAAATCATGTCCCATCTTTTTAATGAATAATGTTTTAGCATTTGGTATTAATTGCGCATATTTTTTAGCATGTTCAATCTTTATTAAAGGGTCATTAGTTCCATGAATTATTAAACATGGTACTCTTATTCTTTCCAATTCATTATACCTTGAACCCGAAGCTTTAATGGCAAAAGTGTGCTGATTACTCACTTTTGAGTTAAACCCTTTTCTTACTTTTAATTCAAAATATGCTTTTTGTAATATTTCTTTATCGTTAATAGTATTATCTCCTTTTCCTTGCAGTAAACGCTGTGTGGATAAAAAAAACTTCATTTTTTGAGAATTTGTTTTCAATTTTCTACCGTATAAAAGAGTTATTCCAATAATGTTGCTGTAAAACCTCTTAGAGACTGAGACCAATGCTGGATCGTCATAAAAACCAGTTGACATTACTGATGTTAATGTTGATATTCGAGTTGGGTAAGAAATTGCTATTCTCTGTGAAATCATAGCACCCATGGACATGCCAATAAAATGAGCTTTCTCAATATTCAAGGAATCTAGAATAGCAATTGCATCTGTTGCCATATCTTCTAGCGTATAAGGGCTTTCTTTTGACCAATCTATGATCCAATCTGATTCACCTAAGCCTCTATTGTCATATTTTATAACAGAGTACCCTTGGTCTAAAAAAGGACGATAAAAATAACTTGGCCATATTAATTTAGATTGTCCGTGACCGCTAACTAAGACGATTGTCTCTCCGTTAGGTTTTTTATTTTCAATAATTTCGTAGGCTATTTTTACACCCGTATTATTTACAAATGCTGTTTTTCCTATTACAAATTCAGGAAGTCTTTCGTTTTTAACCTCGTTTATTAATGAATCTATATTTTTAGGGAGTTTCACTTTATTGTAAACTGTAAAATACAGCACAAACGTTAATAAGACGATGATGGTAAATGTGTATAGCATTTTCTATTCCCAGATTATTTGTTTGTTATTTTCATGCCATTGAATTAAATTAGTTTTATATCTCTGATAAATAGCATTTCGCTTAATTTTGAGCGTTGGTGTTAATAGACCATTTCCAACACTCCAATCCTCATGATTAATAATTAGGGTAGATATTTTTTGGTAATTTGATAAGTCAGAATTAACATTTTTTAAAAGATGAATTAATTCATTTTCTAAAATTTTCTTTTCTTTTGATTTCCCTACGTCTGACAAATTCACCAAAAGCATTGGTTGTGGACAACCTAATCCTACAAGACATATTTGTTCAAGAACTTTACTTTTAGTAAAAAGAGCTTCTATTTTCGCAGGGACTATAAACTTACCTTTTGCCGTTTTAAAGGTGTCTTTTATACGACCTGTAATAAATAAATAACCCTCATCATCAAGTCGCCCTTGATCTCCAGTTCTTAACCACCCCTCTGAAATGGATTCATCTGTTAAATCTTGTCGCTTATAATAGCCTGACATTAGAAATGGTCCTCGCATTAATATTTCCCCAGTCTCACTATCAATTTTAATTTTTACTCTTGGTTGCGCTTTTCCTACTGACCCTGGCTTTTTTTCTTCTGGAAAAAGTATTGTAGTAATAGCACAGTTTTCAGTCATCCCATAGCCATTAGTAATCGGTAAACCAATACTAGTATACCATTCTTTTAAAGATTCTGACAACGGAGCAGCACCTGAGATAAGCGCCCTTGTTTCATCTAATCCTAATGCAGCCCTTAGTTTCTTTTTGATAAATTCTGATTGTTCAGGATTACTTAAGACTGTATCTAAATGAGCTTGTGACATTGTAGTCAAAATGCCTTGCTGAAATTTTGTTAAAATTCGCGGTACTGCAAAAAAGATCGTTGGCTTTGTATCTATAAGATTCTGTGAAAAAGTGCTTATTGATTCTGTAAAGTAAATAGCGCCTCCAAATCTAAAGCAATTGTATTCTACAACTAGTCGCTCTGCAATATGATTTAATGGCAGGTATGAGAAATATCTATTGTCTCCATAAAGGTCTGTTTTTGTTGGATTGAGTTCTAATACCGACCATTTAGACTCTTCAATAGCCTTATAATTAATTACGACTCCTTTAGGTATTCCCGTTGTGCCTGATGTAAAAATGATACTCCAGATGTCATTCATGAATGGCCTATGCACTTTTTGCAAGGGTTCAAAATCATTCATGATATCTTTCCATTTTAAGGCTTTATCTATAATTGAATGTCCTTTATAATTGGGAAATGAAATTACAGGTAAGTTCTCATTTACGCTTTGTTTTGTATTTTCCCAATCTTCTACTTTTCCGACAAATAATGCCTTCACGTCGCCTAATTCTATTACTTCTTGAAGTTGCTCTCCAGTAAGATTAGCAAAGAAAGGTACTGATACATAGCCTGCCATAACAATGGCGATATCTGCGATAACCCATTCTCTACAATTTTTTGATATCAATCCAATATGAGCGCCTTTGGGTAAATTAAAACTTTTTAGAGCGCTAGCGATTTTTCGAGCCATTTCGCCTGATTCACCCCAAGTATAAATCTCCCATGTATCTCCAAATGGTTGATTTAAAAATGGTTGATTAGGAAAATTCTTTTCCCACTCGTAAAACATAAAATCAAACTGCTCCATTTATATTATTTCTTTTTTAGTAGTTTCAATTGACACTATATCGTAGTCAGTTTTATTTATTCGCTTCGTTTGTTTTCGATAAGACATTGTAGACCCAGGCCAAATAGAAGTATTTTTACCATTACTATCTTTTAAATAATAGCTATCACAACCACCATCAGACCAAATCATTGTTTTTAGTTGTTCTTGAATTTTCTTGTTAAATTCTTTTTGAATTGATTCTTTAACATTTAAATAGCTATTTGGGTTTTTATTTAAATACTTTAAGTAACTCATAATGTAATTGAGTTGAGACTCCATCATATGAACAATGGAATTATGCCCTAGACCTGTGTTTGGTCCAACCATTAATACAAAGTTTGGAAACCCGTTAACGGTCATACCATAATAAGCTTCTCCTCCTTCTTTGTTCCATTTATCAAAAAGCGATTGACTATTTATTCCTTTTACTTCATATAAATGTTTATAAGTTGTTGTGTAAAAGCCAGTGCCATATATAATGGCGTCAACTTCGTGTAATTTTCCAGTGTTATCAATAATTCCTTTTTTGGTAACTTCTGAAATGGCATCTGTTACCAGGCTAACATGCTTCTTATTTAAAGCAGGATAATAATTGCTAGATAATAAAATACGCTTGCAGCCAATTTCGTAATTGGGAGTTAATTTTTTACGCAGTTTCAAATCAGGAATTGATTCTTCTATAAATTTTAGAGCATCCGCTTTTCTTTTTGTTCTTATTTTATTTGGCGCATACTGTGCCCTGCCTCGATGCTCCAAGAACCAATAAATAAGTTCTCTCCAAAACTTCTGATACGAAGGAAAGCGTCTAAATCTTTTTTTAGTTTGTTCACTATTCTCTCTGTCAAGCTTTGGCTCAATCCAAGCAGCTGTTCTTTGAAAAACAGTTAGTTTCGCTGCTTCTTTAGCAACTTCCGGAATAAATTGTATAGCACTTGCTCCTGTGCCAATAATAGCTATCTTTTTGCCTGTTAAATCATAACTATGATTCCAATATAAGGAATGAAAGGATTCTCCTTTAAAAGAATTAATGCCTTTTATTTTAGGGTATAGCGGCTGGTTTAAGGGGCCAGAAGCAGATATAATTGTTCTAGCTAAATAAATTTTTTCATTAGTATCTGTAATAACCCAATGTCCATTTGGAACATCAAAAAATATTTTTTGAATCTCTGTACTGAATTGTATATATGCTGTTATGTTATATTTACTTACACAATGCTTCAGGTAATCATGAATCTCATTATGGGGTGAAAAAGCTCTTGACCACTCTGGGTTGGGTTCAAAAGAATACGAATATAAGTTGGAAGGAATGTCACATGCACAGCCAGGATAGTTGTTATCTCTCCAAGTACCTCCAATATCATTGCTTCGTTCAAAAATCTTAAATGACTCAATGCCCTCTTGTTTCAATTTAATGCCAGCACCTATTCCGGCAAATCCAGCACCAATAACCGCCACATCTAATTTTATATTTATGGACATATTTAAAGGCGATGTTTCATTATAACTATAAATTTGGTATTCAAAGTATAATATTTGTTATTTAATTAGTACGCAATATATAATTATTATTTTAATTACTATATAATGTGCATTATATTTTTGATATTCATTTATTTTTACTCAAATTTGTAGATAATGAACAAAACCAAAAAGAAAATATTAAATACGGCTGTAATACTTTACAACGAATCTGGCATTGCTAATGTAAGAAACCAAGACATTGCAGAAAGAGCAGGTATGAGTTTGAGTAATTTTAATTACCATTTTGGGGCAAAAAAAGATCTTATTGTAGCTGTTTTTGACTTAATGTTCGAAACTCTTCAAAAAAACGTTTATGGAAATAGTATCCTTGTTAAGGAAGGGCAAGGGCTGACTATTACGAAGAGTTATTTTGAGTTTCAAGAACGATTTTGTTTTTTTTATCTAGATACTCCAAATATTTTAAAAATGTTTCCTGATTTGAATGAAAAAGTGCAAAAGCAAATAGAAGAGTCTTATCAAATAATTAAGAATTTAAATTACTTAGCTATTGGTATGGGGATGATGAAGCCTGAGCCGGAAGATAATCCGGGATCTTATGATCAATTAATGCGTCATATTTGGATACATAATCATTTTTGGTTTGCTAATTCAAGAATTATTAATAGTGAAGATAATCTGGTAAAAAAAGGGATAGAGTCTTTGTTTAACTTATGTTATCCATACCTAACTAAAAAAGGGGTATTGTCTTATAAACAATTTATAAAATCACTTTAATTTTTTAATTAAGGATAAGTTAATAATTTAGAGAAAGTTAGTTTTACCTAAAAAGATTTTTTTTGTAAATTGACAATAAACAAACGCTATTTTTTATTTTTAAGAGCGACTCTTATTTCGTTATAACGTTTTTTATTTATTGGATATGCAATAAGAAAGATAATAGCTATTAGGTAGGTAGACATTAAAACCGGCCCGCCAATAAACCCAAGACCTTCTATGGCTTTCATAGGTACATCTTCAACACCCACTTGTTTAGGGAAAGCGATAATCTCTAGAAGTACGCCAGCAATAAAATATCCCAAACCAACAGTGCATTTATAAGCAAAAGACATAGAAGAGAAGAATAAACCTTCATTTCTGTTGTTTGTTTTTAATTCAAACTCATCCACAACATCGGCCATCATGGAGCCTACTATGCTTAAGACAATCCATAAAAACATATATGCAAATAATATGCACACAAAATAAATTAGAATTAATGATGCCTCTCCGTTTTCGGGAAACATTCCTAATAATCGTAAATTATAAGGCAGACTAAACAAAATGCTAAAGGCAATTGTACTATATAAGACAGCTCTTTTTTTATCAAATTTTTCACCTAATATTGATGCTAAAAAGAGTGCTAATATACCGCCTATTCCAGATGCAATAGGAAGTAAGGCCATTTGAGTCTCGGTAAATTGAAAATAATACTCCATAAAATAGGTAGTAAAAACGGTGCCAACACCTATACCTATATACAGCACCATTGTGTAAAGAATAATAGTTCTATAAGATTTCATTCTAAACATCATTGCCACTTCTTTAAAAAAGGTTTTCAGGTTAAATTTTATCTGATTTTCAGCTGCTTTCGGAAGTAAGGGAATCACTTTTCTTGTTCCTAAAGCACTAACAATAATAGATAGTATGATTAAAAACCCACAGAACATTGCAAACTTTGGGTAAGTTTCTGGGTTCATCAAACCTCTTGAGTATTTTTCCGACGGTACAAAAAACACTACAAACCCAATAATAATTATTAAAGTTGACATTAAGGCGACAAACATAACTCGATAGCTTGTTATCGAGGTTCGTTCATTGTAATCTACAGATAATTCTGCACCAAGAGACATGCCTGGTACTTGAAATAATGTGAGTGATACCCTTACTAAGATTGTAAATGTGGTTAACCATAAAAATAAGCCTACTTGATCTAAATCAGAAGGTGGTGAAAATAATAAGTAAATAAAAACACCTAACGGTATTGCTGAAATTACCATAAACCCATGGCGTCTTCCCCATCTTTCTGATTTCCATCGGTCAGATAAAACGCCAACTAAAGGGTCTGAAATTGCATCAAAAAATAAAGCAATGATGGTTGCTAAACCTGTAAGACCTGCGCCTAAACCTAATACTTGACTAAAATAAAAGAATAAAAAAATTTGAAAGAGCCCGTCCTTTATTCCCTGTGCCGAAAAGCCAAATCCATAGAGTAATTTAATGCGTTTAGATAGTTTCATTAGTATTGATGTTTTTGTAAAACTAATATTTTAAATTGATTTATTTATATTTTTAGTATTAAATATACAAATAATTGTTTCTTTAT
>JBLHIC010000084.1:0-11041 GCA_047614245.1 Flavobacteriaceae bacterium
GTCAGAACTGAGGAACAACGTGTCAGAAGTGAGGAACAACGTTTCGTGATGGAAGGGAGGCGTAAAGAAATGGAGCATCGACGGGAAGAAATGAAAGAACGTCAAGTAGAAATGGAAGTGCAACGAGCACAATTGAAGGATGAAATTGAAGAACGCCAGGCAGAAATGCGTGAAAGACAAAACAATGCTCTTTTTTCTGATGATTTAAAGCGCATCACAAAGAATAGTTCTAAAAATGATCTTGAAGAACTAAGGAGAGCCTTCGATTCTAAAGGTATTTCCTTTTCCTATAACGGTGTGAAGAGAAACGACGCAGGAGAAATCACTAAAATCAAATTGAAAATAAAAGATAATAAAGGTTCCTCCTCCTCTTCATCTTTTAATGGTGAAGGACAAACAATTGATAATATCTTGATTGACATCAACAATGGTATTACCATAATGAATGGAAGTTCTCATTAGATCGTTAGATCACTCGATTATTAGATCGAAAAATAAATTGTGGCCAAATTAATCAACCTATACCTCTCGAATTTTTTGAGAGGTATTTTTATTTGTAGTTTTGACGTATGAAAAAACAAGCTTTTGTAGTATTGGCAAAATTCAATAAAGCTGTCTTACCAAGTTTTACGAAGAAAAGACTTGATCTCGCGAAGGCTTCAAAGCTTCAGTTGGCAATTTTTGGATATCGCTTATGGGTAACTAAAAACGCTTTAGACTAATACGATATTAAAGGTCTAACATCATAGCGTTTCAATTTATCGGAACCTCTTAAAAATTGTAGTTCTATTATAAAATTACATTGCACCACTACTCCACCCAATTTTTCAATGAGTTTACAAGCTGCTTTTGCAGTGCCTCCTGTAGCAAGCACATCGTCGTGAAGTAAAACACGCTCTCCTTTTTTAATAGCATCTTCATGCATTTCAATTACATCCATCCCGTATTCTAAAGAATAAGGCTCAACTATTGTATTATATGGTAATTTACCAGATTTCCGAATTGGCACAAACCCAGCATCTAGTCTTTGCGCCAAGAGCATTCCGAAGAAAAAACCCCGAGATTCAATTGCAACCACCTTATCAATTTTTTCACCATTGACTAGTGCCACTAGATTATTGATGCAAACTTCAGATGCATCTTTATTTCCCAACAACGGCGTGATGTCTTTAAAAAGCACGCCAGGTTTCGGAAAACCCTGAATATCACGGATATAATCTTGAAGGTTTATCATATTAATAGAGTATCTTTAAAAGTAACTAATAAAGTTTGTTTTACGGGCAGTAAATTGAAAATAATAACCACTAACTTACCTACACAAGCAACCTAAATCTTTAGACAAGGTTATTCTCTTTTTTTTTATCTTGTACTCCCGTGACAGGATCTTTTATTATCCAAAATCAGAATGTATCTTATTAAAAAACTGCACTATGCGTATACTTACAACTCTCTCTTTTTTACTATTGGCAGTCTCCGGTATTTCTCAAATTAATTATGAATTAGTTTGGGCTGATGAATTTGATGGAAATGGAGCTATAGATAATAACAATTGGTTCCATCAAACACAAATTCCGGCGGGAGGTAGCTGGTACAATGGGGAAATACAGCATTATACCAACAGAGAACTCAATGCAAATCAGAGTAACGGTACCTTGAAAATTGTCGCTAAAAAAGAAGTATTTACAGACCAGGGTTACACCAAACAGTATACATCGGCTCGACTCAACTCCAAAACAGCCTTTAAATATGGTCGCATTGAAGTAAAAGCCAAACTACCATTTGGCGTGGGTACCTGGCCTGCCATTTGGACATTGGGAAAGAATATTATTGAACCAGGAGGATACTGGACCAATACATTTGGAAGTGTAAATTGGCCGGCTTGCGGAGAAATTGATATTATGGAACATTGGGGAGCAAATCAAGATTTCGTTCAAAGTGCATTGCACACCCCTTCAAGTTTTGGCGGAACTGTTAATATTGGCGGACAAAATGTCAATAATGCTTCGACAGAGTTCCATATTTACGAATTGGAATGGACTAGTGAAGAAATGATATTTTCGGTAGACGGCATTGTACATTATACGTACAATCCGCCTATTAAAAATATGGACACCTGGCCTTTTGATGCAGATCAATACATCTTGCTAAACGTGGCCATTCTTCCAGATATTAATCCGACTACATTTACCGAGAGCACCTTGGAAGTTGACTATGTACGTGTTTATCAAGAGAGTATCTTAGGAACTAGTGATTTCGCAAATTTAAACAATGTTGAATTCACGAACCCCGTAGATGAAACACTTCACGTTAAAATTTCGGGACAATTGACACAAAGCTTGGTTCAGATTTATGATGTACTAGGCAAACAACTATACGCCAGTAAAATCACACATGAAGACACTACAATTGACACGTCATCTTTCCCTAAAGGCATCTATCTTATGAAGATCGAAAGTACTGATGGCATTATTACAAAAAAAATACTTAAAAAGTGATTTTCAAGGCCGCAATTAATCTTTTGCAAAAGAATTAAAGCATATCACAATACATTGTAACTATTTTTGAAACATAACACAAACAGTGCTATAAATCAATAAATTAGGGGTCCCATTTAGTGCATTATTCTGTGGCCAAACGAGCCTTTTTTATGAACTACAAGACAACATGGAGCAGCCTACTTTATGTCTCGCCCAATCGGGTCGTTTTGCAAACCATTTATTTTGTGTCTCTTGTTCTGCATAAGGATGCTTTAGGAGCTCAAACAATGCATCGATTATTGAATAGTCTCCATCATCTGCTGCATCAATAGCCAATTGCGCCATATAATTACGTAATACGTATTTTGGATTTACAGCGTTCATTTTTTCTTTTCTTTCTGAATCTGAAAGTAGTTCTGGCGCTAATCTGGAATTATAGGCTACAAACCAATCATTCCATTGCTGTCTAATCGTATCTGAAACTTCAGTAAGAATATAGTAAGCATCATTAACGACCTCTATTCCTCCGGAAAGTGTACCCTTTCTGAAGTTACTCAGGTTCCTAAAGAAGATCGTCATATCTGTTTCAGTGAGATGTAACTTAAGTTCTAAGTCCTTTATAAGCTGTGCATCTCCTTCCTCTTTCAAGTTCAAGCCTAGTTTAGAGCGCATCATATCTAAATAGGCAACCGTATAGTTATCTCTATAATCTGAAAGAATTGTTTCAAAGCCTTCTGCCTCTCCCACCAAAGGGTACAAGGCATTTGCCAATTGGTATAAATTCCATAGGACCACATCTGGCTGATTCCCATAGCGATAGCGCTTCTGCTGACTATCAGTAGTATTTGGAGTCCAACCAGAATCATACCCTTCTAACCAGCCGTAAGGGCCATAGTCTATGGTAAGTCCAAGGATAGACAAATTATCGGTATTCATTACACCGTGTACAAAACCTACTCGCTGCCAATGAATCACCACCTCTAAACTTCGTTCAGCAACCTCCTTAAAAAAAGCTACATAGGTTGGTATTGAGGGTTTTCCCAAGTGTGAAAAGAAATTTTCAATGGTATAATCTACTAGAATTTTAAGTGTTTTGTGATCGCCTCTGGCTGCAAGGATCTCATAACTACCAAAGCGCAAAAATGATGGAGCTACTCGAGTTACGATAGCTCCTTTCTCGTAAGCTGAATTACCATTGTACATCACATCCCTCATTACCTCATCACCAGATAAACCAATTGATAAAGCACGCGTGGTTGGCACACCCAAATGAAACATCGCCTCACTACATAAATACTCTCTAATTGAAGACCTTAAAACCGCCAAACCATCGGCAGTGCGAGAATAAGGAGTTTCGCCAGCGCCCTTTAACTGAATGACCCACGACTTGTCTTGGTGCACAACCTCAGCTAAATTGATTGCCCTTCCGTCACCGAGTTGTCCCGCCCATTGTCCAAACTGATGCCCCCCATAACACATCGCATACGGATTGGTATTTGGCAAAACCGTATTTCCTGTGAATACATTTTTAAATTCTTCAGACGTCAAGTCAGTTTCGCTTATACCCAAATTAGATGCCATTTCCTTCGAAACATGTAAAATTTCCGGCTTTGCAGTTTGCTTAGGTGTGACAAATGAATAACAGGCCTCGGTGACCTGCCTTCTTGTATTTTCCAAAATGGGGTCAGCGGGCAGGGATTCAGTAAACGTATTTTTTATGTTCAGCTTCATTTTTTTTTCAGATTCATCTTTTGATCATTTTCAAAAGATAAACATTTATTCACGTATTTAAGCTTATAGACAAGTTAGATTCTCAATAAGACGAAAACACAACCAAGCAGACAGCTCCCCCCAGTAAATATCGAGCGCGCACCTCTCTCACCACCGTACATCCGCCAGCTATAACCCTTCTCTTCCTTGTTAGGGCCCTCTGTGGACTATAATTCCTCATTTCCATATCCGCGGTTCGTTAATAAAACCTATCGCCTATCAACAGATTGATTCGGTCTATGCGTTCTTCAAAACTAGTGGGAACCTCTTTTTTGAAACATCGATGCCAACAACTTCTTGGTAATTTTTCATGTTTTTACGATTAGAGTTAACAAATAAGTTGCGTTCATTACCTTCTTTATCCGGATTATTCAAGAAAAACTAGAAGAAAAACTATTTTTCAAGAACATTCTATTAATGCAAAACTCCAATTATCCATTTTATGGATTACTTTATTAATATTTTATATCTATGGTGATTTATTTTATACTTGGGAGCCAGAACATTTAAAAGGCTTGTTAAAAGGAGAAACAGAAGATGGAAAAACAACACCAATGAGTTTAGTCGCAGCTTCTATTTTCATAACAATTCCATCTTTAATGATTCTACTTTCTATAATGTTAAATGCCAAAATTAGTAGACTCATAAACATTATAGCTGGCGGACTTTACAGTATAGCTGTAATTTTAGTTTTGGCACTCTTTTCTTACCCAACAATCATTTATTTTTTTGTATTTCTTAGTGGTATTGAAATTGCCATAACTCTACTAATTGTTTATGTTGCTTGGAAATGGCCTATACAGTTATAATAATATTAGTAACGTAGTACAACACAGTATAAAAATAATAGGGGTTTTGCGAAAGACCTAAAGTTCGTGTACATTAACAAAGTCCGCCGAATTTACAATTTGGCTAATTGAAAACCTAAAAAGTAAGTGAGTTTTAATCCCTTACTATTCTTACACAAATTGTTAGCCTTCATTATGACAAACCACTGAGCAATGATGATTTTTTTTAGAAAAATTCGCTTCGATCTTATGGGAAAAAAATAAACCAGGAAAGTATTTGAAATATGCTGTTGCTAATCTTCTTGTACTAAGGAAAGAATCTTTTGCTCTATAGCTTGAATCTCCCTATCCAGATACCTTCTAGGACGTCTGAGTGATCGATAAACAAATTTTGAAGGAATGCAAGAGCATCTTCTCCGCGCATCTTATTCTTTATTGCTGTCTGATGTTTAAGATAGATGTCCATTAGTCTGAAAAGCTAAAGACACTCACTCTGCACCTCTGTAAGTGCAGTATATAGAGAAACCTCCTTAATTAACGCATACTCACAAATAGCTTTATCATCACTCTTATCTGTCTTCACCTTTGCCATTTTCATTTGGAACAAAGAAAATGTAGGTATAACAGTCTGCAAAAAGTAATAATTATTACCAAAGGCACACCACTTAATAAGACTGAAGATATCGTATATTTGTAATCTTCTATAGAATATTTTAATGACACTAGAAATTTTAGAAAGGTTGAAAAAAGAAACAGAATGAATAGAATACAACATATAGAAAATGAGATTTCTGAATTAAGAAATCAATTACAGAATCATAAGATTTATGAAAATTTAAATACTATCCATGATATAAAAACCTTTATGGAAAATCACGTATTTGCCGTATGGGATTTTATGTCACTTTTAAAAAGTCTTCAAATAAATCTGACTAAAGTTGAAATACCTTGGACACCTCCAAAAAACCCAATACTGTCAAGGTTTATAAATGAAATTGTCCACGGAGAAGAAAGTGACATTAATGAAATAGGAGAACCTAAAAGTCATTTTGAAATGTATTTGGACGCAATGTACCAAGTAAACGCTGGGACTAATGAAATAGATAGTTTTATAAAATTTATAGAAACAGGAAATTCAGTTGATTATTCATTGAATGAAGTAAATATTGATAAAAGAGTAGCTGATTTTGTGAAGTTTTCATTTTCAATTATTGAAACAAATAAACCGCACCTTGTAGCTTCTGCTTTTACATTTGGACGAGAAGATGTTATTCCAGATATGTTTATTGAAATTCTGAAAAAGTCAGATTCTGGAAACAAGTCATATAACAAATTAACCTATTATCTTGAAAGACATATAGAATTAGATGGAGATGAACACGGACCATTATCTCTTAAAATGATTTCAGAACTTTGTGGGAATGACGACCAGAAGTGGAATGAAACACTCACAGTAGCAAAGCAATCATTAGAGAAAAGAATTGGTCTTTGGGATTCAATTAATGAGTTAATTCAAAATAAAAAACCAGCATATAGCAAAGACCTGAGGTAAAAAAAACCTTTGCTTCATTAAATTCAAACATTATTATTCCAGACTCAGAGATTCAAAACATATGATTCTTTGAGTTTTTTTCTTTTCAACTACTTATCTAGCTATTGCAGAAACAAACGTTTCATCATATGGAGTACCAGACTTCTCGATAGCAAAACATTGCTTGAGTAGTTTATTTGCCACAGCAATTAGTGCTAATTTCTTGCTCTTACCTTTGTTTATGATGCGCTCATAAATTTTTCTACAAGCTTTATTATGCTTACAGGCATTAAATGAATACAAGAACAAAAGAGTTGAAATTTTCCAAACGCTTCAAATCATTGTATTTAAGCAAATGCTTAAATAAGAAAAAAATGTAATTTCGTGTTATGGAAAATAATTCATGCATAAGACAACAGGCAGATATTAAACAAATAAACCGTTGCCAAGACATAGTTTCGGAATTAAATGAATCGTTTGACTATTTAGCAAATGGACTTTCATTAGTTGGAAATAGCGTAAGACTTAAAATACTTTACCTACTCTTTGAGGAAAAAAGACTTTGCGTTTGTGATTTAAGCGATATTCTCGGAATGAACATTTCTGCTATTTCTCAACATTTGAGAAAAATGAAAGACAGAAATCTATTAGAAACCGAAAGAGAAGCCCAAACTATTTTTTACTCATTGACGGCAGAATATTCAACATTACTGAATCCGTTTTTTGAGATACTCGACAAGAACAAAATTTTAGAAACGATATGAAAAGTGAAAACAAATTAATCGGAGTGAGTTTGCTGACAGCAATTACAGCTTCTTTATGCTGTATAACGCCAGTTTTAGCTCTTATCGCGGGAACTAGTGGAATTGCTTCAACATTCTCGTGGATTGAGCCATTTAGGCCTTATTTAGCCGGACTGACACTTTTGGTTCTTGGATTTGCTTGGTATCAAAAGCTAAAACCTCGAAAAGAGATTGACTGCGAATGTGAGACGGACGAAAAACCAAAATTTATTCAATCAAAAAAGTTTTTAGGAATTGTAACAGCATTTGCAATTGTTATGTTGGCTTTTCCATACTATTCGGGAATTTTCTACTCGAAGACGGAAAAACAAATAATGATAGTTGACAAATCAGACATATCTACAACTGAATTTAAAATTAGTGGAATGACCTGTGCGAGTTGCGAACAACATGTTAATCACGAAGTAAATAAACTAAACGGAATTGTAAACTCAAAAGCGTCATACGAAAACGGAAATGCAATTATCGAGTTCGACCGAACAAAAACCAATGAAAACGAGATTAAAAAAGCAATTAAATCTACAGGTTATAAAGTAACCGACAAAAAATAAAATTAAATGGAAACCATATTAAAATCAGAAATCACTTGTCCAAACTGCGGACATAAAAAAGCAGAGGAAATGCCAACAGAATCCTGTCAATTCTTTTACGAGTGTGAGAATTGTAAAAAAGTATTAAGACCAAACGAGGGCGATTGTTGTGTCTATTGCAGCTTCGGTTCAGTAAAATGTCCTTCAATACAGCAGAAAGAAAGCTGTTGTTAACTACCTATATAATTTATTGCTAGTTCTAGCCTACTTACGAAAGTCCAAACGGACTTTCTTGGTTAGTGTTTTATTTAGTAAATTAGTTCCTTAAAACACGCAACAAACCACATACAACAACATTGTGTTTAATTAAAGGTTTACTAAAAAATCTACTTCATTTTTGTAACACTTATCTTTTTCAAGTATCTAAGCTAATAGACAAAGGGACTATGAAAAATCCATTATCAGATAAATACTCGGAAAAGGACAACCTACTTCTTGTGGACAAAGTGCTTGACGGAGACTCTAAAGCTCTTGACAAGCTTGTAAATATTCACCAAGCCTTTATTTACAATGTAGCATGGAAAATGACACACAGTAATGAAGATGCACTTGACTTAACTCAGGAAGTCCTTATAAAAGTAATCACCAAGTTGTCCACCTTTAAAAGGGAAAGCGCATTCAGAACCTGGTTGTATCGCATTGTGTTTAATGAGTTTTTACAATCAAAAAGGAAAAAAAAGGAAGAAGCGTTCCCAAGCTTCGAAGAGCATGATAGACAGTTAAATGCTGTTCCAGATCCAGAATTAACACCTGCAGAGGAGCTTGAATTAAAGGACTACACCAGAGAGGTTAAATTTAGATGCACCTCTGCAATGCTTATTTGCCTAGACAGAGAACAAAGACTTATCTATCTATTGGGAGAATCTTTTGGTATTGATCATAATTTGGGTGCTGAAATTTTTGATATTTCACCCCAAAACTTCAGAGTAAAACTCAGCAGAGCAAGAAAAGAACTTCACAATTACATGGAATACAGATGCGGACTCATCAATAAGGCAAACCCATGTAGATGTGTTAAAAAAGCAAAAAGCGCCTTAAAAATGGGCGCCTTAAACGAGAACAACATGATTTTAAAACCCTCCTACACGAAACAAATAGGGGATTTTGTTTCAGAAAATCAAGACGAAATGAGAGAGGTGCTTGACCAGAAGTACGTGGAAATTTTTAGAGGTCACCCTAGTAAATCAGAATTCGATGCTGAAACCGTTATTAGCAAAATAATTAATGATCAGACGATTAAAAACCTGTTCAACATATAATTTTATTACTGCCTTAACACCTATCATTACTAGAGATCACAAATTGTGATCTCTTTTTTTATGTTTTTCTGTAACACCTTTATATCTCACGCATCTAAACGTTAGAAGTCAATACAAATTATTGCTAATTAAATAGTGCAAAATGGATATTAGAACAGAAGTGATTATAGAAAAAAATGCTAATGATATTTGGCAAGTTATGGGCAACCAATTTGATGAAATTCATGTTTGGGCAAGCTTTTTTAAAGATTCAAAACCCTCTGGTGAAAACAAGTTTGATGGAATTAATTTTTCAGCGAGAGATACCGTAGTTGAGGGAGGAACAAATACACATTCACTTGATTTATTTGATTCTGAAAACTTTATTTTATCATATACAGTAACGGCAGGAGCACCTCCTTTCGCTAATAAAGCTGGAGCAACGTGGGCTCTCGAAATCATTGACGAGAATACAAGCAAAGCTTCTATTACTGTCAACATAGATTTAAAAGATGGTATTCCTGAAAAGAAAGTATCAGAAGTTAAAAGCTGGCTACATAAATCTTCGAATGACATGTTGGAAGATTTAAAACATTATGTTCAAACTGGAAATTTACATCCTCGAAAACAAAATGCGTAATTAAAATTAGTGTTTTAACTATTACCTAATTAAGGGGAACTAAAATCAAAACATTATGATCAAGTTTACAAAAAAAGCAATAGTTAATGCCGATGCCGATAAGGTATGGGGAATATTTGCACATGGATTTAATGATGCTTATAAATGGATGGCATCCGTAAAGCATTCTTTCGCTAAAAATAATGGCGAATCATTTGAAGGAAGTCAATCAGACGGGAGAGTGTGCGAACTAAGTTCAGACGAAAAAGGTATAAAGGCTTCGGAGCAGTTCTTGGCATATAGTGAAGAAAATAAAACTGCAACTGTTAGGATTGATTTTCTCAATACTCCTTTCTTTTTCCCTGTTAAATTCAATACACTTGATTTCTCATTGAAAAATATAGATGGAGGTACATCTAAAATGACGTGGAAATTCCGATCAGATATTAAGTTTTTCGGTTATCTCTTATGGCCTCTTCTTAGAATAGGATTTGGAAAGTTTATAGGAGATATTATGGAGGAGTTAAAGTTTTATGTAGAGAATGGAATCCCTCACCCTAGAAAAATTAAGGCGATGAAAAAACATGGAGCAATGTGAAAGATTACATTATATTGAAGAGGATTTCTCTGATGAAACTGGAAGTGAAATTACTAATTCGTACGATAAGACAAAGTGATCTTATTAATCTCAAATAATAATGGATATATTAAAAATACCCGATGCTCCAAAATCAATTCAAAAGGGATTTCCATTAAAAATGATATTGGATAAAGAGGCGGTGAATCAATTAGCTAAAAACTTGCATCATGTTCATGTATCATTTGATAAGGAAGCTTTTATTACTGAAGCCTTGAATGGTATTGATGCGTTAAGCATTACACAAAGAAGTGCTCATATAGCAGACGCAATGAATACCCATTTACCTGATCCGTATACAGAGGCAATTGCTATTATATTACAGTCCCTCACTCCTCCATTAAAAGAGACAGCGGGTAATGGACTTGCAGTACTATTTTATATGCCGCATTGCAATTTTGTAGCAAAATACGGAATTGATTCTTTTGAAATTTCAATGAATGCTCAATACGAATTGACAAAACGATTTACCTGTGAATATTCCATTCGCCCCTTTATTGTTAATGAGCAACATAAAACGATGCAAGTTCTATATAAATGGATGAATGACGAAGATCCACACATAAGACGTTTGTGTTCTGAAGGTAC
>JBLHIC010000085.1:0-10999 GCA_047614245.1 Flavobacteriaceae bacterium
TTTCTAACATAGCCCTAACAGGCTGATTAGAAATCAACCAATCATAATTTAATTTCGCAACTCCTCCAAAAAAATAGACTAAAGCGAGTTGAATCCGCAAAATTAAAAAGTGCCAATATTGAATAGGTTTTTTTTGATTAGACCTTTTTTTTGAAAAAGACAATTTATTATCTGCTGGAATCAAAATCAGTAAAAACGACAGAAGACACACCAAATACAAATGATTGTTATAATATGCTTTATCAAGGAAAAACAAATACGAAAAACCAATACAAAATATGATTATAGCTTTTCTATAAAACCTGCCAATTATTATTAATAAACAACACACTATTAAGACAATAATTAAAATATCTAGTATTGGTTTGGGGAGAGGTTTTAAAAATGATAAGAACTCATATGAAAACTGCACTTTAGGATCTATCAGGAACACTTTTACAAAATCCATTCTTAGAAAATAAATGAGCTCCCAGAGCATTATAAGTCCGAAACCTATTCTGAAAACAGCGATGGAAGTTCCATCAATTTGTTGCCCGAGTCTTTTCATAAAATTTTAAGTGTAATGGCAAGGATCTTAAATCGTTCTTATCAAGTGGCAGTAATTCTAAATATTTTTTAAATATAACTTTTTTATTCAGCAACAAACAGAAACAAAACACCAAATACCCATTAAGTTATTATGATCTGACCAAGATTCAATTCGTGAAAAGTTTGTATATATTTGTTTGGTTAGAGAAAAAATTGCTTGATGAATTATAGAATCTATTTACTACTTATTCTGTTAACACTTGTAAGTTGTTCAAAAAACCCTTCAGAAAAAAATAACAAATTAACTGACGGGGCAACAACACTATTTACAAAAGTTACTTCAAAATCTTCGGGGATTACTTTTATGAATAATACAAAGCAAACTAATGAATTCAATTTCATGAATTATACGAATATCTATACTGGTGCAGGTTTGGCAACTGGTGATATTGATAATGATGGCTTAGAAGATGTTTACTTTGTATCTAACTCGGGCCCAAATAAATTATATAAAAATCGTGGAGATTTTACATTTGAAGACATTACTGTCTCCTCGAAAACGGAAGACTATACGGGCTTTTCGACAGGAGTTTCCATGCTCGATATTAACAACGACGGATGGTTAGACATTTATGTTTGTAAGGCGGGTTCCTTAAAAAATAAAGAGACAAGAAGGAATTTGCTTTTTGTAAATCAACAAAATGGTAGCTTTGTTGAAGAAGCAGCAAAATGGGGATTAAATGACCCCGGATATTCGACTCAAATTTACTCCATAGATTATGATAAAGACGGGGATCTCGATTTATACCTTGTAAACCATCGATATGACTTTTTGAACACCACTAAAATTAGTAGCAAAATTCAACGTCAAATAGAAGAAACAACGAGTGATCAATTATACAGGAATGACAATACTATTTTCACGAAAGTCACCGGAGAAGCCGGTCTTTACAATAAAACATGGGGGCTAAGCGCAGTCGTTTCAGATTTCAATGGTGACGGCTGGGATGATATTTATGTTTCAAACGATTTTTTAGAACCCGACGTAATGTACATTAACCAGAAGAACGGGACCTTCAAAAATCAAATAAACGAACGAATTAATCATATATCTTTTTTTAGTATGGGATCAGATAATGCCGATTTAAACAACGATTTGTATCCTGATCTTTTAACATTAGACATGGCCAATGAGAGCCATGTAAAAAGTAAAGAAAACATGGGGGCTATGAGTACTTCTGATTTTATGAATATGGTTTCTATCGGGTATCATCATGCTTATATGGCCAATATGCTTCATTATAGTCAAGGGAACGGTAAATTTAAGGAGACAGGACAGATGAGCGGTGTTTCAAAAACAGATTGGAGTTGGGGCCCATTAATTGCCGATTTCGATAATGACGGTTTCAAAGATATTTTTATTAGTAATGGCGTAGAACGGGACTATGGAAACCAAGATGCTAAAAATGTACTTCAAGGGATTGCGGCTTCAGGAACTAGCATGAAACTAGAGGATGTTTTGGCGGTATTTCCTTCCGAAAAGACAAACAATTATATTTTTAAGAATAACGGGGATCTTACTTTTACTAAAAAAATTGAGGAATGGGGATTAAATGATCCCAGTTTTTCAAATGGCGCTGCCTATGTAGATTTTGATAACGATGGCGATCTTGATATTGTCACTAACAACCTACACGGAGAGGCCGGGGTTTATAAAAACAACGCTAATAATAATTATCTTCAATTAGAACTGAGTGGTGCAGCTATTAACCCTTTGGGAATCGGCGCCAAAGTATATGTTAGTTCTGGAACAGAAACACAATTTATAGAGTTATACCTCGCTCGAGGGTACGAATCTTCAGTATCTAATGTTCTTAATTTTGGTTTAGGGAATGAATCTGAAGTCCAAAAAATAGTCGTGCAATGGCCCGATGGAAAGACTTCTTCCCTAGAAAATATTTCAGCGAATCAAAAAATTACGATTGACTATCGCACTGCGACTTCCAGCCCCATTTCAGTAAGAGATGCGAAAAGCTTTAAGGAAAAATCAGATCCTTCAAGATTGGGGATTCAATATGCTCACAAAGAAAATGATTTTAATGATTATTCACTACAACTGTTACTTCCGCAAAAACAATCTACTAAAGGAACAGGAATAGCCAAGGCTGATGTTAACGGAGATGGTTTAGAAGATTTTTTCGTCGGAAACGCTAAAGATGCCATTGCAGTTCTATATATTCAGAAAAGTGATGGAACCTTTATTAAATCAAATGAAATACTATGGATAGCTGAAGCCAAATTCGAAGACTCTGACGCACACTTTTTTGATGCGGATGGAGACGGAGACCAAGACTTGTACGTAGTTAGTGCTGGATACGAATTAGCTAATAACGACCCCCTACTACAAGACAGACTTTACACAAACAATGGCACGGGGAAGTTTACAAAAAACAATAGTGCGTTACCATCTATGCTAATTTCAGGTAAAAGTGTAACTTCTGGAGATTATGACAATGATGGGGATCTCGATCTTTTCATAGGTGGAAACGTTGTTCCTCGAAGATACCCTCTGTCTCCAAAGTCTTATTTGCTTAATAATGATGACGGGAAGTTCACAAATGCAACTCCAGACAATAAAGATTTGACTAGTATTGGAATGGTGTCAGATGCTATTTTTACGGATTATGACAACGATAAAGATTTGGATTTACTAGTAGTTGGGGAATGGATGGCACCAACTTTCTTCACTAATAACAAAGGTAATTTCACAGCGACAACCAACATTACAGGATTAGAGAATACTGAAGGTTGGTGGCAAAGCATTTCGACAGCCGATCTTGACGGTGATGGAGACCAAGACTATCTTTTAGGAAATATCGGAACTAATAATAAGTTTCATCCTTCTAAAGAAAGTCCACTCTATATCAATGCAAATGATTTTGACACCAATGGGAGTTTCGACGTCGCGATGAGTAAAATAAGCGATGGCAAAATAGTTCCGATAAGAGGTAAAGAGTGCAGCTCTGAGCAAAATCCATTTTTACTTGACAAAATAAAAACATATAAGGAATTTGCACATCTGGAAATGAAAGACATTTATGGCGAGGACAAATTAGAAGACGCATATAAGTTAACCGCAAATATGTTTGAATCTGTTTATGTTGAAAACTTAGGTGATGGAAATTTTGAAATTAAAAAGCTGACAAATATAGCACAAACTGGACCTACATTGTCTTTCATCATTAAGGACTTTAATAATGACGGTTATATGGATATATTGGGTGTGGGCGCTATCTATGATGCAGAAGTTGAAACCATTCGATATGACAGTAATTACGGTTATGTTCTGCTAGGTGATGGGAAAGGAGACTTTGTTTATTCAAAAGAATACGATCCATTTATCGATAGTGATTCAAAGGATATCATTGAAATTTCTGTGAACGGAAAAGCGCATTATATGGTGGTGAGCAATAATGCTCCTTTGGAGATTTTTACCTTCCAACCTTAATCATCTTTTCATTAATTCAGAAAAAAGGTCTGTACTGTTCTACTCTAAAATCAATAGTTGTTTTTTTAGGAAATTCGGCCTTCATTTTGCGATAGGCATCAAGACTTCCAACAGCTCGATTAGCAGCCCCTGAAGGAGCCGTAAGCGACACTGTTTTTATAGTTCGAGAAGATTTAGGAAGTTGGAAAGTATGAATTCTAGGAACTTCATTAGAAACTAGAGAAAGTGCTAAATCATACTGTTTTAAATGTCTACGGAAAAAATACTCGGGACCATTTTTACTATTCCCGCCCATAAACAACAGTGTATCAACTTTAGAATGCATCTGAAGAATTGAGACCATATCACACAGCTCGACGTCTTGCATCCCTAAATCGGAGGCGTCGATCTTCTCACGTCTAGCGCTGCTTACAAGATTAATAATCCCTATCCCATTTTTAATAAGAAATTGTTTCCGCTGTTCAATTGCCTCAGTGGTAGTCTCAAATTTCAAATTAAGTTCAAAAAGGCGATCTAGAATCGGCCAAAGCTGACCGTCTCGACTTCCATAACAAAAATCAACATCCCTTTCCTTCAATTCACCAGTAGTAAATCTAGGCGGCGGTAAAGTACCCACGATGAGCTTGGTCGAATTTTCAAAAATAAAATCCGGATATGGATTTACATGTTCAAACACTATCTAATAAAAACAGGGTCATTCTCATTTTTGGTATAAGCTTCGCTAAATTTATAACCTTCATAATCAAAAGCCTTGATATCATCTAAAGAAGTAGCATTTGTATCAATAATATATCGAACCATACTTCCACGCGCCTTTTTAGCAAAGAAAGAAATCATCTTCAATTCTCCATTTTTAAAATCCTTAAATACCGGAGTGATTATTGGCGTATTCAGCATTTTTGGCTTAACAGCTTTAAAATACTCGTTGCTCGCTAGATTAATTAATGGTTCATCTCCGTCGAGTTCGTCATTTAATGCAATAGTAATTTTATCACCCCAAAACTGATAGAGATTCTTTTTTGTATTTACTTTTAAACTGGTGCCCATTTCCAAGCGGTATGGCTGCATTAAATCCAAAGGCTTTAATAAACCATACATCCCTGATAGTATTCGAAGCTTTTCCTGCAACAAATCTATCTTATCACCAGAAAGTGTGTAGGCGTCTAAACCTGTATATACATCACCGGCAAACGCATAAACCGCAGGCCTCGCATTGGAAGGAGAAAAGGGTAAGTGCCAATCCTGATTGCGCTCAAAGTTTAATTGACCCAAATTTGTAGAAATACTCATTAGTTTAGACAAACTCTTTGAAGATTTCTTTTTTAGCTCCTTATTGAGCCGTTCTGCTTCTAACAAAAATTTGGCTTCCGTAAATTTATTAGTTGGCAATTCTGATTCAAAATCCAATGATTTTGCTGGAGAAATAACGATTTTCATATGCGTAATTTTACTTCAAAATTAATAAGAATTTATTACTCTACAACATGCCTCGAATAATTTCTCCACTTGTCTAAACACAGTTCCATATCCTCAGGAATAGGTGCTTCAAATCGCATCATTTCTCCAGAAACGGGATGCTTAAATCCTAAAGTGTGAGCGTGCAAAGCTTGTCTTGGCAATACCTTAAAACAATTCTCAACAAATTGTTTGTATTTAGAAAATGTTGTCCCTTTTAAAATACGTTCCCCTCCATAGCGCTCATCATTAAAAAGCGTATGTCCTATATATTTCATATGAACACGTATTTGATGCGTACGTCCTGTTTCCAGTCTGCAAGACACCAAGGTGACATAAGTAAGTCTTTCGAGTACTTTAAAATGTGTGACGGCCGGTTTTCCTTTTTCTTCAGCTTCCTCACCGTAAAATACAGTGTTTTGTAATCTGTTTTTTGGGTGACGCCCTATATTACCTTCGATAGTACCTTCATCCTCATCCATATTTCCCCATGCCAAGGCGACATATTCCCTTTCCGTAGTTTTGTTAAAAAATTGCTTTGAAAGCTTTGTCATCGCAATTTCAGTTTTCGCTACTACAAGAAGTCCGCTAGTATCTTTGTCGATGCGATGCACTAAACCTGGACGATCACTACTATTATTTGGAAGGTTTTCAAAATGAAAAGTAAGTGCGTTTATAAGTGTCCCACTATAATTACCATGTCCAGGATGTACAACCATACCTGCCTGTTTATTTACCACCAGGACATCATCATCTTCGTAGACTATGTCGATAGGAATGTCTTCAGGTTTGAGCAAATATTCATAAGGTGGGTGTTCAAAAAGTACCGTAACAACATCATTAGGCCGTACTTTTTGATTTGATTTTACAGCAATATCATTAATGCGAATATTGCCATCCTTAGCCGATTTTTGAATTTTATTACGGGTGGCATTTTCAACTTTATTCATTAAATACTTGTCCACGCGCAAGGGTTGCTGCCCTTTATCTGCTACAAAACGAAAATGTTCGTACAAATCATCATTTCCGTCGTCTTCCTTCTCTACATTTTGATTATTCATCTGCATTTTCGTCTATTTCTGTTTAGGTTTAATTCTCATCATCTTCTTTCTGCACTCTACTTTTAGTTCCATCACCAACTATTAAATCGATGACTGAAGTCTTCGATATTTCACTGCCTGGCATTAGTTTTTCACCCTTATAACGCATCTCTAAAACGTGATCACTTATATGAGGACGTGTACTCACTTTACCAATTCGAAATCCCATAGCCAATAAAGTCGGCTTAGCCTGACGAGCCGTAATACCTAAGACTTCCGGCACTTTAATCTTTCTGTATCCCGATGGATTTATAGTAAGATAAATTTTGCGATCTTCTTTTACAAATTTACCTGGCTTGGGAATTTGTTCTATGATTGTAAATCTTGGATAATCCGGATTAAAATTCGCCGAATCTAAAGCCTCATAGCGCAAATCTAACTCATCCAATACGTCTTCAACCTTATCGATTGACAATTTTGCAAGATTAGGAACTTCAATTTGCTGATTGTGATTCGTTGTTATTCGTAACCACCATAGTAATAAAAATACAAGTACTAGAAGTGCTAAACCAGCATACAAAAGCTGTTTTAAAAACTCTTTGGTAATTAGAAATTTAAAAAATGTCATAGGTTGTTGGTTAAAACGCAAAAATATAAAACAAAAAATAGATTATTGCTCATTGATTATTGTTTATTCTTTATTGTTTAAGGATTTGGTTAAGTTCTGGGCTCTTGGGTTTTTACAATATTGCACTTCGGCTCCGCTCATTGACCGTACTTTACCCTTCGACTCCGCTAGTGACTGAACTTTTTGCTTTTGCTAAAATAAATCATGATAAAAAGGTACTTTTGTTAAACGATGTAATTATAGTTTTGTTATGACCAAAAAACATATCGCCGTTGCTATGGGCGGCTATTCTAGTGAATTTGAAATTTCATTGTTAAGCGGTGACGTGGTTTCTGAATCTCTGGATCCTCTAAAATATATTGTCTATCCAATACATATCTTAAAAAACGGCTGGTATCATGTTGCCGATGATGGAACTAAGTATCCTGTTAATAAAGCAGATTTTAGTTTTAATACAGCTAATGGCATTATTAAACCAGATGCAGTTTTTAATACGGTGCATGGAACTCCAGGGGAAGATGGATTGCTGCAGGCGTATTGGCAATTATTAGGAATTCCACAGTCTAGTCCGAACTCCTATTCCTCGGCGTTAAGCTTTAATAAGCGTGATTGTCTTTCAATTTTAAAAAACTTCGGAATAAAATGCGCGAATTCATATTATGTTAATAAAGGCGGTGATATCGCATCTCAGGAAATAGTAAAAAGAGTAGGCTTGCCTTGCTTTGTAAAACCTAATCGAGCGGGTTCTAGCTTTGGAATAAGTAAAGTTCACGATATAAGCGAATTACTTCCAGCCATTGAAAAGGCATTCGAAGAAGACAGAGAAATTATTATTGAGACGGCTTTAGTGGGAACTGAAGTGTCAGTAGGAGTCTACCAAAGAGACGGAGAACTCATCGCCATGAGTCCAACTGAAATTGTTTCAGAAAATGACTTCTTTGATTATGAAGCCAAGTATCTTGGGAAATCACAAGAAATTACACCTGCCCGCATTTCCGAAGAAGAAACAATTATGGTGCAAAATAAAGCTAAAGAGATTTACCGCATCTTAAATATGTCCGGAATTACCCGCAGTGATTTTATTATTCAGGACGGGGAGCCATTTTTTATAGAAATTAATACTACGCCTGGCCTTAGTAAAGAGAGTATCGTCCCAAAACAGGCTCTAGAAGCGGGGATGACACTAACTGAATTTTTCGGGTTATTAGTCGAAGAATTATTCAATGAGTAAACAGGTTATTCGTTGATTCCTTTAATCAGTTCAACTAATAATGTTAACTTCGTAATTCAATCTTAGCATATTTGATAATGAGACGTGCAGTTTTTCCTGGTTCCTTTGATCCCATTACTCTGGGACACGTAGATATTATTGAAAGAGCCTTGCCTCTTTTTGATGAGATTATTATTGCTATTGGCGTTAATGCAGATAAAAAACATATGTGGTCTTTAGAGGATCGTACTTCCTATATTGAAAAAACGTTTGCAAATGAATCCAAGGTGAAGGTAAAAACATATTCCGGTTTGACAGTTCATTTTTGCAAGGAAGTAAAGGCTACCTTTATTATTCGCGGGCTCCGGAATACAGCCGATTTCACCTACGAACAATCCATAGCCCAAACTAATGCTACTATGGAAGAAGTAGAAACTATCTTCTTAGTTGCTTCCCCTTCTATTTCCAATATTTCTTCGTCTATAGTTAGGGACGTTCAGCGTCATGGCGGCAACATTAACGGTATGGTTCCTACTGCTGTTAACAAATAACTCTAACAGCTTCTATATTTGACAAGTGAGGCAACCCTTGAACATATATGCTGTTTATCTATTTACTGTTTGAAATGATTTAATTTTAAACAGATTTCTATGGTTTTTTAGATAATATAATCGAAATCCAAAAAATAAAAGTAACCTTTAGAAATCGAAAGTAAGATGTTTCATACCTAATAATTCAAAATGTATTCAAAGGAAGAATTACGCGCATTGCGAAGTAAATTATTTCGTCATCTCGATGGAATCGTAATTGCACCTTCTGCATACGCGCTGAAGGATCGAGGAGTTACTGATTATTTATTAGCTCACAAAACAGTGGATTTATGCGAGCTAACAAAGGTATTCGATGCAAATGAGGGTTATCTTAATATTGCTCTCCGCGGTTTATGCTCGCAAGGATGGTTGGTTCAAAATGTAGATAACAAAGAAAATCGGGTCACTTTCAAAACCAATGAAGTATCTGAAATAGCATTCAACCATTTCCATCTGTATAAGGATGTAGTTTCACTACTCAGACAGTCTGCAAAATATCATCCAAGAAAATTTGAGATGGAACCTTTTGTATTGCTAGAAGATATCTACAAAAAATTCAAAAATAATTTTGGAATTGAGCTCTCATCAGAGCAATTAATTAGAAATGTTCAAGATCAAATATTGACTCATATTGAAGGAAATATTCTTGGACCAACATTGGTGCATTTAGGGATGAGTGGAATGTTTCACAAGTATTTCATGCAAACCAGGTTTAGACCTGAAGAATTCCACAGAGATTTTGAAGGGTTCAGGCGCTTGCTTAATCTACTAACCGATCTTAATCTTTTTAAAATAGTTAATGATTCGTACGAATTTACAGAGTATGGATTGTTTTTTGCTAAAAGAGCAAGTGCTTATGGAGTAACGGTTTCGTACATCCCTACCCTAAATAAACTTGACGATCTTATTTTTTCGGACCCATTGATTCTAAAAAACTTAAATACTAAAACTGAAGAAAAAACTGTCGATCGAGAAATGAATGTTTGGGGTAGCGGAGGTGCTCATGCTTCATATTTTAAGGTAGTAGACGACATCATTATTGAAATGTTCAACAAACCAATTAACGAACAGCCTAAAGGCATCCTTGATATGGGGTGTGGGAACGGAGCTTTTCTACAGCATTTATTCACTGTTATTGATAATCAGACCTATAGAGGGACTGTATTGGAAGAGCACCCTTTGATTATTATTGGGGCCGACTACAACGAAACCGCATTAAATGTCTCAAGAGATAATTTAATAAAGGCCGATATTTGGGCAAAAATTGTTTGGGGAGATATAGGGAATCCAGATCTACTTGCCGCCGATCTCAAAGATAAATACAATGTAGAGCTAGAGGATTTATTAAACGTTAGAACCTTTTTAGACCACAATAGAATCTGGGAAACACCAAAAACACCAGAGCCTCTGTACAATTCCTCCTCGACAGGAGCTTACGCAAGTAATGGCGAGAGAATAAACAACAACTTGATTTCGGAATCGCTAAAACAACATCTGAATAAATGGACGCCACATATCAAGAAATTTGGTCTATTACTAATTGAGTTACATACTGTCAAACCAGAACTTGTCGCTGGGCATATTGGTGAAACAGCTGCAACAGCTTACGACCTGACGCACGGATACTCTGACCAATACATCCTTGAAGTAGATGCGTTTTTGAAAGCTGCAGAAGAAGCTGGGTTAGTACCTGATGAAAATAATTTTCGAAAATATCCGAACTCAGATCTTGCCACGGTGTCTATTAATTTGTTTAAAGCATTATGACGTTTTATTATATAGGATTCATTAAAAGAGCCGCCATTCTGTAATTGAGAATGGTGGTTTATTTTATCCCTTCATTACTTAGTATTCATCTAAGTAATAAGACTCACTTTTACGTTTACACCAAACTATCGCAGCCTTAGTAACTCCTTCAAAGTAAGCACTTTGCTTATATTGAGCTTACTTAAGGTCTTTAAGAAAATTAATGCTGTTATTAAGGCGTCACCAGCGGCTGTATGTCTATCGGAAACATTGATCCCGTAGTTTTCAGCAATC
>JBLHIC010000086.1:0-10172 GCA_047614245.1 Flavobacteriaceae bacterium
TCTTATCCGCTCTATCTACTATTAATTTCTTTTAGTATTGATTTTATATTTCGGGAAAAGACGAATAGAATTTACCTATTGATAGCGGCTTATCTATTTCTAATTCTCACTAGAGGTCAATTTTCCACTCTTATACCCATTATACTTTTGCTTTTTATTTTAAAGCATAAGAAGCAGGTTTTTAAGAAGACGAACTTAAAATTTATAATTCTCCTAGTTTTAATTCCCTTTGTAGCAAATACCTTAGACAGCAGCTACAGGCAAATTGTACACGGACACTTTGTTACGACACCCTTTAGCTATGTCAACGCTATTACCCTTCCGCTGTTCATTTCGACTAAAGCAGATACTGCCATTTTCAAAGATAAGGACCATAGAGCAATCTTCTTAAAGTCTTATAATCGAATTGACAGCTTGAACCTTCTGAGTTCCAAAGTAGTTGGAAACAACAAAGCTAAATACAAGGTCTTTCATGACAACTTTCCATATATCTGCAATCTGAATTTTTATACACAGGGAGCCGACCACTATTATATGCAACATTTTAAAATATTCAAAAGTTTCGTGGATATTGAAGTCGCAGCGAAGGAAATGTTTCCAATTTTAGTGAAAGAACATTTTAAGGAGTGGTTATCCTTATATTTCACGAATGTTCTTCACGGTTTCAAATCAATTTTCATTTTAATCTTTTTTATTGGCGTATGGATCTATAGTGGTTTCGCAAGCCTCAAGAAATTTAATTTGGAAAATGGACTTTTATTTATGGGTTCAACCCTTATCCTTACCAATGGATTTCTAGTTGCCTTTGTAGTTCATTCCATTTTAAGATATTCGTTTTACAATTTTGCTTTTGTCTTTATCATTCTTATCATTTTATATAATAAACTAACTAGAAAATATGAAACCGGAATTTAGTGTTGTAATGCCTTGTCTTAATGAAGCCGAAACACTAGCTGTTTGCATTAAAAAAGCACAGGGTTATTTTGAGCTAGAAGGGATTAACGGCGAAGTTGTAATTGCCGATAATGGCAGCACAGATGGTTCACAAGCTATTGCAAACAAACTAAATGCTCGAGTTGTTGATGTCCCTGAAAAAGGATACGGTAGCGCTCTAAACGGCGGTATCCTTGCTGCGGACGGCACCTATGTTATTATGGGTGATGCCGACGACAGCTACGATTTTAGTAATTTAAACGCCTATGTCATGAAGCTTCGCGAAGGCTATGATTTGGTAATGGGGAATCGATTCAAGGGTGGAATAAAAAAAGGCGCAATGCCAGCCTTGCACAAGTATTTAGGAAATCCTGTCTTATCTTTTATTGGCAGATTGTTCTTTAAATCTAAAATCGGCGATTTTCATTGTGGTCTCAGAGGATTTAACAAAGAGGCTTATGGTAAAATGGATATGAAAACCACTGGGATGGAATTCGCTTCAGAGATGATTGTAAAAGCTAGTTTGAAGAATCTCAAGATCGCGGAAGTCCCAACTATTCTATCACCCGCTGGAAGAACCCGACCGCCTCACCTCAACACCTGGAGAGATGGCTGGAGACACTTACGATTCTTACTACTATACAGCCCGCAATGGCTATTTCTAATTCCCGGGATACTACTAATGGTGGTGGGAGTTGTTGTAAGCGCATTGCTAATTTCTGGGCCGCTCCATATTGGCGCCACCACTTTCGACGTGCATACCCTTTTGTTTAGCTCAGGAGTTGCGTTGATAGGATTTCAGTTTGTACTATTTTACGGACTTACCAAAGTCTTTACTGTTGAAAACGGTTTGCTTCCAAAATCAAATAAATACGACAACTTGTTTAGGAGTATCACTATGGAAAAAGGCCTAATTCTGGGTTTTCTTTTAATGCTGGTTGGGGTAATACTTAGTATTAACGCTTATACGAATTGGCAAGAAATTAATTTTGGTGATATTACAAACAATGGCATTCTACGAATTGTCATCCCGGCGGTGACTACAATGATTTTGGGAGTTCAAGTAATTCTTTTTAGTTTGTTTTTCAGTATTTTAGGATTGAAAAAATAAGATCTATCTGTTTTTAATTTATTCGTTAGAGAGATATCTTTTGAAAGTTATTTCATCATTCCCATCAATATA
Source organism: Flavobacteriaceae bacterium (assembly GCA_047614245.1). Lineage (GTDB taxonomy): Bacteria > Bacteroidota > Bacteroidia > Flavobacteriales > Flavobacteriaceae > Ulvibacter. The sequence goes on from JBLHIC010000086.1 coordinate 2,117, forward strand.
TTTATAAACCCCTTTAGGTGCTCCTAATTTAATCTTCATGTAACTTGCATCTTCCTGTAAATAATCTAGATATATTTCATCTTCACTTAGGGAGGAAAATAATACTCTAAATAAATTTACCGCCGACTTAAAGTTCTTATCCATTTCCGGCGCATCGTTATTGGGCCAATGAATCGATAGAGTACTACTGAAAATTGAATGAATGGCATCTTTATCAGTAGTCTTAGAGTAGGCTTCTTTTGTGTGTTTAAAACCGACAAACCCCCCATGATCGGCCATAACAACAATAAGTGCGTTAGGGTCTCGACTTTTAATAATATCAATCGTTTTCTTCATAATCGTATTCGCCGATTCAAGTCCCTTTAGCCATAGCGCTCTTTCACCTTCAATTCCCGCCGAATCCATATCGCTTCCGTGAATATGTCCAGGATTAAAAATTTCTATAAAAAAGAAATTAGGTGTGTCCGGATAATCCGCAATAACATTTTCCAAAGGTGTTAGGAAATCTTGCCTTTCTTCCAAACCGGTTCCTATATATCCAAAATCCTCGTAATCAAAATTACTAGTGTCATATCCTAGTTTGGCTCTGTTTAATAGTAGATAGGGCAACTCTGCTAGAAAATGCGTTTTATATCCGTTATTTTTGAAGATCTTTAAAACTGAGTTCTCAGAAATAATAACGTCACGTGCATTAACTGCTTCACTAGAACTGGAACCATTATTATAGTAATGGTGTTTCATCATAAAAGTAGCGCTATTTGAAGTAAGCGTTGACGCATAATTTGATCTGAAATTAGGGTAATTTTTAAACCCTTGACTCAATAAATAATTCTCAAAATCACTTGGATCGAAATTGTACTTCCCTTTTTTCAATTCGGAAAAATTCACATAACCATCAGGCTGAATAAAATAAATGTTTGGCTTCTTTTTGAAAATTACTTGCTCAATACCATCAGGCTGGATCATCCATTCCTCCGAATAATTTAGCTGTTTGATAATCTCAGGAATAAGGGTGAAAATGCCTATTACAGCAAGAATTAGCTGAATAATAATTACTTTTTTTAGTTGTGTATGGAGAAAAAATGCAAAGAGAGCAGAAATCACAACGATCCCAATACTCATATTTATCTCTAAACCAGCATATAAACAAATTTTTAATAAAAATAAAAAGACAAAAATGTTCAAAAATGGAAGTACATACTTTTGCCCTTTTTGAAACTTTGAATACCTACTAATCCTGTGAATTATTAATAGCCCAAGCATAGGTATAAACAGAAAAAATAATACAAAAAACCCAACATGACCCCAAGAATTTATAAGGGCATAGTTATTAGAAAAATAGAAAAGAATTGGATATAGTCCGGCAGCTACTGCCGCTAATAGAGGATACTCCTTTTGATTATCAAGAAAATTTCTAAAAATATGCTGTAATTTATTCATGCTCCTTTTAATTTCAACAAAAACAGTAATCGATTAGCACCTTTTACATAGATGCTATATTATTCACTTTTACTACTCCCTTGATTATACTTGATAAATGTTATTTCTCCAGCCTCATTTATGCTTTCATAAGTACCTGTAGGCGCATCATTTAATATCAACGAATAACTCGAATCTTTCTGCAGATTATCCAAGTATTTCCTTTCTTCACTTAAATATGAAAATAAAATCCTAAATACATTTACAGTACTTTTAAGTTGTTGATCGAAATCTGGAGCATTATTATTTGGCCATTTTATCGAAAGGTTACTGCCAAAAATAGAGTAAATTTTATCTCTATCTTCTATAGGAGCATACATTTGCATAGAGTAATCTAGACCAACATAACCTCCGTGATCTGATAGAATCATGATGAGACCTTCTGGGTCTAATTCATTTATTATTGTTATCATTTCAGTAAGAGTTTTATTGGCAGCATCCAAACTTTTTAACCACTTAAGCTTCTCATTCTTAAACCCTGTTGTCTCAGATTTACCGTTCGCAATATGCCCTGGGTTGAAAAACTCGACAAAATAGAACTTGGGTATTTCTTTATCCACTGCAATATAATCTTTCAATGACGTGATTACATTCTTTTTATTTCCAAAGCCTTTACCAACAAATGGAATTTCACTTCTCTTAAAATTGCTTATATCAAAACCCAATTTGGGCCTATTTAATAAGATATATGCTGATTCTGTTATAAGATGCGTTTTATAGCCATTATTGTTAAAAACATCCAATACCGTATTTTTAGTAACGATTACCTCTCTGGAATGTAAACCATCACTTGGATGTAATGCATTATTATAGTAATGATGCTTCATCATTAACATAGAAGTATTTGACGCCAGAGTGGACGGATAATTACTTCGGAAGGACGGGTAGTTCTTGAAGTCAAGATCGTATAGAAAATTTTCGAATAAGGAGTTATCAATGTTATAATACCCCTTCTTTAGTTCTGCAAAATTCACATAACCATCTGGTTGAATCAAATACACATTAGGTTTTGTTTTAAAAACCACCTTTTCTATATCATCTGGCTGCAGGTGCCAATCCTTTGAATAAAAAGGCTGATTGGCAACAGCATAGATGAAACTAGGCACTCCAACTAAAGCCAATAGCAGTTGAATCATAATTATTTTCTCTAGGTGCTTAACAAGAAAATATGCTAGTACAAGCGACCCGAATAATATCAAAAGTGAAGCTTTCTTATTTATTCCGCCGTAATGACAAATTCCAATAAAAAATAAAAAACTAAAAATACTTAAAAATGGAAATAGATAGGCCCCATATTCACGAAAAACATTATGTTTAACCGACATTTGACATACTTTAAAAAGTATCACTGGCGTCAATAAAAATACCAAAATAAAGTAGCCTAAATGCTCCCAGGAATTAACCAATGTAAAGTTTGTCGTAAAATAAAAGAGAATAGGGTATAATCCCGCCGACAAACCAGCTAGCACTGGATGTCCAGATTTAGTTAAGAAAAACTTCTTTACCGCACTGGGCTCATCTTTTTTCTTCATATTTATTGGTAAACAAATAAAGAATCCTTTTGGTTCCAGCAACCGTTTCCTTTTTCTCTAAAGTAAAGTATTGTTTAAAACCTGCTTCAAAATTAGCCTCATTGTAAAAATCGAAATGATTTATAAATTCCCTCTTACGCACCAAAAGTGATTCTGCCCATGAATCGTCTCTTTTTGGAAATTCAATAATAAGGTTCGTAGAAAATTTAGCAAAGAATTCGGCCGATTTCTCAAACGGAACATTGCCTGATAAAGTAATGTGATGTATCAAGGCTAGTGCCAATGTCAAATCTGGCGCATACCCTTTTAGCCTATCAATTAATGAAGCTCTTTCGGTGTTATTAAAACCGATCCCAGGAGCTGGTTGCAACATATCACAGACAAAAGGAAGCATATTTATTTCCTTGTTTTTTTGCACCTGCCTGTAATTATGATCCACCGAATTACTATCGATATCCGTAACAATTACATGAGGAACTTTATCTAAAATCGTTCTTGCGAAAGTACCATCATTACCTCCAATATCAATTAATTTTTGAGGGTTTAAAGCAGTTGTCCACTCCTTAATGAGTTCTTTCTTGGCATCGAATGCAGCTGCTTCGTAGTTGGTTTTAGTGTAATAATCTCCCCACTCCGTTGATTCGTTTAACTTTAAATCTTTGATATAATTAAACAAACTGTCAAGAATATTATTTTGTGCTTTTCTTGAAAGATTAGCAATCTTAGTTTCAGCTTTATAATCCTCTTTATGCTTACTTTCCATCTTAGCCAACAAGTGAATATTGGTAAACAAAGTAGAACTTAGTTTTGTTTTCTGCGGAAGCATAGAGGCGATCAACTTAGCAGGAATCCCGTCGATATGGCTCTGCATCATTTTAAATATTTCGGTGCCGTGATATTTTGCCAGAACAAGTGGACCAAAGAAATGTGTTATAAACTGCTTATAAGCCCTCCATGGTGTGTTTTCTTCATAGAAATCGAAGGACAAGGTGTCGATAAAAATAGGCTTCCCCTTATGAAAAGTAACATTATATGCCGAGGCATCCTTCAGAATAAATCCTTTTGACAAGGCGTATTTCTGAAGCTTTAATGTATGAAGTGCCGCGTGTTTAAATTGCTCAAAACTCCATTCGTACGGATTGGTAATAAAAGGAATTTTCTCTGGAGTCAGAATTATTTGGTCTTTATCAACCGAAGTCTCTTCGTGCGGAATAAGCAATCCCTTATCAATAAGTATGGTGAAAAAGCCAGACTCCTTTAATTTATTATACTGCGGAAAATAAATTGGATTAACGACCCTTCGTAAAACAGGACCATCATAAAACATATAGCCTGAAGGATCCCGGAAGGACGCTTCGTGAGTACGATTACTTTCCCTCGTCATGTGTTTCGGTGTCTTTCTCATCAACATCTATCGAATCGTAAGTATCCTCCTCTTCTTTCATCAATCCAAAAAAAGATTTCACCTTATACATCACGCCCTTTGAAAAAAGAAGTATTCCAGCTGCAGCCGCAACTAATCCCTGAACTATCATGGCACCTGTGCCCGCATCGAAATATAAAAAATTCATAATAACAAAATTAAAGTAGGACCAATAGCATTCATGATCGTCTACAAATTAACGAAAAAGGAAGTAGTTTATAGGTCCAAAAACAAATAATCTTATCACAACTGACGCCTACTAAAACTAGCTAAAAATAAAAAATCCCGCTTTAAGCGGGATTTTTTATTCTATAATTTATTTCTCTTACGATCTGTTTCCTTCAAGTAAACTTTACGAAGACGTAAATGCTTCGGAGTAACCTCAACATATTCATCTTTCTGAATGTACTCTAACGCTTCTTCTAATGAAAACTTCAGAGCAGGAACTATCTTAGCTTTATCATCCGCTCCAGAAGAACGTACATTACTCATTTTCTTGGTTTTGGTAATATTCACAGTCATATCATCCTGACGTGTGTTTTCACCAATCACCTGCCCTTCGTAGATATCCTCATTCGGATTCACAAAGAAACGACCTCTATCTTGTAATTTATCAATTGAATAAGGAATAGCAGCACCATTCTCCATAGAAACTAAACTTCCGTTTTGTCTTTCAGGAATACCTCCTTTTAAGGGTTGGTACTCTAAAAATCTATGTGTCATTATCGCTTCCCCAGCAGTGGCAGTCAATAGTTGATTACGCATTCCGATAATCCCACGAGATGGAATTTGGAATTTACAAATCATACGCTCGCCTTTCCCTTCCATACTTAACATTTCACCTTTTCGAATGGTAACCATATTAATTGCTGTTCCACTAACCGTTTCTGGCAAGTCAATAGTCATTTCTTCAACTGGCTCACATTTAACACCGTCAATTTCCTTGATGATTACTTGTGGCTGACCAATTTGAAGCTCATACCCCTCACGTCTCATTGTTTCAATAAGAACTGATAAATGCAGTACCCCACGTCCAAACACCATAAATTTATCGGCACTATCTGTAGGTTCCATACGCAAAGCCAAGTTCTTCTCAAGCTCTCTCTCCAAGCGCTCTCTAATATGTCTTGATGTTACAAACTTTCCATCTTTTCCGAAGAAAGGAGAATCGTTAATTGTAAACAACATACTCATTGTTGGTTCGTCAATTGCAATGGTTTTTAAACCTTCTGGATTCTCAAGATCGGCGATTGTATCACCAATTTCAAAGCCTTCAATTCCTACCAATGCACAAATATCACCTGCCTGAACAGAGGCTACTTTTCTACGTCCTAGCCCTTCAAAAGTGTGAAGTTCTTTTATTTTTGCTTTTTGAATTTTTCCATCACGTTTTACCAACGCTACCTGCATTCCCTCTTTTAATTCACCTCTTTGTAATCTACCAATAGCGATTCTTCCTGTAAAAGAAGAAAAGTCTAAAGAAGTAATTAATAATTGAGGTGTCCCTTCTTCAACTTTTGGATCTGGGATATGTTCAAGAACCATATCTAATAGAGGCTCAATATTATCGGTTTGATCTTTCCAGTCATCACTCATCCAATTATGCTTCGCAGAACCATAAACGGTCGGGAAATCTAATTGCCATTCTTCAGCACCTAATTCGAACATAAGGTCAAAAACTCCTTCGTGAACTTCGTCCGGAGTACAGTTTTCTTTATCTACTTTATTAATTACCACACAAGGCTTCAAACCAAGGTCGATAGCTTTCTGCAATACAAATCGTGTTTGTGGCATCGGACCTTCAAAAGCATCCACCAACAATAAAACACCATCTGCCATATTTAATACACGCTCTACCTCCCCACCAAAATCGGCGTGACCAGGAGTATCGATAATATTAATTTTAGTGCCTTTATATACTACAGATACATTTTTAGAAGTAATCGTAATTCCACGTTCACGCTCCAAGTCATTATTATCCAAAATAAGGTCTCCGGTATGTTCGTTTTCACGAAACAAACTACAGTGATGCATAATCTTATCGACCAAGGTTGTTTTACCGTGATCTACGTGGGCAATAATTGCGATGTTTTTGATATTCATAATACGTGCCCGAATGAACGGGTATCTGTTTAATTAATAGTGTTTTACGCGACTGAACGAAGCTACTTATCTAGCTCCCAGCTACGAGCGTGCAAAAATAGTGTTTATTCCCCATATTATGAAAATTTATTGACGCTTATCTTTCAGTAGCCTGTTTTTGGGCGTTTCCCTCCTTAAACCTGCTGGATATTTCGATCTATAAAACATGAGAATCCTAGCAGGTTTCGGGTCGGGCTATCCGCTATATCTCACCATAGCTCTCCTTCGCTCTTTTAAGAGCTATGGAGAGCTATGGTGAGGATGCCGCTGCTATCCCTGCCTTCCGGCAGGCAGGCCTAACGCGGGTTCAATTATATTTTTATGTATCTTTATAAAGACTCCCTGTCTATACACTGCATCTTATGAAAATTATTAATCTCATCCTTTTGGCAACATTTAGCTTTAGCACTGCTATTGCGCAATTTGGGTCACCTCAGATTGTTTCTGAAAATCTATTTGCATTCAATGGGTTACCTCACGACGTGGATAATGATGGTTTTATTGACATAGTATCAGATATGGGTGTTCAGGTTGTATGGTTTAAGAACCAAAACGGTTTAGGTGAATTTGGAACAGAAATAATAATTAGTCAAATACCCGGAATTCACATAACAGATTTTGTTGACTTGGATAATGACGGCGATAAAGATTTATTATACTCAAGACCCTTTCATTATATTATTGGCTGGTTAGAAAATATGGATGGAGCAGGCAATTTTGGTTCTGAACAAATTATTCTTGAGGACCCAACTGAGGAATTTGCTAATTTAACTACAGAGGATATCGACAACGACGGTGACATTGATATTATCGTAAGATACGCCTCTGAAGACTATGGGAAATTAACATCGCTAGAAAACCTTGATGGCCAAGGTAATTTCGGACAAGAGATTTTAATATTTGAGGATAACTTTTCAGATCTCTTGGACCCCTTGCTAGTTGATATAAACAATGATGGTAATTTGGACATTTTAACTGCTGGTCAAATATTTAGCGGCCCAGCGAAGGTTATTTGGTTTGAAGGTTTCGGAGATGGAACTTTTGGCAATGAAATAGAGATATTTCAATACCTCTCTGTAGCATCCGATTGGACAAGTATACACTATATGAAATACACCGATATCAATACTGATGGGTTAATAGACATAGTGATCTCTACGAATAACGATGATACAGGAGATTATGTTTTTTGGCTAGAAGCTATTGATGGACAAGGTAATTATGAAGACCCACAAATCCTTATTAATACTTATACATATCCTTATGATATTCATGATTTGGACAACGATGGCGATGGTGACTTTCTAAGTTATTATGCATTGAGTGTCGACGAAATCTTTTGGTGGAAAAATACGAATGGTACTGGGCCTTTTGGTACAAGACAAATCATTACAGATGAGTTTGACAATCCAAGAAGCGCACGAGCAGCAGATTTTAATGGTGATGGTCGCATGGATGCCGTAGCCACTTTTGGTGAAAA
>JBLHIC010000087.1:0-10169 GCA_047614245.1 Flavobacteriaceae bacterium
AAAAACCTTAGTGGAGGGCAGAAACAAAGAGTGGCGCTAGCAAAAGCGCTGGCAAATAAGCCTGAGTTGCTTTTATTGGATGAGCCATTCAGCAATATTGATACAAAGCGAAAAAACAAACTGAGACGAGATCTTTATGAATACCTAAAATTAAATAATATTAGCTGTATAACAGCTACTCACGACAGTGAAGAGGCATTGGGCTTCTCTGATAAAATTCTCATCATTAAAGAAGGAACGTCCCTATCACAAGGAATTCCGAGTGCTGTTTTTCAAAATATTAGTAATGAATATGAAGGCGGGTTTTTTGGTGATGTCACCGTTTTACCATCCAAATTATTCCGCACTGACGCCTCTTCAAAGGTTGAAATCTTATTGCCTCATCAACTTTTTATCACAGAAGGAAAATCGAAACTTACTGTGAATGTAAAAAAGGCGTACTTTAGAGGAAAGGATTACCTCATTCAAGCAGATTGGAATGGAATAGAGGTATTCTTCGAAAATTCTGAGAAATTAGAGAAAGGGGCAATTGTTAATCTATTAAAAAAATGAAATTAATCACATCAATTCTCATCTAATTTATTGCTTTTTCAGGCCGGGCTCAAAACTCAGAAAACGATTATCTAAGTAAATGTCAAAGCCTCGATAGCACACTGGCAACATTGTATGGGGTAATTTCTGGCGAAAAAGGAGAAGCGCGTAATTGGGTCCTTTTCAATTATCTGTTTAAGCCAGATGGAAAGTTAATTCCTTCAGGGAAAAATAAAGAAGGTACGTATGAACGTCGCTATGTCACCCCAAGACTATATTAACCAATCGGGTAGCTGGTTGGTTGAAAACGATTTTTTTGAGAAGGAGATCCATAGAACAGTCAACACTTTTGCAAATATTACTCAGGGTTTTAGCACGTACGAGTCCTTCCGAAGTGAAAAAGTCATTGACCAAAATTAGAAAGTATTGCAGCAGTCCAGTTAACCACATTTTTAAACAATTGGAAACTAGATCATGTCACATTGGTAACAGTATAGACTTTTTGGTTTAAAGTAAATTCCTCCCCCGCTATTTTTCCAGAAAGAAGGTTTCCTATGGGAGAATGAAGAGCAACACAAAAATAATTAGATGAATCAATACACACTTCGCCAATAGATATACTTATAAAATAAGTGCCATGATTAGTGTAAACAAGATTGCCTAAACGCGCATAGTTAGAGACGGCATGAATGTCAATTTTTCGAATTAAGGATTGAAGGTTTTCAATTTCCTTTAATTGACGCCCCGCATTTTCGCGTTCAATCTGAAGCATCGCTCTTCCTGTTTCGTGTTTGTCGCCTGCGCTACTTTTAGATTCCTCTAGCAAAGACACCTTGATGTCATCCAAGACTTCTTTTATCTTCTGATATCTATGTTCTACCTCTTGAGAACATTTTCCCAACAACACTGTTTTTAGCTCTTTCGAAATCATTTTGTTCCCACTTTAGTTAGCTCAAAATAACCATAATTCTGCATCTGTTTCATTATCCATGTCTTTCTTCTTTCTAAATAATTTGTCCTGGGATTCGCTTTAAATTTTCGCGGGTTCGGCAGAATAGCAGCAATCGATGCCGCTTCTTGCCTCGTTAAATGTTTAGCTTTCTTATTAAACCAATAATCTGATGCAGCCTCAGCGCCATATACACCATCTCCCATTTCAATACTGTTTAGATAAACCTCTAAAATACGATCCTTACCCCATAAGTTTTCGATTAAGAACGTAAAATAAACTTCAAAACCCTTACGTAGCCAGCTGCGTTCTGGCCATAGAAACACATTCTTCGCCGTTTGTTGAGAAATAGTACTGCCTCCCTTAGTTCGCTTCTTTATTTTATTTTCGCTGAACGCCCTTTTAATTGCCTCATAATCAAATCCATTATGATCGAGGAAATTTTGATCTTCGGCACAGACCACCGCTAGTTGAAGATTCGGTGAAATTTCCTCTATTGGCATCCAATAGTGACGTGATTCATAATCGCTACTTCCATTAGTATAACGTATTGCCATGAGCGGCGTATATGCCACAGGTACAAATTTGTAGAAAAGGACCCAAAGAATTGATAGTACGCCAAACCACATAAATAATTTTAAAAAAAATATGGAAACTCGTTTCATTAATCGATTAGCTTAGCAAGCTCATTCCCAATAGAACTGCCTATTGCCACCCCCATACCTCCCAGTCTCACACCACAACTTACTCGAGGTGCAATCCGTTTAACTATCGGTTTCTTTTGCTTACCGACGCCCATTATTCCACTCCATCGGGAATCTACTTCAAACGGTGTATTTGGTAAAATTGTTGTAGAAAGCAAATCTTCTAACTTATTTTGAACCACAGGCGTAAGGCCCATTTTTGTAGTTTCCTCCGTAATAAAGTCTAAGTTTCTACCCCCGCCCAGGAGAATTCGATTGTCCACGTTTCTAAAATAATAGTACCCCTTATCTAAGTGAAAAGTACCTTTGATTTCGAGGTTTTTTATTGGTTTAGTTATTATGACTTGCGCTCTCGCTGGGAGGACATCTTCTGTCAGAAACTGTTTTGCAAATCCATTAGTGGCAATTAGAACATTGCCTACGGATAGCTCCTCGGTTCGATTTAGCCGTATAGAAGGAGCGTCATTAATTCCTAATATTTCTGTGACTTCAGTATTATTAAGGATAAGAATATTCTCTTCTGAGGCCTTTTTTATTAAACCAAGCATCATTTTCCCGGTATCAATTTGACCCTCAAATTTGCTGAAAATTAGCTTAGGGCAGATATTCTTATATCCAAATTCATTGTCTTTTATTGAAAAGACATCAGATTTAAAAATAGAATGAACTAGCTGATTTACATAAACCATTTTAGAACGACATTCCTCAAAAACCAGTTTATCATCTAATGTAAACAACTCATATCCTCCATTCTCTTCATAATCTAAGGCTTTGTCACCAAGAGTTTGTCTAAGTAATTGAAGACCGTCTACTCTATTTTTAATAATACTTATAACGTCTTCTTCAGAGTGTGAATCAAGGTCATCTAATATTTCAGAAAGACTTCCATAACAGGCAAATCCGGCATTTTTAGTACTTGCGCCACTGGGTAGCATTCCCTTCTCAAAAATCACAATTTTGCTCTTAGGAAACTTTTTCCGGAGTGATAAGGCACAGTTCAAACCAACAATTCCGCTTCCTATAATTGCGAAATCAATATTTGCAAGCCAAGTTTTACGTTCCCAATAAGATAAATTCATCTCTAAATATATGATATTACTTTTGGATTAATTCCAAAAAAGAAGCACCAAACACCAATTTATAGTTTTGGAGTTTGGTGCTTGAAATTTATTTTTTATAAAATTTAATCCTCCTCAGGTTCTTCCATTACCCAAGTATCCATAAAGGCAGTTGTATAGTTTCCTGAAATATAATCAGGGTGATCCATCAATTGTCGGTGAAAGGGAATAGTTGTTTTTATACCTTCTATAACGAATTCATCCAGTGCTCTTTTCATTTTACTTATTGCCTCTTCTCGAGTTTGCGCAGTAGTAATGAGCTTTGCAATCATAGAATCATAATTAGGAGGAATTGTATAACCCGCATAAACATGAGTGTCCAAACGAACTCCGTGCCCTCCTGGAGAATGTAAAACTGTTATTTTTCCTGGTGACGGGCGAAAATTATTATACGGATCTTCTGCATTGATACGACATTCTATTGAATGTAGCTTAGGAGTATAATTTTTTCCTGATATTGGCTCTCCTGCTGCTACCAATATTTGTTCTCTAATTAAATCAAAATCAATTACTTGTTCGGTAATAGGATGTTCAACCTGAATACGGGTATTCATCTCCATAAAGAAGAAGTTTCGGTGTTTATCAACCAAAAACTCAACAGTACCGGCACCTTCATAATTAATAAATTCGGAGGCATTAACAGCGGCTAGTCCCATTGCGTCTCTCAACTTAGGCGTCATAAAAGGGCTAGGTGTTTCTTCCGTTAATTTTTGATGACGTCTCTGAATAGAGCAATCTCTTTCACTTAAGTGACAGGCTTTTCCAGTACTATCTCCTACGATTTGTATTTCAATATGACGAGGCTCCTCAATTAGCTTTTCTAAATACATTCCATCATTTCCAAAACAGGCCATTGCTTCTTGTCTGGCATCATCCCAGGCTTTTTTGAGCTCATCTTCCTTCCATACTGCACGCATTCCTTTTCCACCTCCCCCAGCAGTTGCTTTGAGCATTACAGGGTAACCGGATTCTAAAGCAATTTTTTCACATTCTTCAAAGTCCTCAATAATACCTTCGCTTCCAGGAATACAGGGTACCCCAGCTGCTTTCATAGTCTCTTTTGCAGTTGCCTTATCTCCCATTTTATCAATCATATCTGGGGAGGCACCAATAAATTTTATATTATGCTCTTCACATATCTTAGAAAATTTTGAATTTTCAGATAAAAATCCATATCCGGGATGAATAGCATCAGCATTAGTTATCTCAGCAGCGGCAATAATGTTTGAAATCTTTAAGTAGCTTTCGCTACTCGCTGCAGGACCGATGCAAACAGCTTCATCTGCAAAACGAACATGGAGACTCTCTTCATCAGCCTTAGAGTAGACCGCTACTGATTTGACGCCCATTTCTTTACAGGTACGAATAATTCGAAGTGCGATTTCTCCTCGGTTTGCTATTAATATTTTTTTAAACATAGTTTTCAGAAATTACAAACCTCAAACGGAAAATTCCAGAGTATGGCACTTTACATTCAGGTTTAGGCTTATGGCAATTTAAGACGGGTCAATTAAGAATAAAGGTTGGTCAAATTCTACCGGCGAGGCGTCATCAACAAGTATCTTTACGATTTTACCCGAAATTTCACTTTCTATTTCATTGAAGAGTTTCATTGCCTCTATCACGCAAAGTACGTCCCCAACTCCAATGTTACTTCCAACTTCAACGAACATTGGCTTGTCTGGTGTCGGTTTTCTATAAAATGTTCCAATAATCGGAGATTTAATAGTAACGTATTTAGAATCTTCATCAACCGCAGCTATTGACGCCGCCGCCACATCTTCCGTTATTGGTGGGTTCATCATTTGCGGTTGCGGGTTCATCATTGAAGGCACTTGTTGAATATAAGTGGTCTCCCCTTTATGATCATCGCTACCTGTTCTAATGGTGATTTTTATATCTTCCATTTCCAGTTTCACCTCACTGGCTCCCGATTTTGCCACAAACTTAATTAGATTTTGAATGTCTTTTAAATCCATATTTTTTGGTTTTGGTCATTATTGTTTGTTATTATTTTGGATCATAGGCCCATTTCAAATAAATGGCTCCCCAAGTAAAACCGCCTCCAAAAGCGGCAAAGATTAAATTATCTCCTTTCTTAAGTTGATTTTCGAAATCCCATAAACATAAGGGAAGGGTTGCAGAGGTAGTATTTCCATACTTATGAATATTAATCATCACCTTTTCATCGGCAAGATTCATGCGTTTTGAAGCCGCATTAATAATTCTTTTGTTTGCCTGATGCGGAACTAGCCAGTGAATATCATCTCCAGACAAGTTATTTGCTGTCATTACTTTTTCACACACATCGGCCATCTTTGAAACGGCAAATTTGAAAACAGTTTTTCCGTCTTGAAAAACAAAATGCTGTTTATTAGCAATTGTTTCAGTAGAGGCCGGTAATAAAGATCCTCCTGCGTCAACTTTAAGATGTGGTCTTCCCCCTCCATCAGTTCTTAGGTATTCATCCTGAACACCTAGACCATCATAATTTGGCTCAAAAAGTACCGCACCTGCTCCGTCTCCAAAAATTATACAGGTAGTTCTATCCGTGTAATCAATTATGGACGACATTTTATCGGCTCCTATCAAGAGAACTTTCTTATATTTTCCAGATTCTATATATCTGGCTGCTGTAGACATTCCGAAGATAAAGCTTGAACAGGCAGCTGCCAAATCGAATGAAAATGCATTCACAGCTCCAATTTCAGTTGCAACATAGACACCTGTAGAAGCTACTGGCATATCTGGTGTGGCCGTAGCCATAATTACCAAATCTATATCCTTGGGATCGGTATTACTTTTTCTAAGTAAATTTTTGGCTGCTTCAATGGCAAGAAAAGAGGTTCCCTTGTCCTTATCCTTTAAAATTCTTCGTTCTTTAATTCCAGTACGACTCGTAATCCATTCGTCATTGGTCTCCATCATCGTTTCCAGAATCTGGTTGGTTAGAACGTAATCTGGAACATAGCCTCCTACAGCGGTAATTGCTGCTGTGATTGTATTCATAAATTCGAATTAAATTCACTAAAAAAGGCCTAAACGCCTCTAAAAGGAGTGAAAACTACTAAAATTTAATCAATAACAGACCAATTTAGGACTGTTTTTGAGTTTTAAAAGTAAAAAAAACAAAAAACTCTCACAAAAGGTGTGAGAGTCAAATTTTCGAAAGAAATAATGTTTAAGCTTCTATTACTTCAGTATTATCGATCACAATTTGTCCTCGATAGTATAATTTCCCTTCGTGCCAGTGTGCTCTATGATATAAATGCGCTTCTCCTGTAGTAGGGTCTGTAGCGATTTGCGGAGCAACTGCTTTGTAATGTGTTCTTCTTTTATCTCTTCTAGTTTTTGAGATTTTTCTCTTTGGATGTGCCATTACTATATATTATTTGTCCGTTAATAATTTCTTTAATGTGTCCCAACGTGGGTCTGTCTTACCTCCTTTACTGGAGTCTATGCTTTTCTCTTCTCCTTTAAGGCTCAATTCTTCAAGTTTATCAAGTATGTCACTCTTTAATGTTCCGTCTTTTACACCTGGATGAATCCTTCTACTAGGTAATCCTAGAATAATTGATTCATAAATGTATTGCTGAATGTTAACCTCGTAACTTCCATGAGGAATTATCAATAAATCCTCATTATCATTATTAAATTCATTGCCAAACTTGACAACAAAATGATAGTCTCCTAAAACATCCTGATTATAGGGTTCGTTGGTGACATCACAATTTACGTTTACATATCCTTTATAAGAGAGTGTAAACTCCAGCAAAGTCGATTTTTTATCAAGTAATACATCGAGGTTAATGCTACTGTCATTAAAATCGTCATACTCAAAATGCTCAAAGAACGTTTTTTTTATTTCAAAATTAAAGCGGTGTTCGTCTAATTTTAATCCCACAAAAGGAATGGTAAATTCTTTCATTTCCATCTTATCCCCACCTATTTTAACTTTTCTACCTCCTAATAAGGCGGGTGCAAAGATAAAAAATTATTTAAAAACAAATTAACTTATCAGTTCTTTTTTACAAAGGCTTTTTTGCGACTGACTTTTAACGGATTAATTGATATTTCTAGGTGTTCATTTCTGGTTTTATAAATTTTTATAGCGCTATAAACAGCCTCTCTAAAAGATTCAAAGTTGGCAATATTTTTACCGGCGATATCATATGCCGTACCGTGATCCGGAGATGTTCTTACCTTATTAAGCCCTGCTGTGAAATTTACTCCTGAGCCAAATGCTAGTGTTTTAAACGGTATTAACCCTTGATCATGATATGCAGCAATAACAACGTCAAAATTCTTATAATTCCCAGAACCAAAAAAGCTGTCGGCAGCATATGGACCGAAAATAGTTTTGCCGTTATTTCTAATATTATCCAAAGCAGGCTTCAAAACCGTGTCATCTTCATCTCCAATTACCCCATTATCACCGTTATGAGGGTTAATTCCCAAAACAGCTATTTTCGGTTTTTCAATGCCAAAATCCTGAACCATCGTATTATGGATAATATTTATTTTCTTGTCAATTAGCTCTCTTGTAATACTTTTAGGAACATCCTTAACAGCAACGTGGTCCGTAAGGAGGCCAACTCTCAATGTTTCTGAAATTAATAACATAAGGCTATCACCTTCCAGTTCTTGAGCAAGATAATCCGTGTGACCAGGAAATGTAAAAGTTTCAGATTGTATATTCGATTTATTAATTGGCGCTGTTACCAACACATCAATTTCTGAGTTTTTCAGTGCTGAGACTGCTGCCGTTAAAGATTTAACCGCATACGCTCCAATACCTTCTTCTTCCTTTCCGAAGTTAATATCTACAGGTTCTTTCCAAACATTAAGAACATTAATTTTTTTATGAATTAAATCACTTAACTTGTCAATTCCATGGAGATTCATCTCCAATTTAAAAGTCTTTTTAAAAAAAGAAAGCGTCTTCATTGAGCCAAAAATAACTGGAGTACAGAACTCCAAGATTCTGGCGTCCTCAAATGTTTTTAAAACTACTTCCCCTCCAATTCCATTTAGATCTCCAATTGATATTCCGACGATTACTTTATCTTGATTGTTCATTAGCTCTAAATCCCTATTATAATTGTTACTTTTGTGTTACAAATGTAATTAAATGAATTTATGTTTACAGGAATTATTGAGTCGATTGGTGAAATTAGCAACTTAACGAAAGACAAGGAAAATCTTCACATTACGGTAAAAAGCACCCTCGCACCAAATCTCAAAATTGATCAAAGTGTTTCGCATAATGGGGTGTGTCTAACTGTTGTTGATGTAACGGGCGAAACTTATCAAGTCACTGCAATAAAAGAAACACTAGATAAGTCAAATCTCATGAGTCTGGTTATTGGCAAAAATGTGAACCTAGAACGTGCTATGAAATTAGGGGATAGACTAGATGGGCATATAGTTCAAGGCCATGTAGACGAAAAAGGGATTTGTTCCTCCATAAATGAAATAGAAGGCAGCTGGATATTTACCTTTCAATACAGTAGTGACGCCGGAAATATTACAGTTGAAAAAGGTTCTATTACAGTGAATGGAGTGAGCTTAACAGTTGTTAATTCGAAGAAAAATGAATTTAGTGTTGCTATTATTCCATTTACATATGAGCACACAAATTTTAATGAAATTGAGCTAGGTGATACTGTAAATCTGGAATTTGATATTGTCGGAAAATACGTTAAAAGGCTTACCGAGAAATATTCTTAGCCTTCATTCTTTTAGTAGTAATGTAGAGACCATACCCTAAACCAGCAATTAATAAAAATAGCAGTCCTGAATCTATTGGTAATGATAAATCTGGAGGAGTGCGCTCCATGTTTGGAGCGGGAGGACCTGAACTACGGGCATCTGCTTGCCCAAGCATAATTGTACTAATCAAGAAGCACAGTGCTATGGGAGCTAATATTTTTATGTTTTTAACGATTTGGGGTCGCATAATATCGGCTAAAGTACTAATTTTATTTAAACTTCTAATAAAAGTGTTAATTTCTAAAAAATTATTACCTGCTAAAAGGTTAATAACTTACGTAAGTTACTAACTTTATTTTTTAATAAAAATTGCCTTTACAGAACGCTTTTTTAATAAAGTTTCTATCCTCGTTCCTGCTCTCTTCCCTTGCTTTAAAGCGGCAAAGATAGTATTTATGATATAATTAGGGATTATTAAACTACTAATATTTCCCCGCAAGGCCTTAACGTAGGCGCAGCCCTGTTTAGTTTTGTTTGCTAGATTTAATAACAAACAAGATTGATAGTTTTTTACTTTTCATTACCAATTGGTTTTAAGTTAAACAATTGGCACACATTTCGGATGTCGGAATAGGGATACCTCGTTTTTGAAATGGGATACCTTTTTCTCCAAATAAAGTTGACAAGTTGGCTTTTTAAAGGAAAGTGCAGTTAGTGCAGTGAATGCAGTCATAACAAGACCTAAACGAAAAAATCCAACCTAAAAAATTAAGTTGGATTCTTGTACTTGTGGTCCCACATGGGCTCGAACCATGGACCCCCTGATTATGAGTCAGGTGCTCTAACCAGCTGAGCTATAGGACCTATTTTTATTTTTAATCTCCGTTTTACTGGCTGTATCTCTACCAAGAATGGTATCCACACTAAAAACGGTTTGCAAATGTAAAACTCTTTACAGCTAAAGCAAAACTATTTTTCGTTATTGTTTGCTTATTTCGCTTCCGATTCAATGTCCTGACATAATTCAACCAAAACGCCGTGTGAGGACTTCGGATGTAAAAAAACCACCAACTTCCCGTCGGCTCCTTTTTTGGGTTCTTCATTCAATACTCTAAACCCTTCGTTTTCAAGCCTCTTAACCTCCGCCTTGATATC
>JBLHIC010000088.1:0-10147 GCA_047614245.1 Flavobacteriaceae bacterium
TGGGGAGATTTCGCTATTTCGCGAAGCGGAATTAAAGCACGTTCGGTAGAAAACTCAGTTTCAGAAGAGGATGAAGATGTTCCTGCTCTTGGCATTAGACTTGAAAAACTATAGTAAATAAGAGCTAGGATAAGGAGAAAAGAGAGGAGAGCGTTGGGTCGTTTCATGAGCATGTTACATCGTACTATTGTTTAAATGTACAATAATCTGTGTAATGTACATAGTTAATAACTTCATTGGAATTAAAACTGTAAAAAAATTCAATAGTAGTAGATGATTATAAAATTTGCAATCTGAATAAAGGAAGGTATTATAAAAAAGACTATATTTAAGTCAATTAAAATATAAAGAAATGGGTATTAAGAGTTTCATAGGAAGAAGGTCCAAACCTACAAAAGGGGGAATAGAAAATATTACGGTTGCCGATTATATGACGAGAAAACTAATTACATTTCGACCAGATCAGTCAGTATTGGAGGTAATGAGTATACTTATCAAGAAAAAAATATCGGGTGGGCCTGTGGTTAATGATAAATTTGAGTTGGTAGGGATTATTTCTGAAGGAGATTGTATGAAGCAAATTAGTGAAAGCCGTTATTATAATCTACCAATGGAGAATATCAAAGTAGAAGAGTATATGGCTAAAAATGTCGAGACTCTTGATGGAAACATGAATGTTTTTGATGCGGCCAATAAATTCTTAGAATCCAAGCATCGTCGCTTTCCAATAGTAGAAAATGGTAAGTTGGCGGGGCAAATTAGTCAGAAAGACGTTTTAAAAGCAGCCTTACAATTGAAGGGGCAAACCTGGAAATAATTGGGAACTGCTAAGTTCAGAAAAAAATTAATTTTTCATATAACGCCTTCCCGCTTCACAAGTAAATAGTAGTCGTTATCTAGCGCTAAATAGCCTTGATCGTATAAATAATAGTAAACCGAGCCAGTTTTGGTGGTATAGATGCTAGTAAAGTACTCGAAATTAAAACCAAGACGCAATAGCCTTTCTTTCGTAGTTTTAGTTTTGTCTTTTACGTTTAAAGTTTCAAGAATGCGGTAATTTTTTCGAAGGCGGTTATTAATATTTCGAACTAGATTTTTATTGTCTTTATTTAAGGTATTGTTGTGAGAATTTCGACAGGCATCGCTGCAGAACTTCTTGTCTGCACGACCAATTATTTTCTCACCACATTCAGGGCAATTTTTATCCATCTCCTAATAATCTTTTATATGTCCCCAGTTTTCACCTGATTTTATACGATACAATTGCATCTCAGAAATTCCAAACTGTTTGGCAATAAGACGCATTCTTGTTTTTCTATTTGGGTCAAAAATTTTCCTTTTAATCATTTTGACTTTGCCAATCGACAGTTTTGAGCACTTAGGATTTAGCCGAGCTTTCAATTTTGACGCAATCACGGTGGGGTTTTTTAAATTATGTGCGGTAAGTTCCTTTCGGTTAACATATTGTAAATTGCTGTAATGGTTGTTTGTTTTATCAAAATTTTTATGAATTACAAACACTCTGGACTCATCTTGTTCCAAAAATAAGGAAGCTACAGCTCTATGTACATATATTAGATCTGACTTTCCGCTCTTTTGAACACAAGAGAAAACAGAATAATTTAAAAGAGAATACAATTTCATGAATTCCCCTCTCGGAGTATACTTAAACCTCAGTACTCTTCCTAAGTTGGAAACTTTAAAAATTTCATTTTCGCGCCAAATATCCTTTGAAAAGTCCTTCCAGACTTCATTTTCTAAATTAGTATTCATTATTAATCAACTGGGGAGTTTGTTCAAAGATATGAAAAATCTAAAATACTGTTTTAAAGTGAAATGCTATTTTTACTATTTCTTTGTTTTTGAAATGTTAAACCTATAGATAGCTTCAAGTTTTAATAATAGACCCCCACTAATATCGGGATTCAATTGTGTTCGATTATCACCAAAACTAAATGCACTAAGGCCAAAGTCTATCTTATCACCATTTTCATATACTTCATAGCTACTAGATGCATAGCCCGCTTTTGCACGAATAAGCACACTGTTTTCAAGGGCGTTAAATTGAAAGTAACCTAAAAACTCTAGAGAACTTTGATCTACATATTGCTTAGGTAGCGCTCCTTGATTTAATTTATAACTTCTGCCAATACCATAATAGTCAAAGCCAACAGTTGCAAAATCCAGTTTGTAATTAATGTCGGCTGCAATTGGCAAGGACATGTCCATCTCAAACCTTTTATTGGGGCTTAGATAATACCACCCAATAATTGGGGTGCTAAAGATCCCAAATGCTTCGGAAGTGGCATATATTCCAAATCTATAGATGAGGTTTTCTTTTTTCTTCAGTTTTAATACAGCAAATCCACCAAAATAGAAATCATCCCCCGAAATATTTTTATAATCTGAAGCAATTTTTGGAAGCAATACTACAGTTGAACTCCATTTTTCATTGAAGCTAGAGGCCAGGCCTATTTTTAACGTTGAGCTGTAGAGGCTTGTATAACCCATATCGGGGAAAAGCTGCAAATTGCTATAATTAAATGCTGCGCCTGTGATTAAAGTATTCTTACCGTTTAAAACTACAGGGTAGGTTAGATCTACGTCAAATGTTGTGACTTCTGTATTTTCCGAAGTATCAGCAAAACTATTACTGAAAGTCTTTCCATAGCCTATTTTAAGAAGATCCACATAATCTTGAGCAGCGACTATAGAAGGGAAAAGCAGCAGGTATAAGAGTGTTTTTTTCAAAATAGCACCGTATTTAAGTGGCTAAAGATATATATATTACCTAAATAATTTGTAATGTTTGCATCAACGAGATTAATTTCCAAGAAAAAAGTATATTTACAAAAAAACTAACTCATGAAATTTTCAAAAATATTATTATTATTAGTGGTAGTTGCCGTTTCAATTGTAAGTTGTAAAAAAGATGACGACGCAACGGTTGCCTTTGTCTTGAGCAATGCAAATATAGCTGGAACACATAATTTAAACTATTTTGTCGGAAGCACACTTGTAACAGGGGTTTTGCCTGGAGGATCTACTCCAGTTACAATTACTTATAATACTACAGCCGATACGTTTCAAGCTCAATTTGTTTTTACGGAAGCAGGGACTTATACGTTGAGTGGGGAATTTAGAATTACAACCACGTCAAGTCAACAAGGAACAACTCCGCAATCCGAAATTATTGTTTTAAACGAAACAGGGACATATCAAGTAAATGATGCTGCTCAAACAATTGTCCTGATTGAGCAAGGTGGTTCTTTGGGTGAAAGCGACGTTAATACGGTAACTTTGTTTAATGAAACCGAACTACACCTTACTTTTGGAGAGACATATACAGAAGATGGTGACGATTATGTTAGAACGCAAGAATCAAGATTGACAAGACAGTAGTTACAAGTTTTTACGAATCACTAAAAAGCCGCTATCCATTTTTTGGGTAGCGGCTTCTTTAATAGGATTGGATTTTTCGATGTGTGAATTCTAGGATTCTTTTTTCGTGATTTAGTTAGAGTCACGAGTTTGTTTGGTCAGCCCATGGTTTCCTCGCAAAACCTTACTCGGTATTCGGTCATTGCGAACCCTTTTGATTGAAGCAATCTCATTCAACATTCCGGTAAGATTCTCAAATAGCCATTCGTAATTTAGTTAGAATCATAAGTTTGCCGCGTCAGCCGAGAACTTCCTTGCAAAACCGTACTCTAAAACTTATTCGGTTCCAGCGTTTACAAAAGCTCAAATGAGAGGCGTTTTTATAACAATTAATTTACTGTTGAAACAGCTGTTACTATGTTCATTTCCCTTAAAATTTATTACTTTCGCAACCTGTCTACCAAACGTGATAGAACTATATTGAATTACAGGCACTTATGAGTAAAAAATTTAAAGAATATAAAGGCTTAAACCTTCCAAAATTAGGAGAGGAAGTGCTAGATTTTTGGAATGAAGCAAATATTTTTGAAAAGAGTATTGCGATTCGGGAAGGAAGTGAACCTTTTGTGTTTTTTGAAGGTCCTCCATCTGCAAATGGCTTGCCGGGAATTCACCATGTAATGGCACGAGCTATTAAAGATATTTTTTGTCGTTATAAAACCCAAAAAGGTTTTAAAGTGGATCGTAAGGCCGGTTGGGATACGCACGGATTGCCAATAGAACTTGGAGTTGAAAAGGAATTGGGGATTACAAAAGAAGATATCGGGGTTAAAATATCTGTGGAAGAGTACAACGCTGCTTGTAAAAAAGCAGTAATGCGCTATACTGATGTTTGGAATAAAGTAACCGAGAGTTATGGTTATTGGGTCGATATGGAAGACCCATACATAACCTACGAGCCAAAATACATGGAGACAGTATGGTGGATCTTAAAGCAGATCTATGACAAAGGACTGTTGTACAAAGGGTATACAATTCAGCCATATTCACCAAAAGCTGGAACTGGCTTGAGTTCTCACGAATTAAATCAGCCAGGAACCTATCAAGATATTACAGATACTACAGTAGTTGCACAGTTTAATGCGAAATTAGATAGCTTACCTGACTTCCTTCAGGGCCTAGGTGATATTCATTTGGTAGCCTGGACAACAACTCCGTGGACTTTACCAAGTAATACAGCCTTGACTGTTGGTGCAAAAATAGATTATGTATTGGTTAAAACAGTGAACCAATACACTTTTGAACCTGTTTCAGTTATTCTAGCAAAAAAATTAGTCGGAAAGTTATTCGCTGGAAAGTTTAAGGAGACGGAAGATGAATCCGTATTGGAAAACTATTCCGAAGGAGATAAGAAGATTCCGTATTTACAACTGAGGGAGTTCAAAGGTTCCGATTTGGTAGGGATACGCTACGAGCAATTGTTAGATTATGCGCTGCCTAATGACAAGCCTGAAAATGCCTTTCGTGTTATTTCAGGGGATTTCGTAACCACAGAAGATGGAACAGGAATTGTACACACCGCCCCAACTTTTGGAGCAGATGATGCGAAGGTTGCTAAAGAGGCAAGTCCGGAAGTTCCACCATTACTGGTAAAAGATGAAAATGGTTTTTTAGTTCCGCTAGTTAATTTACAGGGAAAATTTCGGCCAGAGATGGGTGAGTTTGCTGGAAAGTATGTAAAAAACGAATATTACAATGACGGAGAAGCACCTGAAAGAAGTGTAGATGTTGAGCTGGCGATCAAACTAAAAATAGAAAATAAAGCGTTTAAGGTAGAGAAGTATCTCCACAGTTACCCTAATTGCTGGCGTACCGATAAGCCTATTTTATACTATCCGTTGGATTCTTGGTTTATAAAAGTGACAGACTTTAGAGATCGTATGTTTGAGCTTAATAGCACGATCAATTGGAAACCGAAAGCAACAGGAGAAGGGCGTTTTGGAAATTGGTTGGCGAATGCAAACGACTGGAACCTTTCACGTTCACGCTATTGGGGAATCCCTTTACCGCTGTGGCGTACAGAAGATGGTACAGAGGAAAAAATTGTTGGTTCTATAGAAGAGTTAAAGCTTGAAATGAAAAAGGCTGTTTCAGCTGGATTGATGTCGAAAGATATCTATGAAGAATTTAAGGTTGGAGATTTTTCCGAAGAAAATTATAGCACAGTTGATTTACATAAAAATATTGTAGACGCAATTATATTGGTTTCAGAGAGCGGGAAACCAATGAAGCGTGAGGCAGATTTGATAGATGTTTGGTTCGATAGTGGAAGTGTACCATATGCACAATGGCATTATCCTTTTGAAAATAAAGAGAAAGTTGAACAGACTTGGCGCAAGGCAGATTTTATCGCTGAAGGCGTTGATCAAACAAGAGGATGGTTTTATACCATGCACGCTATTGCTACCATGCTTTTTGACGATGTTGCCTATAAAAATGTGGTGTCAAATGGATTGGTGCTTGATAAGAACGGTCAGAAGATGTCGAAGAGATTGGGCAATGCTGCAGATCCGTTCGAAATCTTAAAGACCTATGGTCCAGATGCAACGCGTTGGTATATGATTAGCAATGCCAACCCTTGGGATAACCTAAAGTTTGATGCCGATAGTATTGCAGAGGTAAGAAATAAGTTTTTTGGAACACTTTATAATACGTATGGTTTTTTCAGTCTGTATGCTAATTTAGATGATTTCGATTATTCGGAAGCAGAGATACCTTTGGAGAAACGACCCGAGATTGATCGCTGGATTCTTTCAGAATTACATAGCTTAATTGCTAAGGTGGATGCGTCTTATGAAGATTACGAACCTACTAGAGCGGCCAGAGCGATTTCAGAATTTGTACAAGAATATTTGAGTAATTGGTTCGTTCGTTTGAGCAGAAGACGTTTCTGGAAAGGAAGCTATGGAGAAGATAAAATTTCGGCTTACCAAACCTTATACACTTGTTTGGTAACTATCTCGAAATTAGGCGCTCCTATAGCTCCGTTTTTCATGGATCGATTGTACAAAGATTTAACTGAGAATACTGCTAAAGATGGAAAAGAATCCGTACATTTAAGTGACTTTCCGAAATCAGATAGGACTATCATAAATAGTACATTAGAGCGGAAAATGGAACGGGCACAAACAATATCTTCTTTGGTATTATCGTTACGACAAAGAGAAAAAATTAAAGTGCGCCAACCATTACAGAAAATTATGATTCCGGTTTTAGATGAAGCAACGCGAAATGAGATAATTGCTGTTTCAGATTTAATCAAAAGTGAGGTGAACGTTAAGGAAATTGAGTTGATTGACGAAGGTTCAGGAATATTGGTTAAACAGATAAAACCAAATTTTAAGAAACTAGGGCCTCACTTCGGAAAAGATATGAAGATGGTAGCTCAGGCCATTAGTAGGTTTGAAGCTGAACAGATTTCATTGTTGGAAAAAGAAGGGGAAATTATTATTTCTGTTAACGAAAAAAACATTAAATTGATCCTCGATGATGTCGAGATTAGTTCTCAAGATATTGAAGGTTGGTTAGTAGCAAATAACAATGGAATTACAGTTGCTCTAGATGTTACCATTACCCCCGGTCTAAAAAATGAAGGTATTGCAAGAGAGTTAGTTAATCGGATTCAGAATATCCGAAAAGATTCTGGATTTGAAGTAACAGATAGAGTAGAAGTTAGTATCCTTAAAAACGAAACTTTAGAACTTGCGGTTCAAGGAAATGTGGAATATATAAAACAGGAAACTCTAACGGAAGTATTGAAATTTGTGGATCAGTTAGAAAAAGGAATCGACATTGCGTTCGATGACATAACAACGAAGTTAAATATTATTAAATACGAGTAAATTATGCCTCAAGAAAATAAAAATAAATTTAATGATAAGGAGTTATTAGAGTTTAAAACCCTAATAAATGCAAAAATAACTAAGGCAAAGGAGCAATTAGAGCTCATAGAAAGTGCTTATAGGAATGATAGCAATAATGGTACAGATGATACATCACCTACCTTTAAAGCTTTTGACGAAGGAAGCGAGGTAATGAGCAAAGAAACTTCATCGCAATTGGCTATTCGCCAAGAGAAGTTTATTCGTGATTTAAAGAATGCTTTAGTTCGCATTGAGAATAAGACCTACGGCGTATGTCGTGTGACTGGAAAACTAATTAATCCGGAACGCCTAAAACTAGTGCCTCATGCGACTCTTAGTATTGAAGCTAAGAATATGCAATAGAAAATCCTATATCGGGCCTCTTTTTAACGGGAGGCCCGAAAATTAGTCCTGCCCTTCAGTTTTGTGAGGGTTTTTTTATGCTGAAAAGAATAGTGTTGATTTTACTTATGGTCTTCGGGATTTCTGAAGCTATTTCTCAAAAGCTTGTTGAGAAACAACTCGATGCAACAAGGTTTGAGCGCTTAATTATTTCTTCAGATATTATTAATACACTAACGATTACTTCTGAAGCAACAAATCGGATTAGAATTGTGAACAAGGTTGTGGGAGAAAACTATGAGAACGTAATTGTAACTTCTTCCGAAGAAAATAAAACGCTCAAAATTGGAGCCTCTTATTCCCCATATTTTATTGCTGAAAATGATAAGTTAGCAGCACATAAAGTTATTTCTGTTGATATAGAGTTAACGATGCCAAACTTTTTATATGTTGAGGTTAATACCCCGATAGCTTCCATTAGTGTGACAGGCAATTACTCTAACTTTCACGCTTATTTGGAAAATGGGGATTGCCAGCTAAATGATTTTTTAGGGAATGCAAGTATTAAAACTAAACATGGAAATATTAAAGTTCACGCAAGGGAGAATGTTTCTGGGAGAGCTTTTTCAACAAAAGGTAGTGTGGTCAATTATTTGCCAGGAAAGGCTAAGTATATCATTATAGCTGAAAGCCGTGACGGTGATATTAGCCTCCTGCAAACCAAATAATATTCTTATTTTTGCCATCGCTCATTGAAGCGATGCAAATGTAGAAATCATGAGAGTGGGCATAGCTGGATCAGGCGCTTTTAACAATTGAATTAAATGAATTTAAAAAAATCTATTTTAATTATCGTGTTGGTCTTGTTAGTTGACCAAATTTCAAAAATTTATGTGAAGACCCATTTTAGTCTTGGTGACAGTGTAAAGGTGTTCGATTGGTTTCAAATTTTGTTTGTAGAAAATGACGGGATGGCCTGGGGCGCAAAAATACCAGGAGAATACGGAAAACTTTTTTTAACATTGTTCCGATTAGTAGCGATCGTTGGAATAGGATATTGGTTATGGGATTCGTTGCAAAAAAAAATGTCCAAAGTGCTAATTGTAGCCGTTGCTCTAATCTTTGCAGGAGCTTTTGGAAATATTATTGACTCTGTTATTTACGGACTTATTTTTAATGATAGTCACCACCAAGTTGCAAGCCTATTTCCTTCTGAAGGGAGCTATGGAACAATCTTCCATGGAAAAGTAGTAGACATGCTTTATTTCCCTCTATGGAAGGGGTATTTGCCAGAATGGTTGCCTTTTTTGGGCGGGAAATTTTTTACATTTTTCGACCCTGTTTTTAATATTGCAGATATGTCAATTAGCACAGGAGTTGGTTTACTTATTGCTTTTAATAAAAGAGCCTTTCCTAAAAAAGACGTCCCCGAATAGTTGCTGCTTTTTATTCCTAAATAGAAGGCGATAAATAGTTGAAAGGTGCTATAGGTATGTTTCTTAAAATCCAAAATAGTAGGACTATTATAAAATATGTATAAATAAAAAGGTTGTTATAAAATAACTTAAATCGATGGTTTGTTGAATTTAGGTAATTCCAAGCTTTAACGCCAAAACCATAAAGCACTAAGGGAATTGATAGTACCATTAGTGGATTAAACCCGAAAGCATCTAAAATATTACCATGCGCCAACTGGTGAATCGCACGTTGAGAGCCACATCCTGGACAATGATAACCAGTAGCATACTTAAAAGGACAGATTAGAAAGAAAGAATAATCTGATGGGTTAAAGAAATAATAAAGAATAAAAATACCCCCAAGTAATGATGCCACGAGGGTACTGTTTAAAAGTTTTTTAGAATCCATTACTAGCAACTCCTAATACTACCATTAGAACAATGTAAAGCACCCAGAATATAACGGCTCCAATAACGCTATAAATAGCCCATTTTTTGGCATCATCAGCGCTTTTTTTCGCCCCAGCATGATCTCCTTGAGCCCATAGGTTATTTACTTTTGTGGATTTAATAATAGAGACGATGCCTAATGGCCAACAGCAAAGTATTGTACTAACTATTGCCCACACAAGATTATTATCGGGTGGTTTGTTTGCTGGATCGATGTTTATTTCCATATTATAAGTTGGTTACAATATTAAATATAGGAAGATTATTCTAAAAAGAATACAAATTTTGAGGTGTAACGCAAAAATGTAGGGGGATATCTATAATGTCATGGAGAATTTTTTCTTCAGCCTCGAAGAATGAGAGCCCAACAAAAATTGTATTTTGGCTACACTTTGCAAGAAATCGGTCGTAGAACCCTTTCCCGTAGCCAACTCTGTTCCCTTGTTTATCAAATGCTAATAGCGGGGCAAAAACCACATCTATCTGTTCAGCAGAAATTTCAATTCCAGATTCAGGTTCGGGGATCCCATAATCAGTAATTGACAGAGACGTGTTTTCTTGAAGTAGAATGTGAGACAATTCATCAGTTTTAAA
>JBLHIC010000089.1:0-9599 GCA_047614245.1 Flavobacteriaceae bacterium
TAACGCCTAATTGCATTATCGATTCTATTGCTTCGGAAGGGTCTTTCACCACATCGAAAGCACGATGAAAGGTGAATTCCATTCCTTCCGAAGCAGCAATTAATTGTCGTGTTACTTTTTCGTCAATCGTGTTTTCTAAAGTGAGCGCACCACTAACAATTCCAGAACAACCTGCTTTTTTGCAGAAGACAATATCGTCTAACATTAGTTCAATCTCTTCTTTCAAATAGACAAAATTACCGCCTCTGGGCCTAATCAAAACATGAACAGGAATGTTTAAATCACCTACAACTTTCTGAATCGAATCCCGACTGGGGGTCAAGCCACCCACCGAAAGATCGGTGCATAGTTCAATACGGTTTGCACCACCATCCTGAGCAGCCTTTGCACTTTCGAAACTATTAGCACATATTTCTATTATCATATACATTCCCCGCTTTTTGTGCGATCTATATTTTACCTTGAAAATTCGCTTGGTGACGGTTTAGCGTCAACGATGCAGCTTCAATTTATATCCAGGTACATCTAGTGATTCCAATTCTTCATTGAAATTCAGCTTTGTCCCGTCGAGTGATCCCTATTTATGAATGGGATTGTATCTTGTCACATCGAGTGATTCCGATTGAAAATCGGGATTGTATCCTGTCACATCGAGTGATTCCGATTGAAAATCGGGATTGTATCGAGATGTCGAGATGTCACTCAATAACTATCTCATCAATAAATGTCCACGCTTTGTTTCCGGCACCTTGTAATCCATCGGAAATAGGACCATAACTCGGTATTTCTAGTTTTATATTTTTGGTTATTACTTTTGGAGTATCTGGCATTATAAGCCGCACTGTTGAAATATTTGAGATTGTATCTTTATCAACTAATGCACTGGTTGCCACTTTACGTCCATCAACTAGGTCTATCCACAAATAGACTTTTTCTGGTGCATAGATCCATTGTCCATTGGCGTCATAAAACCTTAAGGTGATCATCTTGATTTCCGTTTCTTTTAAAAAATCTATCTTGATTTCCAAATCATCACCCCAAAATCCTAGCCATTCTTTGTCTCCATATCTCGAATCACTTCCTTGAACTCCATTGATTAAAGCTTGCTTCCCGCCAGCACTATATGCCTTATGTGGTTCAACATTTAGTGAAACATTCGCTTTTAATCCTTTGTGAAAAATAATGGTTTCGTCAAAAGGCAGTCCTACTTTTGAACTATTTTTGAATACACTCGCGGTAATAGATGTGTTTTCAGAGATTGGAATTAATCCCTCGTAATTTATTGTTTCAGAATTATTTATTTTATACTGAATCTCTTTCCCCTCCGTTTGCGTTTTTAGTTCATAAAAAACAGCACCTTCTTTTTTGATTATAGATCCTTCAATCTCGTACAAATGATTTGCATAGTTGATTTCCAAAGCACTTAATCTGTCCATAAAAGGCTCTAAACGCAACAAGAAATCTGAATAATCTGCATCAATATTTTCTGAAGCACCACTCCAAACAACTTCACTCATGGCCAGCATACGAGGATAGGCCATATACTCAACTTTATCTTCTGTCTGCATATACTCGGTCCAAACATTTCCTTGAGCACCTAAAACATATTGCGTTTCATCGTCATTTAATTCTTCCGGAATCGGATTGAAACCATATACCTTTTTAAGAGGTAAAAATCCGCCGATTGCTAGAGGTTCATCGTCATTTTCGGCCTGATAATAGTCAAAATAAGCATGGGAAGTTGGCGTCATAATAACATTGTGCTTCTCTTTTGCAGCTGCAATTCCGCCATCGACTCCCCGCCAGGACATTACAGTCGCATTTGGAGCTAAACCGCCCTCCAAAATTTCATCCCAGCCAATAATCTTTTTACCTTTATCGTTGATATAGGCTTCCATTCTTTTTATAAAATAACTCTGCAGCCCGTGCTCATCCTTTAAGTTAAGATCTTTAATTAATTTCTGACAATGGTCGCAATCTTCCCATTGCTTCTTTGGAGCTTCGTCTCCACCAATATGAATATACTCACCTGGAAATAGTTCAATCACTTCGTCAAGTACATTTTCAAGGAAAGTGAAAGTAGCTTCATTCGGACAATAGATGTTTTCAAATACACCCCATGAAGTAGCGACAGGAACTTGCTCCCCAATACATCCTAATTCGGGATATGCACTTACAGCGGCTTGGGCGTGACCTGGCATTTCAATTTCAGGTATTATCGTTATATTCTGTGAGCTTGCAAAAGCAACAATTTCTTTAATGTCCTCTTGACTATAAAATCCGCCATATTGCTTCCCATCAAACCTCTGTGGCGTTTCGTTATAATGGCCAATTAAAGTTTCATCTCGATAGGCTGCATGCGCAGAAAGTTTTGGATATTTTTTTATTTCAATGCGCCAACCTTGGTCTTCAGTAAGATGCCAATGGAAGTAATTCATTTTAAGCAAGGCAAGATTAGCGATATATTCTTTTATAAATTTCTTCGGAAAGAAATGCCGCCCCACATCTAAGTGCATCCCTCGGTATTGAAATTTTGGCGAATCAGTAATCGATACGAGCGGAATTTCAAATGACTCATTTTGAATCGAATTTAGACCTTCCAATTCCGGAGGAAGCAATTGGCGAACTGTTTGAACTCCATAAAATGCTCCACTAGCATCTGAAGCTTTTATAGTGATGGTTTTTTCTGAAATATTCAAACTATAAGCTTCATTGGGGATGGAACTATCTCTCTCAATAACAAAGCTAGCACTTTCTTTATCGGTATTCTCTAAAGAAATACCTGTTCCCTTCATAAAGAAAGATTGAAAAAAATTAGAAGCTAGTTCAAAACCTGGTTCGCAATAAATGGAGGTGTTTTTATCGATTGAAAAAGTTCCTGCCTTTAGTTCTAAGGTTTGAGGTTTCGGAATTAGATGTAGATCAGATTTAGTAAACTCCTTTTTTGATTCCAAACAACTGCTAAGTATTAATAGGAAAGTGAAAAGTGGAAATAGGAAGATTCTCATGCTACTAAAATAGGGAAAATATTGGTCAGTCTGAAGCGCGTAAAATCTCGATAGCCTGCTTAACTTTATTCTCTTCTTGATCGGTAGCCGTAAGTTGATAAATTCCAGAGGTAGGTGCTAAAGCAATTTCGTGAAAAGTTTGGGTGCTGCCTAGATAGTTTTCATTCAAATACCAACGATACCATTGCTTTCTTCCTAGTTTTTGAGCTACTAAATGATCGAGATTGGCCTTCCAGTTTTTATACCGTCGAGCGTTTCCCAGTAACTTATGGTGATTCCCAGCTCTTCATGGGGGCTCTCAACACCTAGAAACCCGGGTTGAAGTTTGGCTAGGTTTTCCATGGCTTCTGCCATTTCAGAATAACCTTCTGCTTGATCGGTTTGTAAAGAGGTAAAAATTACTGCGTAATAGGGTTCTTTCATTTTCAAAAAATTATATTTGAACGACCAACAATCAACAATCCCTTATTCATTCTTATAGATTCCAATAATGAGTTCCCCTTCAGAATTCATATGTGCCCGGTACATACCGGCTGTGTTAAATTCCATGGCAACTTTCCCATCTTTATCAATAGATACGATGCCCCCTGTACCACCTAGGGCCGGGATTTTTTTCTGAATGACTTCTCTTGCAGCTTCCTGCAGCGTCACTCCTTTGTATTCCATCATTGCCGAAATATCATGAGCCACCATCCCTCTAATAAAAAACTCTCCCCAACCTGTTGAAGAAACTGCGCAGGTGGCGTTGTTCGCATATGTTCCGGCGCCAATAATGGGAGCATCACCAATGCGATTCCATCGTTTATTAGTCATTCCTCCCGTTGATGTTCCTGCAGCCAGATTTCCATGTTTGTCAAGCGCTGCACATCCTACAGTTCCAAACTTGGAGTCTTTTATAAAGGGGTCTTCAAAAGAAACGCTAATTGCATTCTCTTTTTCGCGGTTTTTAATTTTTCGCAATTGATTGTAACGTTTCTCTGTGTGGAAGTAGGAAGGGTCGACTAGAAGAAAGCCTTTTTCTTCTGCGAAAATTTCTGCTCCCTTACCACTAAGCATTACGTGAGGGGACTGCTCCATAACGGCTAAAGCGAGATCAATAGGGTTTCTAACTCGAGTAACACCAGTAACGGCTCCTGCGTTTAAAGTCGCGCCATCCATCACAGAGGCATCAAGCTCATTAGTCTCCTCATGTGTGAATACAGCTCCTTTTCCCGCATTAAAGAGTGGACTGTCCTCCATAATGTTTATAGTCTTAGTAACCGCCTGCATGGAAGTTCCTCCATTTTTCAGGATTGTATATCCTTCAGTTATGGCCTGTTTTAATTTTTCACGATAGGCATTTTCAAGAGAATCACTCATATTCTCTTTTAGGATGGTTCCGGCACCACCATGGATGACAATTCCGAAGTTTTCTGTCGTTTTTGGCGTTTCAAGAGACTCTTTTTTAGGCAGCGAAGTGCTTTTATTGTCGTTTTTACAGCTTAAAAGTACAAAAAACACGATTAAAAGCGTTAAATTTTTATTCATATGTTAATTTTTTTATTAAAGATATCAAAATTTGCTCAAGGCAATAGGGCACTCGTTTTATAGGTAAATTACTCATGGGAAAATCTACAATTATTGCTCAAATAAACGATGAAATGCATTAAAAAACAGATAAAGTGTTTTGTGTGTAAGAAATTTCTGTATATTTGAGCTCTCATCAAGTCCCAAATTTGATGTTTCCCAAATTATGAAAATATTAAAACTTAACCTACTTAGCTTATTATTATTATTCTTTGTTACTTCCTGTCAAAAAGATGAAGGATTTATAGAAGATGAAGCGAACTATTCAATCGATTTAAATCTAGCAAATGAGACTGATTGGCAAATGGCCGATGAGATTCTTGTCCTAGTAAACTTGCATCGAGCATCTGTGAACCTCCCTGCGATCTTGAAAGATCAACAATACGCTTCTGCGTATGCGGTCGAACACACCTTATATATGATCGAAAAATCAGAAATCAATCATGACAACTTTAATATTCGCACTGAAGCTCTTAAGGAGAAGGGAGCGATAAAGGTTGGAGAAAATGTTGCCTTTGGATATACATCGGCAGAATCTGTTGTGAGCGCATGGCTAAATAGTCCGTCTCACAAAAGAGCGATTGAAGGGAATTATACTCACTCTGGATTTGGAGTTATGAAAGGCTCTAATGGAGGGTACTACTTTACACAACTTTTTTATAGAAACTAAAACAATACTTAACTTTTTATTTTCAAGCATTTGCCTTATTTTTACTGGAACTCATAAAAATAAGGCAATGGCTATTTCTAAACCTTTCAATCTTAATAAATGGATCGAGGACAACAGGGATTTATTAAAACCTCCTGTTGGGAATAAGAATCTTTACATAGATTCTGGAGATTATATAGTGATGGTTGTTGGCGGTCCTAATGCTCGAAAGGACTATCATTATAATGAAACGGAGGAATTGTTTTTTCAACTTGAAGGAAATATTCAAGTAATTGTTCAAGATGAAGGTGAGCGAAAAGTATTGGAATTAGGCCCAGGAGATATGTATCTTCATCCCGCCAAGACACCACATTCTCCAGCTAGAGGAGAGAACTCTGTTGGATTAGTCATTGAAAGAAAAAGAGCCGGTTCGGGATATAAAGACGGATTACTTTGGTTTTGCGATAACTGTAATAATAAGATTCACGAAGTATATTTTGAATTACTTGACGTCGAGAAGGATTTTTTACCACATTTTAAGGATTTTTATGATTCTGAAAAGCTCCGCACTTGTAATAGTTGTGGTACTATTATGGAAACGGATCCACGTTTTACAGCAGATTAAAAAGCATCTACCTCATCCTGAACTTCATATTTAGAAATCCTTTAAATTCTTAGGAGGATTCCATACCTTTGCAGCCTATTAATTTTGATAAAAAAAATAATATATATGTCAACTGTTGCAACTGCATTTGGAATTGAAGATGCATTAAAAAAATTAGGTATAAAAGAATTAAATCCTGGAACTTCAACAGGTAATAAGTGGTTTTCAAGCGAGAATACTATATCGTCATATTCTCCAGTAGATGGAAATTTAATTGGGAAAGTTACTACAACAACAAAAGAAGAATACGAAAAAGTGATGGAGGCTGCGACTTCGGCTTTTAAAACTTTTAGAGCTATTCCTGCGCCACAGCGTG
Source organism: Flavobacteriaceae bacterium (assembly GCA_047614245.1). Lineage (GTDB taxonomy): Bacteria > Bacteroidota > Bacteroidia > Flavobacteriales > Flavobacteriaceae > Ulvibacter. The sequence goes on from JBLHIC010000089.1 coordinate 6,204, forward strand.
GCGAAATTGTACGTCAGTTTGGAAATAAATTAAGAGAATTAAAAGAACCACTCGGCCAACTTGTATCTTACGAAATGGGTAAATCATTGCAAGAAGGTTATGGCGAAGTTCAGGAAATGATCGATATCTGTGATTTTGCTGTTGGCTTATCAAGACAATTAAACGGCCAGACGATTCCTTCTGAACGACCAGGTCATGTTATGAGAGAGCAATGGCATTCATTGGGCGTAGTTGGAATAATATCAGCGTTTAACTTTCCAGTTGCTGTTTGGGCTTGGAATACGGCTCTTGCTTGGGTTTGCGGTGATGTTTGTGTTTGGAAAGGTTCGGAAAAAGCTCCTCTTTGCACAGTAGCTTGTCAAAATATTATTGCAGGCGTATTAAAAGATAATAATCTTCCTGAGGGAATCTCCTGTATTATTAATGGCGATTATAAAGTAGGTGAAATGATGACTACCGATACTCGAATTCCTCTTGTTTCTGCAACTGGTTCAACCAGAATGGGTAGAATTGTTGGTGCAACAGTAGCCGAGCGTTTTGGAAAATCATTATTGGAATTAGGTGGAAACAATGCAATCATTATTACGCCAACAGCCGATTTAAAAGTAGTAGTACCAGGTGCAGTTTTTGGTGCCGTTGGGACTGCGGGACAACGTTGTACTTCAACAAGAAGACTTATTATTCATGAAACTGTTTACGATAAAGTGAGAGACGCTATCGTTGGGGCTTACAAACAAATTAAAATTGGTAATCCTTTAGATGAAACAAAACATGTTGGACCTCTTATTGATAAAGATGCTGTAAATGCGTATTTATCAGCAATTGAAAATGCAAAGGCTGAAGGTGGAAATGTATTGGTTGAAGGAGGCGTTTTAGAAGGGGAAGGTTTTGAAAGTGGATGCTATGTGAGACCCGCTATAATAGAAGCCGAGAACAATTATGAAATAGTACAACACGAGACTTTTGCTCCCATCTTATATTTGATGAAATATTCAGGGGAAATCGAAGATGCCATTGAGTTGCAAAATGGTGTCGTTCAAGGATTATCTTCAGCAGTTATGACAAATGAAATGAAAGAGGCAGAGAAATTCTTGTCATATGCTGGATCAGATTGTGGGATTGCAAATGTAAATATTGGTACTTCTGGGGCGGAAATTGGAGGCGCTTTTGGTGGTGAAAAAGAAACCGGTGGCGGGAGAGAGTCAGGATCTGATGCTTGGAAAGTATATATGCGTAGACAAACAAATACCGTAAATTATTCAGATGAATTGCCTTTGGCACAAGGGATTAAATTCGATTTGTAGTATTTCAGTATATTATAAAATGTAAAAACCGTTTTAAGTGTATGCTTAAAACGGTTTTTTATTTATACCAAATTAATTTTTAATACGGCATTTGAATATTAAATTGGGATTACTTATATTCTCTTTCGAAGGAATTATTAAATAATTCCATTTGGAGATACCCATTTAAACTGGGCGATATCTTGAGGAATTTTAACCCTTTCTGCGATTCTTGACATACGTCCTGGTAAAGCCATCAAGTAATCACGGGCTTTTTCTGCCTCATCAGTAAGGGACGTCATTTTACCAATGCCCCAGTGCGCGTTTAATTTTTCCATGATATCGATATAGTCGAATGTAGTATATACGCCTAGTCGCTGCCCAGCATTCGAAAAATTATCGAATGCAGAAGAAATTTCTTGACCAGATTCGCGTAAAAAATGAGCTGGCATCACAATTTTCTTCTTCATCATATCCTGAAAGGCCAACATCATTTCACTTGGGTCGTATTCGAAAATTATTTTTACAAACTCACGATAAGCCAAGTGATGTCGCATTTCGTCTCCGGCAATAAGATTACACATTTTCGCTAACATTTTATTGTTCTTCTCCTTTGCAAGAAGTCCCACTCGTCGATGCGAAATATTAGTTGCTAACTCTTGAAAACTCGTGTAGATAAAATTTCGGTATGGATCTCTTCCCGTTCCTATATCAAAGCCATCACTTATTAAATATTGTGTTGTTTTTTCAATTTCTCTCATATCTACCCGTCCTGATAGGTATAAATATTTATTTAAAGTATCACCATGTCGATTTTCTTCTCCCGTCCAGTGTCGAATCCATTTAGACCAACCAGTAGGTTTTCCTTGGTTTACACCTTCCATATCCATAAGCCAGGATTCGTAGGTCGGCAACGCCTCTTCTGTAATCATATCTCCTACTAATACCACCCAAAAATCATAGCCTAGTTCCTTAGCTTCTTCTCGTAGTTCTAGGATTCCATCATTATAATTTTCATGCTGTAAATTCGGTAATAAATCAGTTGGTTGCCAAACATCTTCAATGGGAATCAGATATTTATCTACAAAACTATCGATCGATTTCTCAACAGTTTTCATTACTTCTAATCTAATGTTTTCTAATGCCATAGTCTTATAGGGATTTGCGTCAATGGATGAAGCAATCAAAGATAAGCAGAACTGTAGTCTTCTAACCTAAAATCTATTTATTTCTTCCCTCTTCGCCGGGGTATAACCTCCAAACTGGATCACTCTGCCAAACTTCTTTTGAGTTTACCTCAATAATTGATAAGGGACCTTCAAAGGCAGCTCCAGTATCTATATTCCAGACGTTTGCATAATTTACAGGAACTGTTTTACCTATTCGTGTAACAGGAGTGTGACCTATAAATATCTCACTAAAAAGCAGGAGCCGTTTTGGATAATGACTATCCGTTAAAGAAAGTAAAGGGTCTAAGCTACAAGCCATTTCCCATAATGTTCGGTCCCAATAGACACTGTTTTTAAAATATTCGTGCGCTGGCCCGTGTAAGTTTGTAAACCCAGCATGCAGGTATAATCTGTTTTCAGAATCGATATAATAATTCTGTAGTTCTTCATAAAACTGAAGGTGCCTTTTTATATCTTCTTCGGAAAGATTTGCATAGCTTTTTCTGCTTGACTCTCCTCCGTGAGCAAGCCACATGGGATTGTTGTTTTTATTCTTCAGAAAATTATATACCAGCTCATCATGATTTCCGCGTAATAGAATACAGTTGTTCTTTTCTGAAAAATCGATTAGAAAATCAACTGTTTCTGAAGCCTCGCTCCAACCATCGACATAATCACCTAAAAATATATATAGATTATCTGAAGCTTTCGGAACTAAACCTAAAACCTGTTTTAAAGCTCGAAAACCACTGTGAATATCTCCAATTACGTATGTTTTATGCATTTTGAGAAACTAAGGTTATAATTAAAATTACCAGAATAATCGCCATAATAAACAAGAAAATCTTCCAGAAAGAGTAGGGTCTTTTTCCTGAAATCGCAGCTGTTTGACCATTCACGAAGAAGTTGTATCGCTTCTTATTGAACAAATATGCACTTATATA
>JBLHIC010000090.1:0-9589 GCA_047614245.1 Flavobacteriaceae bacterium
ACCGGAACTTATAGTTTAATAACCGATTATTCTACAATGTTTGAAAATGACAATGAGAATAATGCCGAATCTGTTTTTGAGGTTCAATATACAGACATTCAAGGTGCCGGATTTGGTTGTCTTCAATGTAGTGAAGGTAATGTGGCTGTAGGATTTAATGGAATTAGAAGTTATGACGGACCAATGTTTGAATCTGGTTTTAGTTTTAATGTGCCTACTCAAGAGGTCGTTGATGAATTTGAAACTGGAGATCTTAGAAAGGACATCGCAATTCTCGATATTGATGCTTGGGCAGCAGCTACTGGAGCAATCTTTGTCACAGGTTTTGAACATACTGGGTATTACAACCGAAAGTATATTTCGAGAAAGGGAGATGCTAATACAGGTGATGCAAATCTTACCAATCCAAATAATTATCGATCCATACGTTTTGCTGATGTTTTATTAATGGCAGCAGAGGCGTTAAATAGAGGAGGAATAAATGATTCTAGAGCACGTACATATCTTAATAGGGTTCGACTTAGAGCGGGGCTTACTGAGGTAACATCCAGTGGATCAGCGCTTACAACAGCTATTTATCACGAACGACGAGTAGAGCTAGTAGGAGAAGGACATCATTTCTTTGATTTAGTGAGAACAAACCGAGCTTCAGGACAAATAGATGGATTTGTATCTGGTAAACACGAACTTTTCCCAATACCTGCTATAGAAATACAATTAACAGGAAATAGATGGGTTCAAAATCCTGGATACTAAAAATAATAATCGCTATGAAAATTTTAAAATATACACTTAGTTTTTTGTTTGCAGCTTTCTTAGTTGCTTGTACAACAAATAACGATATTTTTGAAGGCGTTGAGAGCATTTCGACACCTTCTAACCTTAACGCAGTATTCAGTATTTCTCAAGACAATAGTGGATTGGTTACCATTACTCCGAGTGGAGATGGAGCAACATCTTTTGATGTGTTCTTTGGTGATTCCTCAGGGGAACACGAAGTGGTCGCGGTTGGTGGGACTTTATCCAGAATATATGCAGAGGGCAATTACGATGTGCGAATCGTGGGTGAGTCGTTAAGTGGTGAAACCGCCGAAGCAATTCAACCTCTGGTAGTTTCGTTTAGAGCTCCTGAAAACTTGGATGTAACAATTGGTTTTGATCCAACGAATAACTTTCTAGTTAATGTATCGGCATCCGCAGATTATGCAGCATCTTTTGATGTTTATTTTGGAGATGCAATAAATGAAGTTCCAACACCACTAATGATAAATGAAACAATTGGTCATACGTATGACGCAGTTGGCGATTATGTTATAAGAGTCGTAGCCCTTAGTGGTGGCACGGCAACTTTAGAATATTCAGAAACAATCACTATTTTAAATCCATTGTTATTTCCAATAGATTTTGAAGATCCTACTCTCAATTACGCTTTCACAGATTTTGGAAATGTTGTTTCCTCTGTCGTTGGAAATCCGGATCAATCTGGAGTGAATACAAGCGCAACTGTGGGACAATCTTTAAAACCAATTGGGGCCGAAGTATGGGGAGGTTCATTCCTTTCTTTAGATGAGCCTATTGATTTTGCATCACTCCAAAACATCGCAGTTAATGTATGGTCTCCTGTAAGTGGAATTGTTGTTAAGCTTAAGCTTGAAAACGCAACGGATCCAGATATTTTTGCAGAAGTAGACGTAGTGAATAGTGTTGCTAGTGGCTGGGAAACTTTAACCTACGATTTTAGTGGAGCCGATTTGACACAAGAGTATCATAAGGTAGTTCTATTCTTTGACTTCGGAAACGTAGGTAACGATGCAACATATTATTTTGATGATATTAAACTAGCACAATCAACAGGAGGAACGTTTGAATTATTCCAAGATTTTGAAGGTGTAGCACCAGTCTTTACTGACTTCGGAAATATTGGAACTACAGAAGTTGTTCCTAACCCGATGGTAGGCGGTATAAATCCGACAGCAAACTCTGCGCAATTAACTAAAACGTCTGGATCTGAAGTCTGGGGAGGAACCTTCTTCGAACTAAGCGATCAAGTAATTGATTTTGCTGGTTCTAAGCAAATGCGAATCAAATCATATTCACCGGCAGCAGGATTGGTTGTAAAATTAAAACTAGAAAATGCTGATGCCAGTATTACGCATGAAGTTGATATGATGACATCTGCTGTCAATGCTTGGGAACAGATTACTTTCGATTTTACTGATGCTCCAAGCGCTCAATACAATAGAGTGGTTATTTTCTACGATTTCGGAAATCCTGGAGATGATTCGATGTATTATTTTGACGAAATGGAAGTTAGTGAAGGAGCGCTCGTGTCAACAGTGGCACCTTTGTTAATAGAGAATTTTGAAGGAACACCGCCGGTATTTACATCATTTGGAAATATTGATGATACAACAATCGAAGCGAATCCTAATATGTCTGGTATTAACCCGACGGCTTTATCTGCGAGTCAAATTAAAACCGTAGGATCTGAAGTTTGGGCAGGGTCATTTTTCGAGGTGACAACACCTTTAGACCTTAATTCTTATAATAAGATAAGTACTAAGATATTCTCGCCAACAGCAGGAGCTGTAATAAAGCTAAAGCTTGAAAATGCAGATACGAGTCTTGAATTTGAAGTTGACGTTACCAGTAGTGTAACCAATGATTGGGAAGAATTAGTTTTTGATTTCAGTGCAGCGCCTCCTGCAGATTATACAAGAATTGTCTTCTTCTTCGACTTTGGGAACTCTGGCGATGGAACAACTTATTATATCGATGAAATTCAATTGACAAATTAGAAATAGCTATGAAAAAAATAAAAAACATACTTTATATTGGCCTTGTGGGATTGATTTTTTCAAGTCTAATCTCCTGTCAACAAGAAGATCAAGAGTTTGGCACAATTATAACGCCCACGAATCTCGTTATTAACTTTGAGGTTGTTGGTCAGGATTCCGCTAATCCCAATGGAGACGGATCCGGAACTGTAAATTTTACTGCTACAGCAGATGGTGCCCTTGCGTATAGATTTAATTTCGGTGATAATACTGGTAGTATTGTTGCTCCGGGAGGGGAAAATACACATAGATTTAATCAGGCCGGGACAAATGCCTTCGTTGTGACTCTTATCGCAACGGGACGGGGAGGCGTTAGCTCATCAACATCTATCACTTTAGAAGTTTTCAGTAACTTTAATCCAATTGAAATTAAAAACTTTCTTACAGGTGGAGCTGCAAGTTCTAAAACATGGTATTGGCATGCTGCTTTACCTGCTCATCTAGGAGTTGGCCCATTAACATCTGGTGATCCCCCGGAAGTTACTATAGAACCTAGTTACTATGCAGCATCACCATTTGAAAAGGTAGATGTTGGCTGTTTATATGAGGATTTAATGATATTTACACAAGACGACGATGAAATCGTATCTTTTGAATTGATCAATTTAGGAAATACATATTTCCACAGATTGGAAGTTCAAGATGAATTGGGGCTTCCAAACCCTGGAGAAGATACTTGTTACGAATATGGTACTGAAGGAGTAAATATTGTAAACTTTGCACCTTCAACATCAGGTATAGACGAAATTAGGTCAACACAAACGTCGATGGATATACAAAATGGAGGATTTTTGAGTTACTTCCTTGGAAATAGTGAATTTGAAATTTTAAGTATCTCGGATTCAGAAATGCACCTTAGAGTTTTACAGACAGAACCAAACGGAAATGTTATAGCCTGGTATCAAAAATTATCTACGAGCTTGCCGATTGATGATGGAGAATTATGTGATGAAGTTGGTGAAGACTTAATTTGGTCAGATGAATTTGATGTGGATGGAGCGCCTAATGCAGATAATTGGGGCTACGATATTGGAGGCGGTGGCTGGGGTAATGAAGAAGAACAGTTTTACACAGACAGACCTGAAAATGTAATAGTTGAAAATGGCTTACTTAAAATTACGACAATTGCTGAATCTTTCAATGGCAGTAATTATACGTCGGCAAGAATTCTTAGTAAAAATAAATTCGAATTTACATATGGGCGGGTTGAAGTGAGTGCTAAGTTCCCTGAAGGAGGTGGTACTTGGCCAGCTATATGGATGCTAGGTGCAAATTTTGAACTTGTTGGATGGCCAAATTGTGGAGAAATTGACATAGTAGAATATAGAGGGAATGATGTAAATACAATCCATGGGTCACTTCATTATCCTGGTAATTCTGGAGGTAATGCTAACACAAATACAACAGTAATTGATGAAGCATCTTCAGCATTTCATAAATATGAATTAATATGGACAGAATCGTGTATCAACTTCTATGTAGACGATTTAGAGTACCACACTTTTTCCAATAACGATAATGTGCCATTCAATCAAGATTTCTTTTTAATTCTTAATACGGCTATGGGCGGTACGTTTGGTGGTGCAATAGACCCGAATTTTAATCAATCAACTTTTGAAGTTGAATACATAAGAGTTTATCAATAAGATATGAAACTAACTAGAAAACATTTTTACATCCTGTTTCTGTTTATGGCATTTATTGCTTGTAAGGATAAAAATACAGATTTGATTGCCCTCAATACTGAAGTTAATAGGTATATAGAAACTGATTCTTTAGATATTAAAGTAGCCGATTTGTTGGCGAAAATGACCTTGGAGGAGAAAATTGGTCAGATGAATCAATACAACGGATTTTGGAATGTTACTGGACCTTCTCCAAAAGATGGTGATGCTAAAAAGAAATACGAACATCTTAAAAAAGGTTGGGTAGGTTCTATGCTTAATGTACGAGGAGTTGAAGATGTTAGAGCTGTTCAAAAAATTGCCGTGGAAGAAACTCGATTAGGTATCCCTTTAATTATTGGTTTTGATGTTATTCATGGATATAAGACAATTAGCCCGATTCCTTTAGCTGAAGCTGCAAGTTGGGATTTAGATGAGATAAAAACATCTGCTAAAATGGCAGCGTTAGAGGCTTCAGCGGCAGGGATCAATTGGACATTTGCACCCATGGTTGATATATCTAGAGATGCCCGCTGGGGTCGTGTGATGGAAGGTGCTGGAGAAGATGCTTATTTAGGTAGTGCTATCGCTCGGGCTCGTGTTTCAGGATTTCAAGGAGACGAACTTACTTCAAATGAAACAATTATTGCTTGTGCAAAACACTTTGCAGGTTATGGTTTTTCTGAAGCTGGAAGAGATTACAACACAGTAGACGTTGGATCGAGCACTCTTTTTAATGTGATATTCCCTCCTTTTATAGCTGCAAAAGAAGCAGGCGTTAGGACTTTTATGAACTCTTTTAACGAATTAAACGGAGTTCCAGCGTCTGGAGATAAATATTTACAAAGAGATATTCTTAAAGGAGAATGGAACTTTGAGGGATTTGTGGTTTCAGATTGGGGTTCAATTGGTGAAATGATTGCCCATGGTCATGCTAAAGACGGTAATCACGCAGCTGAGATTGCAGCTAACGCTGGATCAGATATGGATATGGAGTCTTCACTTTATGTGACGGAACTAGCATCACTAGTAAGAGAGGGTAAAGTTTCTGAAAAACATATAGATGATGCGGCAAGAAGAATTTTAAAAGTGAAATATGAATTAGGACTATTTGATGACCCATATAAATATTGTGATTCAGCTAGAGAAAAAGAAGTGACGGGCAATAAAGAAATTATGGATGCAACATTGGAAATGGCTAAAAAGTCAATTGTACTTCTTAAGAACGAGAATAATATTCTTCCGCTCAAAAAGGAAGGACAGAAAATTGCACTTATAGGAGCGTTGGCTTCAGATAAAAATAGCCCATTAGGTAGCTGGAGAATAGCAGCTGACGATGACACCGCAGTTTCTGTATTGGAAGGAATGCAAGCGTATAAAGGTAATACACTCTCTTATGCGAAAGGGGCAGATGTGAGTTTGGGCAAAACAGATTTTATTCGAGAAGTAAATATTAATACTACAGATAAAAGTGAATTTCCAAAAGCCATAGCTACTGCTAAAAGTGCAGATGTTGTAGTAATGGTCTTAGGGGAGATCGGTTTCCAAAGCGGAGAGGGTAGAAGCAGGGTGAATCTAGATTTACCAGGTGTTCAACAAGAGCTATTGGAAGCGATATATGCAGTAAATAAAAATGTAGTGTTGGTTGTAAATAATGGCCGCCCACTGAATCTGAGTTGGGCAGATGAAAATGTTCCGGCAATTGTTGAGGCTTGGCATCTAGGCACTCAAAGCGGAAATGCAATCGCTCAAGTTTTATATGGTGATTACAACCCTAGTGGAAAACTGCCAATGACTTTTCCAAGACACGTTGGACAAGTACCAATATATTATAATTATAAAAGTACAGGGAGGCCTTCGCTTCCGGCACCAGGGATCGTTTTTTGGACACATTATCAAGATATAGAGAATACACCTTTGTATCCTTTTGGATATGGGTTAAGTTATACTTCTTTTGATTATTCAGTTCTAAAAGTAAAAAACACTTATTCAGAAAATAAGGAAGTAAGAGTTTCTGTAATGCTTAAGAATACAGGTAAAGTTTCCGGTAGAGAAGTTGTACAGCTCTACATAAGAGATCTGTTCGCAAGTGAGACGCGCCCTGTTAGAGAACTAAAAGGTTTTGAACTTGTTTATTTGGCTCCTGGAGAAACGAAACTGGTTGATTTTACATTAACAGCTAAGGAACTTGGTTTTTATTCTAATAAAGGGAGTTGGAAAGTAGAAAATGGAGAATTCGAAGTGTATGTAGGAGGCAGTTCTTCTTCGACTAATAAATCGAGCTTTGAATTAAAATAAAATATGAAATCAATAATCGTCATACTCTTATTTTTTGTTTGTATGTCCAGTGACGCACAAGCAAAACTGGTGTTTGAAGATCAGTTTGACGCTGAGGTATTGAATGAAAAATTTTGGAATTACGAACTAGGCGATGGTTGTCCTAATCTTTGTGGCTGGGGGAATAACGAACGACAGATTTATACAAAAAAGAACGTTCGATTGGCTGACGGAAATTTAATAATAAGTGCTACTAAGACTGGTTCTAAATATGAATCAGGCAGAATTACAACAAAATCCAAAGTTGAAATACTTTATGGGACCATCGAAGTAAGAGCCAAGCTAGCAGTAGGAGTAGGTATTTGGCCAGCCGTATGGATGCTCGGTTCTTCAATTGATGAGAAAAAATGGCCATTGTGTGGAGAAATTGACATTATGGAATATGTAGGGAAAGAACCGCAAACAGTTTTTACGTCATTGCATACTGGAGATAGCTATGGCAATACAATCAATACTAAAAGAACCAAAATCGAGGACATTGAAGAGGGTTTTCATACGTATAAAGCCAACTGGACAGAAGAAAGTATTTCGTTTTACGTCGATGACAAGATCGTTTATACCTTCTCGCCAGAAGTTAAGAACGACAAAACATGGCCTTTTAATGAACCATTTTATGCTTTGATAAACCTAGCCATTGGAGGGAATTTTGGTGGGCCAGAAGTTGATGACGCTATTTTCCCTCAGGAGTTAATAATCGATTACTTGAAAATTTATAAAAATTAATACTAAAACAATTATTATGAAGAAAATTACCTTGATGTTTTTCCTTGTTTCAGCTTTTGGGTTGTCACAAAACAATCCTATAGATTTTGAAGCAAGTGGAAATGGTGCTTCATGGACTTGGACAGTATTTGAAAATGATTCAAATCCACCGCTTGAAATAATAGCAAACCCAGATCCTTCTGGAGCAAATACTTCTGCTACTGTAGCAAAATTTACAGCCTTACAAGCAGGTGCACCTTTTGCAGGTGTCGAATCAATGCACGGGTCGGATATTGGAACATTTACTTTAGATGCTTCAAACGCCGTTGTTAAAATTATGGTATGGAAGTCGGTAATAAGTGATGTTGGAATTAAATTCGCTACAGCATCAGCAGCATCTGATGGTGAAATTAAGGTTTCTAATACCGTCGTACAACAATGGGAAGAATTGACATTTGATTTTTCAAGTAGAATTGGTCTCGCTGCATCAACCGACATTGATCAGATTGTTATTTTTCCTGATTTTGATGCCAGAATATCAGATAACATAGTTTATTTTGACTCGATTACTTTTAGTGATGGACTTGTAGGTGATCCGGTTGCACTCCCTGTGGATTTCGAAAACACCAATGCTAATTACAATATTGTAGGTTTTGAAGGAGCTGATTCTGCAATAGAAACAAATCCTGATCAATCTGGTTTAAATACTAGTGCGACAGTAGTGAGAACCATTAAAACAGTTGGTTCCCAATTTTACGCAGGGACTACTCTCTCTTTAAATATTCCTATTGACTTTTCTACTTCGGAAAGTATTGCGATAAAAACTTGGTCTCCAAAAAATAATATTCCAGTTCGCCTGAAACTAGAAAATGTTAATGGTAGTCAGTTTTTAGAATTAGATGTGAACACAACAGTTGATAGTCAATGGGAAGAATTAGTATGGGATTTTTCAGGAATGACAGGAGGTATCGATTTCACGAAAGTAATTGTGTTTTTTGAATTTATCGACCCTCTTCCTGGTGATGGAAGTACTTATTACTTCGATGATATTAACGTAGTTGGTTCTTTAGGACTGAATGACAATGATTCATTGTTCGTTACTGCTTTTCCAAATCCAGTGAAAAATGTATGGAATGTTCAGGCGATGGAGGAAATTTCAGAAATAACTATTTACAATACACTCGGACAAAGAGTTCTTAATGCTTCACCTAATAGCGCAACGTATTCGGCTGATCTTTCCTCATTGGAAACTGGTATGTACTTAGTTCAGATCGTTTCCTCAGCAGGTATAAGTACTAAAAGAATATTAAAGCAATAAAAGTTTAATTGAACCAACTAATCTTAAAAAATATAATATGAAAAATCTCACTTATATATTCATCTTCTTGATTACCTCCGCAGGGTTTTCTCAGGTTGTTCTCGATTTTGAAGGAGCAGCGCCAGGTTTTGGCGATTTCAATGGATCTGCGACTCAATTGATTGTTAATCCAGATCCTACAGGTGTAAATACCACCGCTAATGTTGCTGAAAATGTCGTAGCTGCTAATGCAGCATTTGCAGGAGTTAATATATTAGCTCCTATTGATCTTACAGTTAATAAGGTATTCAGAATGGACGTTTGGTCCCCGCTTGCGGGAATACCCGTATTGTTGAAATTAGAAGGTGGACCAAATCCTCCCATAGAGCGACAAGCAAATTTAACTACTACTGGAGCTTGGGAAGAGATCGTATTCGATTTTAGTTCTGAAGGAGCAGTTACTTATGATTCTGTGACAGTATTTATGAATTTCAATATGATAGACGCTGCAGCTCAGACCTACTATTGGGATAATCTTGAATTATTTACTCCTGCCCCAGGAGCTCCATCTTTACCAATAACATTTGAAGGAGGACAACTTCCTGCTTTCGGAGATTTTGGTGGTTCTGCGACACAAGTGATTGCAAATCCAGATGCAACGGGAGTAAATACATCGGCCAATGTTGCTGAGAATATGATACCTGCGAATGCAGCTTTTGCTGGAGTTAATTATCCAGTTGGTTTGATTGACC
>JBLHIC010000091.1:0-9358 GCA_047614245.1 Flavobacteriaceae bacterium
TATACACCTCAATACCTCTATAGAAAGCGACCTTCTGAAAGGCGAGTTTATTCTCGAATGATTTGTTATTTTCTAACAAGTCCATCGCTTCTCTATAGTTTTTGGAAGTAATGTAAGAGTCAATTAACAAATCCTCTAAAGCTTCGCTATTCTTATTTTCAGGGTATTTTTCTATAAACGAGAGGAGTACCTGGGGAACGCTCATATAACTATTTCCAATTTCGTAACTCAGCTTTGCGTAATTTAACCAAGCATCTTCTTGAATTTCAGTACTAAAAGACATTTCTGAAGCATTTTTAAATGCATTTAAAGCCTGCTGTTTTTGATCTTGTTTTACATAAGATTCGGCTAAATGATAATAGGCATTTTGGGCTACTGAATTTTTACCATCTACAATTTTATTAAATTCTGTACTCGCACTCTGATAGTCGCCTTGTTTATAATAAGCATATCCCAATTGATAATAGTCGGTGTTATTCCATTTACCGCGCTGGCCTTTATAGTTCTTTAAATAAGGAATTGCCTCTTGATAATTCTCTAAATTAAAGTAACTCTCTCCTATAATTTTTGAGAGCTGACTCTTTTCTGCCGGACTCGAGTTATCATACTTTTCTTTCCCTAATTCGATTGCTTTTTCAAACTTGCCGAGTTTAAAATTCATATCGGCTTGATAATATGATAAACCTTCAGCATAGCGCTCCTCCCCTTTTACCTCTTCAAAAAGCTCATTGGCAGTTTCATATTCATCACCCTCATACGCAATAAAGCCTAGGTAGTACTTCGCCTGAGAAGCATATTTTTCAGAATCACTAACCCGGTTCAAATATTTTCTAGCTTCCGAATAACGCTTATTTTTAAAGTAAGCATAGCCATTATTAAAGTTGAAACGTTCCAATTCGGAGCCACTTAAACTACTAGAATCGACTTTATCGTACCATTTGCGGGCATAAGAATACTTTCCATTATCGAAATAATAATTTGCAACATTGATATAGGCAGAATTCCGTTTGATACTGGTAGGGTAATCTGTTACGAAAGATTCCATTAATTGATCCGCATCCTGTTGATTCAATCGGACCGCACAATTTGCGATATAATAGGAGCAATCGCTTTTCACAGTCTCCTGGTTCGCAGTTTCTTTTATTTTACCGAATAAACTTTGAGCCGCCAAATACTGGTTGTTATTGTAAAGTTCGATCGCTTTATTAAACTCCACCAAGTCATTAGTGAAGGCAGCTGTTTGCTGTGAATAAGAAGAAAAAGAATTAAGTAGGAAAATGGAAACGAATATGAGGTGTTTAATCATTTCTTGTTAAATTTTTTTAGATGTAAAGATAAAACTTAAGTATAGGGCCTGAAACAAGAAACCTGAAATTTTCAACACTTAATTAAACAACTGAAATGACTAATAATATGACACATACCAACATTTCTTCCTGTCTCCGCTATAGATTTCCAACGACCAGCTTTTCTAATAACGCAACAAAAGGTAGATAATTATGTTTTTTAAAAGAGTTTTTAGTTCTCATAGAATTGCTTTTAAAAATTAATGTACTTTTAAACTTACATCTTTCACATATCTATAGTTTATGAAAAACGCACTTTTAATTACATTGATGCTTCTTACAGCTACAAGCTATTCGCAACGGTCAAAATATAAAAATCTATTTGAAAAGAATGGTAATATTGGAATCGGAACGAAACAGCCAGATGCACTTCTTACTGTAAAAGGAGATATCCATACCCAAGAGGTTTTAGTCGACCTCAAAGGTGCTGTAGCACCGGATTACGTTTTTGAAAACTACTTTGAAGGGAATTCGAGTTTGAATCCAACCTATGAATTTCCAACGTTAGAGGAAGTTGAAAAATTCATTGAGAAGAATCATCATTTACCTGGAGTTCCATCGGCCATTGAACTTGAAAAAGAAGGAATGTCACTCAAGAAGATGAATCTGATATTGCTCGAAAAAGTAGAAGAGCTCACGCTCTATTTAATAGAACAGCAAAAGGAGATTGAAGCCCTAAAAGAAACGATTTCCTCCTCGAAGGAATAACTTATTTTAAATACTTTTGTATGGTTTAGTTAAGTTCAATAAATCTAAAATTATAATTCGTTAATCAATATGTCGCAACCCGTTCTATCTATCAAAGATGCTTCCATTTTTCAGCAAGATAATTTAGTATTATCAGATGTAAACGTAACCATTGAAAAAGGTGAATTCGTTTATCTAATTGGTAAAACAGGTTCTGGGAAGAGTAGTTTTATGAAAACCTTGTATGGCGATTTGTTTCTGAGAAAGGGAGAAGGCAATATTGTAGGTTATGACTTACCTTCCTTGAAAGAAAAAGACATTCCATTTTTAAGAAGAAAGCTAGGCGTTGTTTTCCAAGACTTTAAGCTTCTTAACGATCGTACCGTAAAAGACAATCTACTTTTTGTGCTCTCAGCCACAGGCTGGCAAGATAAAAAGGAAATGGATATTCGAATAAATGAGGTGCTTGATAAAGTGGATATGAAAACTAAGAGTTTTAAGTTTCCCTATCAGCTTTCTGGAGGAGAGCAACAGAGAGTAGCTATAGCGCGCGCGCTATTAAACAATCCAGAAATAATTCTCGCCGATGAACCTACGGGAAATCTCGATCCGCAGACTAGTGTCGAGGTAATGGAAGTCTTGCAAGAGATTAATAAAAACGGCAATACAATTCTAATGGCGACTCACGACTATGCACTCTTGCTTAAATATCCTTCAAAGACCTTGAAATGTGACGAGAATCAGATTTTTGAAGTTGTTCAAAAAATGATGTAGGTTTATTATTATTTATTGACTATTAAAAAGTTGATTCGTTGATTGTTGAAAAATTGAATCTTTAAAGCTCAACAACTACAGGATTAAACTGTATTTATTTGTTTATTATTTGATAATAAAAACTTTGAAAATTTCCCAATACGCACATAAACGAATAAATAAACAGATGTAGCAGAAGATTGAAGTAGAAAAATCTAATTATCGAAAAATCCCATAATCTAACTTTCCACTTCTTGATTCTTGCTTCCTACTTCTCAATACTCGGGTCCCGCAATCTCAGATCACATTCTTTTTGAAGCGTCGGATCAATTTTGAGAGAAATACTCCCATTATCATTTGGTTTCAGATGTGTGTTCTGACTCAAAACGACACTGTTCTTTGCCTTTAAATGTAACTTTGCATCTTCCCTAAATATCTGATTGCGCATCACGACGCCTTCAGAAAGTGATGTAAGTTTAAAATCCCAACGAGAAAAATCCTGATCTTCGATCGTTGCGGTTTCTTTATCCGAATACAGCTGATAAACCATTTCAACAGCATCCCCTGTTTGTAGCATTCCCGCACCGTAATATCCTGCATATGGCCTGTTTGCCTCTATATGATCAATGTTCAAGGCTGTAAGTTTTAAAATACCTTCCACCTCATCTACTGGAAGGCAAGGGTATAACGAGAACATAAGTCCGACAGTCCCCGAAATTAAAGGCGCCACGCTAGAAGTAGGAGATGTTTGAGTGTATTCTATTTCCTTTTTCAAGGCATACGGGCCGTATAGCATGAGTCCAGATGAAGGTCCCAAAACATCAACCTTCGTATTCAAATTCCTAACACTTTCCGAATAAATCTTAAAGGTACTCGTAGTGTCGTGATTTGTAAAACCTATAGTTCTACCAACATATCCTTTAATATTTTCAGAATATGGCGTAGCACTCCCTTTATCCCATTTAATATTGTCTCTAACCTTATCATAACGATGCATTCCAGATGAGACAGAAATTACATTATCATAACTCCCAGGATAATATAGTTTTTTTCCCTTTGTTTTACTGAAAGATGCGTTATGTTGCAAGGAAACCACCACCGTACCATTTTCATATATCTCGTTAATAGCATCTTGAGCGACTTGATAAAAGATACTACTCCCCCAACTACAATTAATAACTTTAGCTCCTGCTCTAGATAATTCCAATAATTGTGCTAGGTTATTGGGGTTGTTAAAGGTAGTACCTAACAAACTACAATCATAGCAAACACCTACCATCCCAATTCCATTATCTCCTTGAGCGGCGGCAGTGGCCGCTATCGAAATACCGTGTCCATTCGCATATGGGGATTTGCGTAAGTTTCTAACTTTCCCTTTAAATTCAACATTAGAGGTGTCAATCCCTCCATCCGAAATTCCTATAAAAATATCACGCTCTCCAGTAGTATAATACCAAGCTTTAGGAGCATTTATAAAATCGAGATAATCAAGATTAAGCGGCAGGCCAATATTGTCGCCAATAGTACTTGTAAGACCGTAATCATTGGGTTCAAATATTTTTTTGTCTTCTTCTGAAATAAGTTCCCCCGATTTGAATAGGTGTCCGGCTTTGTTCAATAAACCCTCCAATAGGTTTTCATTCTCGGAAATAACAAAGAAAGTTTTATGTAGATTCACCTTATTGGCTTTTCTGAGAGTCTTCTTGAAAGTGAAGATTTTATGTCTATCTAATACTTCTTTTAAAATTCTATCATCCCCAACATATACCAATTCGTTTTTTTCGGTATTAAATACCGGCTCAAAAACAGTATCATTGGCTCTAATATAAAACCAAGCATTAGTATCTTGTGCAATTCCATAATGGAAAACAAAGATTGCAATCAATAAGAAGTAGTGTGTTTTCAAGAAAATAATAATAGGATTATAAGGCTTAAGACCTAAACAAATTAATACATTTGTTTCTCAAATTTAGTGAAACTATACCAATTAGGAGTTATGAATAGCTCAGGGAATATCTTTGATTTCAAATATATTGTCCAAAAGAAACGTTTCAAACATGAATCAGGCGGCTATGCTTTCAATATTAATCCCTACATATAATTATAACGTTTTTCCACTAGCTGAAAAACTGGCGGCTCAGGCTGAAAAATTGGAATTAGTATTCGAAATTATCGTTTTCGACGACTGTTCTCCGCAGCCTCCTAAAGAGAACGAAAATATCAATTCTCTTCCCAATGCCACCTACAAAATTTTAGAAAAAAATATAGGTCGTAGCGCCATCCGGAATTTATTAGCAAAAACAGCCATATACGAAACACTTATCTTTTTAGATGCCGATACTATGGTCATTTCAGAAGATTATATTAGCAACTATCTTAAAGCACTTGAGCCCACTTCACAGATCATTTATGGGGGAATTGTGTATCAGTCCGAAATGCCTCCGGAAGATGAAATTTTGCGTTGGGCTTATGGAAAAGACCGCGAAGCCTTACCGCTGGATGAACGTCTAAAGAATCCACATCTTAGCTTCTTAACACTAAGTTTTCTCATAAAAAAAGAT
Source organism: Flavobacteriaceae bacterium (assembly GCA_047614245.1). GTDB lineage: Bacteria > Bacteroidota > Bacteroidia > Flavobacteriales > Flavobacteriaceae > Ulvibacter. Next base: position 5,348 of record JBLHIC010000091.1, read on the forward strand.
GTCTTTAACATTATAAAATTTAATGAAGATATTCCGAATCTGAGGCATGAGGATACTTTGTTCGCACTAGATGCCAAGAAAAATAATATCCGTGTGCAACATATCGACAATGCGGTGATTCACTTAGGGTTAGAAACCAGTTCTATTTTTCTTCGGAAATCAAACGAGTCTGTAGATGCCTTACGCCTTTTTGTAAAGGATGGACTCATTCATCCAGAAGAAACCAAGCTGTCTCGGTTTGCAGAAAAAATGAAACGAATGCATTTATCGGGTTGTTTTCGTTGGATGTATCGTAGTTTTAGAAAAAAAATGGAGACCAATTTATTGTCGGAAAAACCTTCTCTTTTTGTATTTGATATCTATCGCCTAGGCTATTATTTAACCAAATCCGCATCCTGATATGAGTCGGTTTTCTGTCATAATCCCACTTTATAATAAGGAGAATTTTATTGCAAACACCTTACAGAGTGTTTTAGATCAGTCGTTTTCTGATTTTAAAGTGATTATCGTTAGTGATTGCGGCACCGATAAAAGTCTGGATATTGTAAAAACCTATACCGACTCTCGAATAAACATCATCGAACATATTGAAAACAAAGGGCTTTCGGCTTCTAGAAACACCGGGATTAAAAATTCGACAGCCGAGTATATTGCCTTTTTGGATGCTGATGATTTGTGGAAACCTAGCTTTTTAGAAAAAATTGATATTCTCATCAACCAATATCCTGATGCATCTCTCTTTGCAACGAAGTACGAGGTTCTGCAGAAAGAAGATAGAATTGTTACTCTTGATTTCAAGATTAAAGGCTTCACAAAACACGGGGTTATACCTAATTTTTTTGAAGCTAATCTCAATCAGTCCATGTATTACCCCTCCTGCTTATGTGTTCGGAAGGACGTATTTGAAGATGTGGGTTATTATAACGAAGCAGTCAATTATAGTGAGGACATTGATTTCAACATTCGGGCGCACGCTAAGCACAAAATGGCCTATTGGGATGAAGCTGCCGTTACCTATCTATTGGATTCTGAAAATCAAATCACGCAAAATGGTCTAAAGGGTAAAACAATTCCTGATTACGATTTCTACGAAGCCAAATTTAAAGGGAGGCAAGACATCAAAAAGTATTTGGATTTTCAGCGGTATATAAATGCGAAGCTGTTTAAACTAGATGGTGATAATCAAAGATATCTCCATATGGTTCAAAGTATTGATACTTCAAATCTAAATAAGACTCAAAAAACACTTCTTAAATCCCCTAGATTAGTGCTACTAGGAATTGGTAAAATGAAGCTTATTCTACGATCTCTTGGAATCGAATTTTCTAGCTATTAGCTTTCACAAAAGCCTCAAATTCATCAAATTCTCTAATATAATCTTCCTCTTCATATTCCCCAGATGAGATCACAAGGCATACAGATCCAGAAGAAAAATTCTCTAACTCTCTCCAAACATTACTCTTAATCAGTAATCCCTTATATGGCTTATTCAGGGTAACCGTCCTTTTTTCTTTAGTATCATTTAAAACAACATCAAAACTTCCAGAGATTGGTATTAAAAACTCAAATTGTTCTTTATGTGCATGCCCGCCTCTAGCAGCACTGCTCGGGACATCATAGAGATAGTAAACACGCTTAATCTCATATGGAAGGAGCCCCTTTTCTATGACCGATATATTTCCTCTAATGTCTTCAATCTTCGGTAGGTCAATAAGTTCTATATTCATGATTCTGTTGTTATTTTTAAATAATCTAACCACTCTCTTCCAATGGAGTCCAAATTAAATTTTTGAATACTATCTATACTGTTTGAAGCACAGCTTTGATACAAAGCAGTATTATTGATCATTCGGTTCATGGCTTTTGCCATACTGTCAATATCCTGATTTTTCACCAATAAACCATTGTTTTCGTCCAAAATGATTTCACTAGGCCCAGATTCACAATCATAAGCCACCACCGGCACACCACAAGCCAAACTTTCAATTAAGACATTAGGAAAGCCTTCATTCTTACTTGTCAAAGCCATTAAATAGGCATTTCTAATATACGGAAAAGGGTTATCCATATAAGGCAAAAACACCACCTGATCCTCTAAAGATTCTTTTTGGACCAAATCAACAAGCACATTTTTGTACGCTCCATAGCCCATCAGTACCAACTTGAAATTATTTGCACTGGCATCCGACCTCTTGAAAGCTTCAATTAAATGATCGAATTGCTTAATATTATCCATCATTCTTCCAACCCCAAGAATATAGTTAAAATCAAAAGGCTTCTCGGAAGCCGACTCTTTTTCAATCTCGCCCTCTACTATCGGATTATAAATCGTTTTAATCTTTTTATAATGATAATTCGTTCTCAGCTTCTCTTCCAACAATTTAGAAACCGTTACTAAGCCGTATGCCTTTTTATAAATTTTACTTGCAAGAAAATTGTTTTTCGGAAAGTAATAAGCAGTTTCAAAACTACGAATGCTCATAATATAAGGAACCTTATATATCCAATTAGCGATTATATACTCTTGAATAAAACTATTCTTCACTCTGAAATCAACGATATAATCAAATTGATTGTCTTTTAAATATTTCTTAAGAGCTAGTAATCTTTTAAGCTTGTTCGATAAACCATTCGATTTATTTTTCAGTTTCCCCATATTAAACAATGTACCAGCATACTTATAGGTAACGATATCTCTAACGATAATATGGTGTACTTCAACTCCTTGTTTCTCGAAATAGATAGACAACCGCGCCTGCACTCTCTCAGCTCCTCCTTCTCCGAGCATATCACCAACAAGAGCTATTTTAGAATGGGGTTGTTTTATCATTTCAGAATATTTAACTTGGAGGCAAATATAATTATTTATGAAGATTTTATTGGTTGGTGAGTATAGTCGACTTCATAATACATTAAAAGAAGGCTTAAACACCTTTGGCCATGAGGTTACTCTCGTAGGTGATGGTGATGGCTTTAAAAACTTTCCTGTTGATGTCTCCATTAAAGCTGTATTTGTCCAATTACCTGTTCTTAAATGGATTACTCTATTTTTTTATAAAGTTTTCAATCTTGACTTGACTGAGCTGGAAAGAGGTCTTCGTTTCTTTCAACAACTAAAACGCCTAAAGAATTATGATGTTGTTCAATTAATAAATGAAAAACCAATAAAGACGATTCCTTTCTTCGAACGGTATTTATTGAAGAGATTGTTTCAGCAAAATTCAAAGATCTTTCTCCTTTCCTGCGGAATTGACTTAATAAGCCTAGAGTTTATGCTGGAAAAAGGATTTCGATATTCTTTAATGGATCCTTATCACGAAAATCCAGATTTAAAAACGAATTATAAATATATTCAAGATTATAAAAGTAAAAGTCATAGAGAAACACACGATTTAGTTTTTGAAAACATAAATGGTGTCATCGCTACAGATTTTGATTATGTATTACCCCTATTAAATCACAAGCAATTTTTAGGTCTTGTGCCAAATCCTATTAATATTGATCACATTGACTTTAGACCATTGGCGGTAGAAAACACCGTTGTCATTTTTCTCGGAATAAACACATGGACTTATCATAAAAAGGGAATTTCGTTTTTTGAAAAAGCCTTAAAGATTATTGAAGACACCTATTCGGAAAAAGTAAAAATTATTCGTGTCGAAAGTATTCCTTATAAGCAATACCTAAGGCTATATGAGGAGGCACATATTATTCTAGACCAGGTCTATGCTTATGATCAGGGATATAATGCGTTGGAAGCAATGGCTGCCGGAAAGGTTGTTTTCACAGGTGCTGAAAAAGAATTCCTTGAACATTATGGCCTTGAAGATGACGAAGTTTGTATAAATGCTTTACCCGATGTAAATGCTATTGTAATGAAATTATCAATGCTTATTGAAAATCCGAAGCAAATCGAAGAAATTGGAAATAAGGCCCGAAAATTTATTGCAGAAGAACACGACTATAAAAAGATTGCTTCCCTATATCTAGAACGCTGGCAACAATAATTAT
>JBLHIC010000092.1:0-8944 GCA_047614245.1 Flavobacteriaceae bacterium
ATCGATGAGAACATTAGTATTCTTGAGAAACTCAGGATTCCTTTTAGTGACACTTCTTATGAAGAGGCTGTCCAAAAAAATCTTACCAAATATCTGGAGCTTTTAAACGATCAGTTAAAAAACATTAAAATAGAAGTAGTTGGTGTTTCATCTATAGAAGGAACATATTGTGCCTATGTTCCAATAAAGGGCAAACAATTTGCAAAAGCGAGAGGCATGATGGAAAACTATGGCCTTTTAAGCACATTATTCATCGATACGGATGTTAAACTTAACGGACACCCATTTATCGAAATCACAAAATGGGATCGTGAAACGGACAGTATCTTCTATAATTTCTGCTACCCCATAATAAAAAAAGACAGCCTTCCACAAAATGAAAACATAAAATACAAGCAATTTGAAACTAGGAAAGCCATAAAAGCAATTTACAATGGTAACTATATGACATCCGATAGAGCCTGGTATACCATTAAAAATTACGCTAAGAATAATGCGATTGAAGTAATAGAAACTCCAATCGAAGTTTTTCTAAGCAATCCCAATATGGGCGGAAATGAACTTGACTGGATAACACATGTTTATCTCCCGATAAAACAATAATCATGAAGATAAAAAAACCTACGCTCTCCTTTTGGCAAATCTTCAATATGAATGTTGGATTTCTCGGAATTCAATATAGTTTCGGCTTGCAACAAACTGCAATAAATCCAATATTTCTGTATTTGGGAGCTCCAGAAGACATGCTACCAATTTTAAATATAGCCGGTCCCGTAACAGGATTAATTGTACAACCCATAATTGGAGCTATGTCTGATAAAACCTGGTCAAATCGTTGGGGAAGACGTAAACCTTATTTTTTAGTTGGGGCATTGTTAGGTAGTTTGTGTTTGTTTGCATTTCCCCACAGTCCTGTGCTCTGGTTTGCAGTAGGCTTACTTTGGGTCTTGGATGTAGGTAATAATATGGCCATGGAGCCGTATAGAGCTTTTATTGGTGATAAATTACCAGAGAAGCAATTGAGTTTAGGATTTCAAATGCAAAGTTTATTTGTTGGAGCCGGTATTCTATTAGCAAATGGTTCTATTGTCTTATTTCAATATTTATTTGGAGGAGATTCTGTCGAAGTAGCTGGAACTATACCACAATGGTTATACTATTCATTTTTTATAGGAGCTTTTTTATCATTAGTCACAATTTTATGGTCTGTATTAAAGACTCCCGAGATTCCGCCTACGGAAGAAGAATTAGTAGAGATAAACAAAATCAAAGCGTTACCAATGGGTCAGCGTATAGCAAAACCATTTCAGGAAATCGCAGATGCTATAAAAAAGATGCCAAAATTTATGTGGAGAGTAGGAGCCGTATATTTATTTCAATGGTATGCACTTTTCATTTATTGGCAGTTTACAACGCCCCTTTTTAAACTCACTATGGGCTATACTACCTCTGAAGCTGCTTCTCAGGCCGCAAAAATGAGTTTAACCTATAACATTGTCACCATGGTTATAGCACTTGCGTTAGTGCCATTAACCCTTCGTTTTGGCGGCAAAAAAATATATGCAATTAGTCTGCTCGGTACTGCAATAGCATTATTTGCAATTCCATACATTTCTGATCCTAATCTTGTGTTAGTGCCAATGATATTATTTGGTATTGGTTGGGCCGCGATGATGGGAATTCCTTATACTATGGTTTCAAAAGTTGTTCCTGAAGATAGAAGAGGTGTATATATGGGTATTCTAAACATGATGATTGTTATTCCTATGTTTATTCAAACCTTAACATTTGGTCCTATCTATAAATACCTTTTAGGAAATAGCGCTATTAATGCAATACTTTTTGCCGGTACATTCTTCGTTATTGCAGCAATTCTAGCAATGAGGTTAAATGTTACAAAATCTGTCTACGAAGAATAATATATACAGTTCATTAAATTATAATTGAAATGAAAAATTTTGGCATTAAATTATCGCTGTTCCTAATCTATTTTGTCTTCGCTGCGCTATTAAACAGTGTGGGCCTTTTAGTGGAACGTTCTCAAGAAGTTTATGAGGTCGCTAAAGGAGATGCAGCATTTTTGGAACTATTTAAAGATCTGTCAATAGCACTTGTCTCTTTTATAATTGGGTCCTTCTTGCCAAAAGTTGGCTATAAAAAGGGAATGCTTATAAGTCTGGCATTAGTCTTTATTGGTTGTATAGGAATGTATTTTGGAAACTCATTCTGGGCCGTTAAAATATTATTTGCGATGACAGGAATAGGCTTTGCGATTGTAAAAGTTGCTGTCTATGCGTTAATTGGTTATGTTACCGAAGGGAAAGATGACCACCGCCAATTAATGAGCTTTATTGAGACCATTTTCATGGTAGGTATTATTTTTATGTATCTAGTGTTCCCAATGTTCTATGATGATGCAAACGATCCGAATGCCTGGCTGCGTGGTTATTTGGTAATGGCAGCCATGATTGCCATAGCCTTTACAATTATCCTATTCTCAAAATTCGATATAGAGGTAGAAAAAAAGAATACAACAGTCGGTCAGGATTTGTCATCAATGCTGCGCCTGTTTCTGAATCCTGTTATCTGGATTTTTGCAATTTTTGCCTTCTTCTATGTTATGACCGAGCAAGGTATTATGACCTGGCTTCCAACATTCAACAAGGAAACCTTGCATATCAATTCCAAATTAGCTTCCCAAGTCGCGGTAATCCTGATGGCTTCATTCGCTGTAGGACGCTTTATCACAGGATTACTGGTAAAAAAGATAAAATGGATTTATATAGCAACAACTGGTGTCATTTGCGCTGCTATTCTCGTTTTAGTTGTACTACCCATGGCCAGCAATGTGCCAGATATGGAAGTCAATGCGCTAGGAGATCTTCCCTTAGTTTCATTTCTTTTTCCGATGATAGGCTTGTTTTTAGCACCCCTCTACCCTCTTATAAGTTCTACTGTTTTATCGGCCACAGATAAATCACATCACAGTGCTTTGGCTGGAATTTTAACTTTTGTATCTGCCTTAGGTGGCACATTAGGTTCTGTAATAATTGGCAATTTATTTGATCTCATTGGGGGAAATAAGGTATTCTACTTATCCCTAATACCGATGTCCATTATACTTGTCACTTTATTCTTTTTGAACAGAATCACCGAAAAAAATACATGATATTTACATTAGAAATAGAAAGTACTTTACACTCTTTGCTCGCACAAGAGGATACCGATGGTGATAAAAAAATTACAATCGAGGACAAGGGTCAAAAAGCATTTAAAATTATTTCCTCGGAAGGCATCGATTATATAGTAAAAGGCACCTATCATCTTTCAAATTTACTTCAGGAGCTAGTCATGGCTAAAAATGCAGGAAGCAAAGTCGCTGAAATTCCATTGCACCATATAGAAGAGCTACCTTCCGTCAGGATCTCAAGACTCATAAAAGATTATTTCTGGAATGGATTAACTAGGACCATTGATGAAACTGGTATCGCAAATCTAATGCACGATACAAAAAACGCTGCCCTCGCTTCAGATAAGCTAAGAATATACATCCCGTTTGATGATGAACTGGCGCTTCAGTATTATCATAAACTTGAAAACTCCTTCCCTATTGAAGCTATTAAATTGCCTGAAGACATTAGCCCGGCTTATGTGAAAACTCTAAATACACGTCCAGGAATCTTATCACTCAAATTAGAAGAACAAAATTCAGAAATAAAAGGGGTTCCCTTCGTAGTTCCCGGTGGCCGATTTAATGAAATGTATGGCTGGGACAGTTATTTTGAGTCTGTCGGACTTATACTAGACGGGAAAGTAGATCTAGCCAAAGCTATGGCGGATAATTTTCAATATGAGATTGAGTACTACGGAAAAATTCTGAATGCCAATAGAAGCTATTATCTTAACCGAACACAACCTCCATTTTACTCAAGCCTGATTCGTGAAGTATATGAAGTCACTCATGATAAGCATTGGTTAAATGATCATTTAAAAACTGCAATTAAAGAATATGAAACCGTCTGGATGGTCCAAGATAACCGGCTAACAGAAACTGGCTTAAATCGTTATTTAGCGGGAGGGCTAGGAATGCCACCTGAATGTGAAAAGGGTCATTTTGATGCGGTTTTAAAACCTTATGCCGATTCACTAAAAATGCCGCTTGATGAATATATCTCAAAATATGAATCTGGTGAAATATTAAATAAGGACGTTGATGACTATTTTGTTCACGACAGAAGCGTACGGGAATCTGGACACGATACTTCCTATAGAATTGAAGCAAATTGCGCCGATTTGAATTTGGTCGAATTGAACGCCCTGCTTTATAAATATGAAACTGATTTTGCTGAAATCATTGAATCTGAATTTGACGATACTTTTCAAATAGATTCCAAAAGTTATACAAGTGACTATTGGTTAAAACTTTCGGCTGAAAGAAAACAACTCATAGACAAATACCTTTGGAATGCAGAGAAAGGAATGTATTTCGATTACGATTTCATAAATAAAACCCAGTCCGATTTTGTTGCAGCAACTACGTTTGCTCCTCTTTGGTCAAAAATCGCAACACAAGCTCAGGCCGAAGCGATTGTAAAACAGGCTATCCCTCTTTTAAAAGAAAATGGTGGTATCGCAGGTTGCACTGCCGAAAGTCGAGGTGAAATATCGGATAATAGACCCGCACGTCAATGGGACTATCCTAATGGATGGGCGCCACATCAAATGATGATTTGGAGAGGCCTGCTTAATTATGGTTTCACCGATGAGCTACAGGAACTTGTTTATAGATGGTTGTTTATGATTACTAAAAACGCCGTGGATTACAACGGAACCATTCCTGAAAAGTACGATGTTGTTGCTGCTACCCATAAAGTTTTTGCAGAGTATGGCAATGTTGGCACCGATTTCGAATATATAACTCAAGAGGGCTTTGGCTGGATGAATGCCTCCTATCAATATGGATTGTCTTTACTAGAACCAACTTATATTGAAAAACTTGATACCGTCGTCAATCCTGATATAATTTTTGACTAAAAGTAATTGATGTCTTTGGTTTTCGGCAGTTATCCCAAAGCGGTAAGAGACTTCTGCCATTTCGGGAAAGGGCATTGCAAATGCTAAGAAAGATGCGTACGCTTTGTAAAAGCGCAAATGAGTCGTCCTAACATTTTGTGTGTTTAATTCTCTCCTAAATAGAGTGCCAGTTTGATTTTCCAATAAGGTATCTGTTCTTCAAAATATTCGAAGTATGACCTTAATGCCTCGGGCTGTTCTACTTTCTCACGGGCATTTTGAATTTTCTCTATCTCTTCGGAAGGGATTAATTGGTATAAATCAATTTCATTTCCCAACTCATGCACCTTCATTAAATGTCCGTAAATCGTCGTCTCTGCTAAATCTCTTTTTTCTGAAATCTCTTTTACTGAAAATCCATCCTGAAATAATTCAAAACTCTTTTTATGGGTATCCCCTTTTTTACCGTTTCCTTTTTTGGGTTTTTTAGTTTTTGAAACCTGTACTTTTTGATGTTCTGCGATCAACTTTAGAAACGATTCTGAATACTTCTCTAATTTAGCCTGACCCACACCAGTTATTTCTGAAAATTCTTCTTCATTAGACGGTAGCTTGTCTACCATATCTTTTAAACTCACATCACTAAAAACAACATAGGCTGGAACGCCAGTCTCTTTTGCAACCTCATACCGATAGGCTTTCAGTTTTTCTAATAAACCTTCTATTGGCGTTACTTCTTTGTCCGCCTTTTCAACTTCTGCTGTTTTCTGGTTTAAATGCGCAAGTTGTATTGTTTCTCCTTCAAATAAAATCTTATTCGCCAGGGGGGTTAACAACAATCTTCCGTTCTCGTGAAACCAGATTTCCAATACGCCTTGATTTAATAACTGAATAACATACTGCTGTAAATCAAGCCAAGCGACATCTTTGGCAGCGCCGTAGGTTTTTATGTTTTGATAGCCCTTATCGTATACTCCAGCATTTTTAGCCCCACGTAATACATCTAAAACCATCCCTAACGCCTCTTGTTCGTTTAAGCGCCTTATTACAGAGCATACTTTTTGAGCCAACAAGGTTCCGTCAAAATATGTGGGTGGGGATTTACAAACATCACAATTTCCGCAATCTTCAAAAATTATTTCTCCAAAATAGGATAGTAATGCTCTTCGCCTGCAGCTTAATGCCTCCGCAAATTGCTGCATACGTTCTAGTTTAGCTAATTGAAATTCCTCCGTTGCCGTTCCTTGAGTAAATTTCCGAAGCAGTATTACATCAGCAAAACTATAAAACAATAGTGTATGTGCAGGTAAACCATCTCTTCCACTACGACCAATTTCTTGATAATAACCTTCAATATTTTTAGGCATATTATAATGAACCACCCAACGCACATTACTTTTGTCGATTCCCATCCCAAAGGCAATCGTAGCAACAATAATTGAGGTAACATCATTTACAAAATCATCTTGAACCTCGGTTCGGTCTTGGGTGCTCAAACCGGCGTGATATGCCTTTGCATCAAAACCAGCTGCTCTTAATTTGACAGCCAAACTTTCGGTACTCTTTCTACTTAAACAATATATAATTCCGCTTTCATCCTTTTTATTTCTTAAAAATTCAAGAATTTGTTTGATTCGATTCTGCCCTGATCGCACATCCAAATACAGATTTTTCCGATCAAAAGAAGAAATGTATTTTTTCGCCTTCGGAATAGCCAATTGTGCAATTATATCATCCTGTGTAGCCTTATCTGCTGTTGCCGTAAGTGCGATAACCGGTACATTTGGAAATTGAGTTTTCAACATTCCGAGTTTGGTATATGCCGGTCGAAAATCGTGACCCCAGGAAGAAATGCAATGAGCCTCATCTATCGCAAACAAATTGATTTTAATTTCCATCAAAGCCGACTCTAATAAAAAGAGGCTTTCCGGTGCGACATAAAATAAATCTAAAACATTATTCTTTAAATCTCGAAGTGTTTGCTCTTGCTCCTCTTGTGGCTGACTGCTGTTAAAAAACGCAGTCTTTATGCCATTTACGCGCAGGGCATCAACCTGATCTTTCATTAATGCAATCAAAGGGGAAATAACGATTGCTGTTCCTTCTAAATAAATTGCAGGAAGCTGAAAACAAAGCGATTTTCCGCCACCGGTTGGCATAATAGCAAGCGTATCCTTACCATCTAAAAGGTTTTGAATGACTTCTTTTTGATTCGGGCGAAAGCTATCATATCCGAAATGAGTTTTTAATAAAGCTTGTATGGTAGGTGTTTCGATCATTGGAACAAAATTAGTAATTATAATCGCCAACTCACAGGCGATTTAGATGGATAATAAGGCCTTTTTCAATCTCATTTTTATTCCACCCTATAAACTCCATCCATTACCCCCTTCCCCAATATGAGAAGGGGAGCATGGAATGGTAATTACTTATTTCCTAGCATTAACAACTCATTACAAACCACTTCTGTCATATAGCGTTTGTTACCATCTTTGTCATCATAAGAACGGGTCGTTAATTTCCCTTCCACAGCTACTTCCTTCCCCTTGGTAACATACTCCTCTATAATCTCGGCGGTTTTCCCCCAGGCAACGACGTTGTGCCATTGGGTGTCGGTAACTTTTTCACCTTGAGCATTTTTATAAGATTCATTAGTAGCAATACTAAACTTTGCTAATTTTTTTCCCGAATCCATGGTAATGATTTCTGGGTCATTTCCTAAATTTCCAATCAACTGTACTTTGTTTCTAAGTGTACTCATAATATTAAATTTTAATTAAACAGTTAAGAATTGTCTTCGAGTTCGTCCCGAAGATCTATCGAACTGAACCGCTCTAACGATTCAACACTGCAAACATATAAATGGAAACTAATCTTAACTGGTTGATACACATTTACTATCGTTTATAGTTGTTTGCAAACACTTGTAAGTATTTAAAAATTACTAATGAAGCACTAGACCAACAATGGAACAAGTAAGTAAGTTAGGTGTTAGCGAATCTTTTATGTATTTTCATAGCAACAACATCAAACCTTCCTATGAACATAAAAAAAGACAAGGCATCTGCGTATTGGAAAGAAAATATAAAATACGTGCTTATTTTATTAAGCATCTGGTTTATGGTTTCATATGGCGCTGGAATAATTTTTAAAGAATATCTCGATCAATTCCATATTGGCGGTTTTAAGCTTGGCTTCTGGTTCGCTCAACAAGGGGCTATTTATGTCTTTGTTGTTCTAATTTTTGTCTATATCTATTTAATGAACCGATTAGATAAAAAATATGGCTACGACAACGATAGCAAAAACAACACTTTATGAGCGTTCAAACTTGGACCTACATTCTAGTCGGTATTACTTTCACTCTCTACATCGGAATTGCCATCTGGTCTAGAGCGAGTTCAACTAAAGATTTTTATGTCGCCGGAGGCCATGTTTCTCCTTGGGCAAATGGTATGGCTACGGCTGCAGATTGGATGTCGGCCGCCTCATTTATCTCCATGGCCGGAATAATAGCTTTTGCAGGATATGATGGCTCCGTATATCTTATGGGATGGACTGGAGGATACGTCCTGCTAGCCTTGTTATTAGCTCCCTATTTACGAAAATTCGGAAAGTTCACAGTTCCCGACTTCATTGGTGAACGTTATTATTCAGATACGGCCCGAATTGTCGCTGTTGTTTGTGCTTTATTGGTCTCTTTCACCTATGTAGCAGGACAAATGCGCGGCGTAGGCGTTGTGTTTTCAAGGTTTTTAGAGGTAGACATTAATACCGGAGTAGTCATCGGAATGATCATCGTTTTATTCTATGCAGTTCTCGGCGGTATGAAAGGAATAACTTATACCCAAGTAGCCCAATATTGTGTGCTCATATTTGCCTTCATGGTCCCGGCAATTTTTATATCAATTCAAATGACAGGTAATCCGAT
>JBLHIC010000093.1:0-8837 GCA_047614245.1 Flavobacteriaceae bacterium
TTTTATAGATTGACTTAATTTACGCTAATCAACCGAATCAATCAATATCTGAAGAATCTCAATAGCAGCTTCACTAATTTTAGTGCCCGGGCCATATACTGCTACTGCCCCTGCATCAAACAGAAATTGATAGTCCTGTGCTGGGATTACACCTCCGACGATTACCATAATATCTTCACGTCCATAATTCTTTAATTCTTCAATAACTTGAGGTACTAGCGTTTTATGACCTGCAGCAAGTGATGAAACACCCAATATATGCACATCATTTTCCATGGCTTGTTTGGCGGCTTCCGCAGGAGTTTGAAATAAGGGGCCAATATCAACATCGAAGCCAACGTCGGCATAACCAGTGGCAACGACTTTTGCACCTCGGTCGTGACCATCTTGCCCCATTTTTGCAATCATAATTCGGGGGCGACGTCCTTCGAGAATTGCAAATTCATCAGCCTTTTCTCTTGCTTTTGCAAAGCTTAAATCTTTATTTATTTCTTTACTATACACACCGCTAAAGGTTTTTATTTGAGCTTTGTAACGTCCAAATTCCAATTCTAAGGCATCACTTATTTCTCCCAATGTTGCTCGCTCTCGAGCAGCTTCAATAGCTAAAGCTAACAAATTTCCTTCACCTGTCTTAGCACAACTTGTTAATTTTGATAGAGTCTCAGTAACTTTAGTATCGTTTCTTTCCGATTTGATTCTATTAAGTCGCTCGATTTGGGATAAGCGTACTTTTTGATTGTCAACATCTAATATTTGTAATGGATCTTCTTTTTCTAAGCGATATTTATTAACGCCAACGATAATATCTTGACTGCTATCAATACGCGCTTGTTTTCGAGCCGCTGCTTCTTCAATGCGAAGCTTCGGAATTCCTGCCTCGATTGCTTTAGTCATTCCACCTAATTCTTCAACTTCTTGAATCAGTTCCCAAGCTTTATTTGCAATTTGATTGGTGAGGTTTTCAACATAATAACTACCTGCCCAAGGATCCACTGTTTTAGTAATGCTAGTTTCTTGTTGAAGGTAAATTTGTGTGTTTCGTGCTATTCTAGCAGAGAAATCAGTTGGCAAGGCAATGGCCTCATCTAGTGCATTTGTATGTAGCGACTGTGTTCCTCCAAAAGCGGCAGCCATAGCTTCAATGCATGTTCGTGCAACATTATTGAATGGATCTTGCATTGTTAAGCTCCAACCACTGGTTTGACAATGAGTTCTTAATGCGAGTGATTTTTGTTTTTTTGGATTAAATTGTTTCACGATTTTCGCCCACAGCATTCGCGCAGCACGCATTTTTGCAATTTCCATAAAATGATTCATTCCAATTCCCCAAAAGAAAGAAAGACGGGGAGCAAAGGAATCTATGTCCATTCCGGCTTTTATTCCGGTTCGAATGTACTCCAAACCATCCGCCAATGTATAAGCCAATTCGATATCACAGGTCGCACCTGCTTCCTGCATATGGTATCCTGAAATTGAAATAGAATTGAATTTTGGCATTTTTTCCGAAGTGAACTGAAAAATGTCACTAATAATCTTCATCGATGCGGTAGGAGGGTAGATATAGGTATTTCTAACCATAAACTCTTTCAGGATATCATTCTGAATAGTTCCTGCCAATGACTGTAAAGGAACGTTCTGTTCTTCCGCAGCAACTATATAAAAGGCCATTATCGGTAAAACGGCCCCATTCATTGTCATCGACACACTCATCTCTCCTAAAGGAATCTGGTCGAATAAAATCTTCATGTCCTCAACGCTGTCAATTGCAACTCCTGCCTTTCCAACATCTCCAACTACACGCTCGTGATCACTATCATAACCTCTATGCGTCGCTAGATCAAATGCCACAGATAGTCCTTTCTGTCCCGCAGCAAGGTTTCGGCGATAGAATGCATTACTGTCTTCTGCGGTTGAAAAACCAGCATACTGGCGAATTGTCCAGGGTCTTCGTACGAACATCGTAGAATATGGACCTCGCAAATAAGGTGGTAATCCGGCAACAAAATTTAGATGCTCAAGATCACCAATATCCTCGGCTGTATATTGTTTTTTTATATCAATGGTTTCGGATGTTGAAAAAACCGTTTCCGACTTATTTTCAATCGATGTTTGATCATCTGAATCCTTGATAGTAATATGTTGTAAATTCTTTCGGGTCATTGCATTTGTCTAAATTTCTAGATCGAATATATACTGATAGTAGGTATCCAAGGCTATATACATTCCATAATTTGGATCTTCTAGGCCCGCTCTAATAGTCAATCGGAATCGATCGGCCATTAATTTTGGAGTCATGCTATTGGAAGTATTTAGAGCTTGAATTGTCGTTGCTATATCCTTGTCTTTGATGCTGGTTATAAGGCAATTCACAAACTCACTATTATAATTAAGATTACTCAGGGCAGGTTTCTTATCCCAGAGTTGTGTCTCTTTTCTAAGTTCATTCATAACATTTTTAGTATGTTCGGAGACTATACTTTTATAATCTGCATTTCCCATGGCACCACTATATACATAATTTGCATAGGCTTGGTAAGTAGACATACCACTTTCGGATGGATCATTTGATTTAGTCCGATAATAAACTGTTATATCATCAAAAAAGCTATAAAGAGCTTCGTTTAGCAGTTTTTCATTCGCGCCAGAACAGCTCACCTGCATTGGTTTGTCATTATATTTATACTCTAAAGGTTCGGTGCAGGATGAAGTAATTAGTATAAAAAAGCAGCCAAGTGTTAAGTTATAAATTCTATTCATTTTCTATTCTTGTTTGTTCTAATTTTTCTGATAAACGTCGTTCGATTATTGGTTCTATTAGTGTTTTACGAATATTTGTTTTTACAAAAGGAAATAATTCAAGATCATTTTTCATCTTGTCTTTTTCGTTGATGTGCTGATTGGTGCCTAAGAGCACTAAATTACCTTCATCAAAGAGACGTTGCTCATTGGAAGCACTGTCTTTGATTTTTCTCTGGATAATTCCTTTTTTTACTTGTGTCAAGAACCCACCACTTGCCTCGATATCTTTAAAAACTTCAAGTGATTTTTCCGCTAATTCATTTGTTAGACTTTCAATGTAGTAAGTTCCGTCTGCTGGATTACTCACAGCATCGAAATAGCTTTCAGCCTTTAAAATTAACAACTGATTTCTTGAAATTCTTTCTCCAAATTCATTGCTTTTATGATATAAAGCATCGTATGATAAATTACAAATAGTGTCAGCACCACCTAAAATAGCACTCATGCATTCTGTTGTAGTGCGAAGCATATTTACATTATAATCATATATTGTTTTGTTTCGTTTGGTTGGCCTAGCAACGATATGACAGGTTTGTGTTACGTCAAATTCTTTTGCTATTATCGCATATAACTTTCGAAGGGCTCTAATTTTCGCAATTTCAAAGAAGTAATTTGAACCAATTGCAACTTGAAAAGTCATTTTCAGTTCTTTCTTTAATTTCTCGTCGTTTGAAACGAACGTAAAATGGTTCAAATATTCAGTGGCTTGGGCTAGGGCGTAGGCTAACTGCTGGGTCATATTTGCCCCAGCATTTTGGTATATGCATGTATCGACACTTAAAATATTCTCAGAAGGATTCTTCTGAAGAACCTTTTCCAAAATATCATAATCACCTTTTAGGTTATAAAACCAATTTCCGGTAGAAACAAGGTTGCCAATAATGTCGATATTGTAAAATACGGTGGCGTTTTGCCTAGTAAGATATTCTTTTAACTGTGCTATGAAGGTTTCAGAAATGAACTTCAGATAAATATAAATTTTGACATTTTCGAATGGAAAGTTCAGAAGAGATACTGTAAAATCGAATTCTTTTTCAGAAGTAAGAATAATTGACTCAGCTCCTCTTGTTATTGCGTCAAGTATTAATTTATTGGCAATAGATTCATCATCTATAAAAACATCTTGAGCAATTGACCATTGGGTTGGATGGCCAGGAATAAGGGTAGGTTTATTATCAAATTCATCCGCATGATAGAATGGTTTCACATTTATACCTTCTGCGCTTTGCCAAACAAGAGCATCGTTGTAATCTGCCCCTTTGAGATCCATCTGAATTTTTTGCTTCCACTGTTTTTCCGAAACTTGGTCAAATTCGCTAAACAAAAACTTATTCATTCTTTTTATTTTTAATACTGTCCTGATGTTCTATAATAAATATTTCTTCATTCTCTTTTTTAAGATAATATTTTTCCCTGGCAAATTTTTCTACTTCATTACTATCCTTCATTTTTTCTATAAAGACCTTGTCTTTTTTTATTTCCTCTTTGTAAAACTCTTTATTCTCTTCCAAAGCATTAATGTCGTGGTTCAATTCGTTGTGAATGAAGAAGGAGTTTGTGTCGAAAAAAAACATCCAAATAAGAAACAAGATTAGGATAAGCAGATATTTATTGCTTATAAATCGAATCCATTTTTTTTGTTTTATTTCTGAAAATTTCAAGTTAGTTAGGCTAGTTTTTGATTAATAATACTACGAATAATGTTCACTGCAACAGTATTAAGTCTGTTGGTTGGGACAATAATATCAGCAAATTCTTTAGTAGGTTCAATAAATTGTTGATGCATTGGTTTTAGGGTGTTTTGGTACCTATCTAAAACTTCATTTAAATCTCTGCCGCGGTCGGTCATGTCCCGTCTAAGTCTCCTTATTAAGCGTTCGTCACTATCTGCATGAACATACACATTAATATCGAACATCTTCCTGATTTCTGGATGCGTGAGAATCAGGATACCTTCTACAATTATTACTTTTTTAGGAAATGTAGTGACCGTTTTATTGGTTCGATTGTGGTCCACAAAAGAATATATAGGTTGTTCAAAAGATCTCCCATTTCGCAATTCTTTAAGGTGCGATATCATTAAATCAAAGTCTATCGAATTGGGATGGTCGAAATTAATTTTAACCCTATCATCATAACTTAAGTGACTAGTATCTGTGTAATATGAATCCTGCGAAATGATACAAACTTCATCCTTTGGAAGTTCTGCGATAATTTGTTCAACCACTGTAGTCTTACCGCTTCCGGTGCCACCAGCGATGCCAATAATTAGCATAAGTATAAAGGTTTATACAAAAGTAGGTATTAATACTAATTTAACTTTGAAATGACTGAATTTTTTACTCACAAGCTAAAAACTAATAGCGGAAATTTAGTTGGTAATCTGTTTGATTTATGGAAACTGCTAATTTATTCGTCACCTTATTTTGGAACTACTTTAACAATACCTTGTCCTTCAATGGCAATATAAATATAACCATCGGGGCCAATTTTTACGTTCCGCACTCGGCCAATGTCTTCTGCGATTTTTTCACGACCTATAATTTTATTTTGATCCAAGCGCAACAATTCTATGTAACCGAATTTTAGTGAGCCAACTAAGAGATGACCTTTCCAGTCTGGATATAAATCACTTGTTACAAAGGCCATTCCACATGGCGCAATTGATGGTGTCCAATAATAGATAGGTTGTTCCATATTGGGGCGTGTTGTTTCCTCAGTAAATTTGGATCCACTATAATTGACTCCATAAGAAATATGGGGCCATCCATAATTCGCCCCTTTTTTTAGAATATTGACCTCATCACCACCTTTTGGGCCGTGCTCGTGAATCCAAATGGCTCCGGTAACAGGATGTTTCGCCATTCCTTGTGGATTTCTATTCCCATATGTGAAAATTGCTTTTTTTGCTCCACTCTTGTCTATAAACGGATTGTCATTTGGAATGCCTCCATCATCATTAAGGCGGTAGACTTTTCCTCCGTCCCGGGTGATATCTTGCGGATTTATGTCACGTTCGCCACGTTCACCAATCGAGAAATATAAAAACCCTTGATTATCAAATTCAATCCGAGAACCAAAGTGCTGACCACTTGTAGTATTTGGTTCAGCCTTATATAATTTTTCAATATTTACTAGTGAGTTGTCTTTTAATTTACATCTAATTAGAGCGGTATTCCCTCCCTTTACAGAACCTTCGGAAGATGCATAGGTCATATAAATCCATCCATTTTCTTTATAATTAGGGTGTAATTCTATATCAAGGAGTCCCCCTTGACCGCGATTATAGACTTTCGGGACATTTTTAATGTTAATTTTGGAGCCATTTATGAAACGAATTAGGTCCCCACTTTTTTCCGTAATCAACATACTCCCATCGGGTAACCAAATCATTCCCCACGGATTAGAAAGATTATCTACAACAGTATTTATGTTGTAACTTCTAGCAGCCACCGAGAGTGCCTCCTGTCTTGAGGTTTCTTCTTTTACTTGGTTTTTAGCGGAGGTGTCTTTCGTCTCAAGACAACTATTGAAAACAAGTAGAATAGACAATAATGCGAGTTGCTTTTTCATAGTAAAAGATTACTTTGAAAAGATAATAAAAATGTATTGAAAAGTAAATAAAAAGAATATCTTTGCACCTCAATTTTTCGCAGTGTAGCATCGCATTAAGTGCGGCGTGAACTACGCTTAGAAAAATAAAAATAAAATGGATTAGAATTCCCAAGTAAATATTCTGCTCCATTTAGATTCGGGGTGTAGCGTAGCCCGGTTATCGCGCCACGTTTGGGACGTGGAGGCCGCAGGTTCGAATCCTGCCACCCCGACTAAAAAAATCCAATCACGAAAGTGATTGGATTTTTTGTTTTGTAAGCGTAGCGCCCTTTAGCACTTCTGTTAACCTTTATAGGTTTATATTCCTATTCGTATTCCAAATCCTCTATAATAGGTAGGGTCAATCAGTAGAGAGAAGTATTCTTCCAAGTTTACATTCTGTAAATTATTGATCTTTAAATTTAAAGAGGGCGCATATTCGGAACTAGATTCTACAGACTTTAAAGAATTAGTTGTATTCACCAAGTCCAACGGGCTATAATCACTCTTGGTAATTCTGAAGCTTTTCATTTCTTTATATAAATCGAAAAGCTTTGCGCAATCTGTGTGTTCTTCGCTCTCTGAATTCATAAGATATGAAAAGTCCAAGCATCTTCGTGATGGGGTTTTACAAAAATAATTTTCAAAATATATTTTATTTACAATTAACTTTCCTTCATTTAGGTTACTTGTATGAATGCCTGGGCCAAACAGTTTTTCTGTAGAGTCTACCCCGATAATGTTTGAAAAATGAGCATAACTTGCGAAACTTTTTCCATAAGCAAGGAAAATTACTATCAATATGTAGATACTTTTTTTCATTTTTTTCATTTTTAGTTTCAAGTGATTATTAATTCATTAAGGCAAATATACAATCGTGAAGTCATATATTTTTATTTACATTTGCAATGATATACATAAATATATTTTATGCATTATACATTACATCAGTTACAGATTTTTTTGAAAATCGTTGAAAAGAGTAGTATTACTAAAGCGGCTCAAGAGTTACATTTGACTCAACCAGCTGTTTCTATACAGCTCAAAAATTTTCAGAACCAGTTTCCCATCCCTTTAACAGAAATTTTGGGAAGACAACTTTATGTTACGGATTTTGGAAGTGAAATTGCGGGAGCAGCTGAAAAAATTATAAATGAGGTAAATCAAATTACATATAAAACCTTAGCATATCAAGGACAGTTGTCTGGGGTACTGAAAATTTCGATTGTTTCTACAGGGCAATATATTTTTCCATATTTCATATCTGAATTTATTAAAAAGCATCAAGGCGTAGATTTAATTCTTGATGTAACCAATAAAGAAAGAGTTGTGAATAGTTTAGAAGAAAATAAAGTAGATTTTTCTCTAGTATCTATATTACCTAAGCATTTACCAATTCAAAAGACAAAGCTTATGGAAAACCTGCTATACTTAGTGGGTAATTCATCCGAGAAATTCTCTCAGAAAAAATACAACGCTTCATTTTTAGCAGAATTGCCACTCATTTATAGGGAGCCTGGATCGGGAACTAGATCTATGATGGAAAAATATATTGAACAGAATAGTTTATCTATTAGAAATAAAATGGAGATTATTTCAAATGAGGCCGTTAAACAAGCAGTAATTGCCGGATTGGGCTATTCAATAATGCCTTTGATAGGTATACGCACCGAGTTAGAGACTAAAAGATTGCAAATTATACCAATGCACGGTTTACCGTTAAAAACAACATGGAACCTAATTTGGCTAAAAAATAAAAATTTATCCCCTGTTGCGGACGCATTTTTAAAATTCATTGAAGAGGAAAAAGATGAAATTATTAAAAAATTATTTCTATCAAATTAACTGGCAAGGTGAAGATTAACTGCTCTTTATGTTACTTTTTGAACGTTTTCGACGATAATTTTTTAAACCTTCCTTGGAAATAAATTTTGTGTACACAACTCCCTTAATATTGTTGACACCAAAATATTGTTGACACCAAATTCAATAATAAAGGCATTCTTATCGATTGAATCAATTAAGTGGAATGTTCGTCTAATATCGATTCTATTAATAACAGTATGAATAATATCATTTTTAGATTGAGTTCCTATTTTTCTAGTTCCTCTTGTCTCATTATACAGTGTTGTGCCTGCTCCAACAACTTTAATAAGTTCTTTATCAATTGTATTTGTTTCTTGTGATACAATCATTAAAAAGACATAATCTTCAAAACCTTCGATCATTAGATCGATAACTTTAGCCGTTATAATAAAAGTGAGTATTTAGTACATCGCTACCCCTATAGAGATAAATATTGCAGTCGCAGTAAATAGTGTGGCATTAAAAAGTAATATAACTTTTCCTATACTAATGCCTAAACGATCATTTATAAAAATTCCTAAAATTTCTGAACCATCTAAAACAGCACCGTTTTCTATAGTCAAACCAATCCCAAA
>JBLHIC010000094.1:0-8757 GCA_047614245.1 Flavobacteriaceae bacterium
TCGATCACCTTCCCTTTCAAGATTGTACCGCTAGATTCTGGGATATAAAATATTTTACCGGGACTTGATTTGCTATTTGAAGCATTAGTAAATAACTTAGTACTTGAATTGAGGCTTTTGTGATTTAGCAATTGGGAGACATCATCAATTTTTCTAACTGACAACGAGTATTTCCCATGACCTTTTTGCCCTTTAAAGTTTTTAAAATCAAGCATGACTCTTTCCCTAATTTTGAATGTATTTTTATCTAGTTGAAGCGCGAAGCCCTTAGTGCCTTTAGGTGATACATCTAATCCTTTCTCATTGCTATTAAGGGCAGAAGTCTCTTCAAGACTTCCAGCCAATATCGCTTTTTGATTCTGTTTATATGGGTTTATAATACCTATATCCGCCTGAAAAAAAGTACTGAGACCTAAGTTTTTCATCCAGCGTGTATAAGCTATAAGTTTATAACTACCCGAGGCAACCGAAGTTGGAATAAAAAAATCACTGTCCGCTTCACCAGCAATAAGTTCAACCTTATGTTTAAAAACGGGGTCTCCATTTTCGGCGATTAGTTCAATATATGCTATTTCGCTAATCCCACTTAACCACTTTGTGTTTTTATTTACACAAAACACCTTATAGAAAAGATATTCACCAGCAAATAAAACAGAAGAGTTATAGTGTACATAAATACCTTCTTGCGAAAGGTTTTTGTATTGGTTAGCCAAAGAATTAGTTTTCTGAACTTGTTGTGAGAAAACAAAGGAGCTGTGACTAAACAATAATGCCGATAGTATAAAGTATAGTTTTTTCATAATTTTATTATTTCTATTAATCTTCCCAAAAATCTGGAGCTACATTATTACCTAAAGCCGTACAATCGCCACAAGCTCTGAAAACCATATTAAATGGGCCCACGGAACTTCCTGAATAATAAACAACATTATCCGTCAATAAACCAGAAATTAAGGTGCCACAATTACCTGAAATTGTCAATTGTTGGAGTTCAAATTCTTGACAATTATATTCTAAAGGCGGTAGTGGTTCATCGGGATAAAAATCTTCGTAATTAAAGTAAAGGCGTTGTGAGGAGACAGAAGAAACATCGAAAAAACCAATTACTTTTTCATTTGGGTTTGTTTCAGAAGAAACATTTCCTTCAAAATAACCAGGCTGGATTTGAGAGAAGAGACTTTCTTCACTTGCAAAATTATTCAAGGTTTCAAAATATGTATATGCCGCACTAGACTGAATATATTGATTTACCAAGATCGTATACCGATGGGAAATAATAAAATCTTCGCTATTGATAAAGCGCACCAAATGCCCCATTACCCGATCTTCTGTTAAAGAATTCGTGCTCACTTGGTTAATAGTAGTAGATGTTACTGTATTATAACAAACTCGTTCTTCTTGAGGCCTTGTTGGTCTTAGGTCTACAGCACAGGTAAGTTCATCAAGTAATACCAAATCCTGAGGAACCCATCGAGGAGCAATAATCTTGTATGTTTCCTCGTAAGCATAACGATAGTGTTTTGAATTTCCTGAAGGGTCAAAACTATCTACATAAATGGACATACCATTTACGGCATTACTGTTGGTCTCACGTACTGCATAAACAGCATCAATTTGAGTAGCTGGACTCAATATTGTTGGACTTGAGGAATATATACGGCCATTACTGGTTGTAATACTCAGTGTATAGTCTATTGAAGGTTGTGCACTAAAAGGGTCTGTTGATACATATCTTCCTGGTTCTAACTCTTTAAATGCATACGTGTTTCCATCTGTCAAAATGTTCACTGATGCATTTCGCTCTGGAGTAGGACCGTCCTCTTCAGTCTGATAGGTTCGACTTAATAATATTACCTGTTTTTTTTCTTCATTGGTTATGGTTGCTTCAATTACCAATGCGCTTTCAAATGTTTCGATTTCGAAATCAATTTCCTTTACACAGCTTGAAAGAAAAAGCAATACAATAGAAAAGTATAAATTATATGTTCTTGTCATTTTCATAAAGTCATTAATGTTCAATTTAATCGACCCAAAAATCTGGAACTACATTACTACCTAAAGCCGTACAATCACCACAAGCTCTGAAAACCATATTAAATGGACCAATAGTGACCAATTCTCCCGATATAGAATCTATTACCTTAGAGGCTCCTGATAAATAGACAACATTATCCGTCAATAAACCTGAAATTAAGGTGCCACATGTACCAGATGATGAAAACTGTTCTAAGTGTAATTCTTCACAAGCATACTCTAATGGTGGTAGCGGTTCATCTGGGTAAAAATCTTCATAATGAAAATAAAGTCGTTGTGACGAAACAGAAGAAACATCGAAGAATCCAATTACTTTTTCATTCGGATTTGTTTCAGAGGAAATATTTCCTTCAAAAAAACCAGGCTGGATTTGAGAGAAGAGGCTTCCTTCACTGGCAAACTTATTCAAGGTTTCAAAATATGCATATGCCGCACTAGACTGAACATATTGACTTACCAAAATGGTATACCGCCAAGAAATAATAAAATCTTCGCTATCAATAAACCTTACCAAATGCCTGGTTACCCGATCTTCTGTTAAAGAATTTGTGCTAAACTGGTTAATAGTATTAGACGATACTGTATTATAGCAAACACGTTCTTCTTGCGGCCTTGTTAGTCTTAGATCCACAATACAGTTATTTGCATCAGTTAACACCAAATCTTCAGGAACCCATCGAGGAGCAATAATCTTATACGTTTCCTCATAACTATAGCGATAGTATTTTGACTTTCCTGTAGGGTCAAAACTATCTACATAAATGGACATACCATTAACATCCTCATTTGTGGTCTCACGCACTGCATAAACAGCATCAATTTGTGTCGTTTGACTTAATATTGTTGGACTTGAGGAATATGTACGACCATTACTTGTTGTAATACTCAGCATATAGTCTATTGAAGGTTGTGCACTAAAAGGGACTGTTGATACATATCTTCCTGGTTCTAGCTCTTCAAATACATAATTGTTTCCTGCCGCCAAAATTTTCACTGTTGCATTTCGTTCTGGAGGCGGGCCGTCATCTTCAGTCTGAAAAGCTCGACTTAATAAAATCACTTGGTTTTTTTCTTCATTAGTTATGGTCGCTTCAATGACCAATGCACTTTCAAATGTTTCTATTTCGAAATCAATCTCTTCTACACAACTTGAAAGAAAAAGTAATACTAAAAAAAGGTATAAGTTATATGTTTTTGTCATTTTCATAAAGTCATTAATATTTCAATTTATTCTTCCCAAAAATCAGGGACAGATGTTATTCCTAGCCTAGTGCAATCACCACAAGCGGCAGGTACAGTATAATATGGTCCTTCATTGGCACCTGGATTTTCACAATAGCATTTGTCTCTGGATCTGGACCATCATCTTCGAAACGATAGGTTCGACTCAACTTTATTTCATGATTTTTTTCGTCATTTGTAATTCTAGCCTCAACTACCAGTGCACTTTCAAATGTTTCAGTTTCAAAGTCGATCTCCTTTACACAACTCCCTAAGGAAATGGAAATCATTGATGATAAATAAGTTACCTTGTTTTTCATCATCCTAAAACCTAAAGTTATACGTTATCGTAGGAATTGGAATCGAGAATATCGAACTTTGATATGCCTTAATTTCCCCATCTTCTGTGACAAAGAAAACCGAATAAGGATTATTTCTTCCCAATACATTATAGATGGAAATATTCCAGAAGCTATGTGCAAACTTCTTTATTTTATGGTTTCCTTCTATATTAACACTAATATCCAATCTATAATAGTCTGGTATTCGGAATGAATTGCGATCACTATAAAAAACAAATTCAGATCCATTTACTACAAAATTTCCAACAGGGATAGTCACTGGTCTCCCTGTTTGATAAACAAAATTTGCAGAAAGACTATATCGCCTCGTAAGCTTATAATTCCCTACCACACTAAAGTCGTGAGGCTTGTCGTAATTTGAAGGGAAAAAGTCACCATTGTTCACAGTCTCTTCAGGAGAATCTCCATCTAATCGAACAAACGACCTCGAATATGTATAGCCTATCCAACCATTAAGTCTACCCTTCGTCTTTTTCAGAAGAACTTCAATACCATAAGCTTTACCATCTCCCTGAAGTACTTCTCTCTCAATATTTTGATTTAACAAGAGCTGCGCTCCTACTTTATAATCAAGAATATCATCCATCCTCTTGTAATAGCCTTCCAAACTAAGCTCAATAGCATTTTCATTGAAATTTTTAAATAATCCCAGGGAATACTGAGCTGCGTGCTGCGGCTTAATGTTAATATCTGAAAGCTTCCAGGTATCTATGGGTGATACAGTCGTATTGTTTGATAATGTATGTATATATTGATAATTTGTATTAAAACTACCCTTTATAGAAAAGTCTGGTTTAATAAAGTATCTTGCTGCTACCCTAAATTCTGGTGCAGCATATGTTTTAATCACTTCGTTTTTACCAAATTCTTTAGTTTCTATCAATGTGCCTTCGCTCTTTGGTAATCCCTCCTGATAAATATTTTGAGCCGAAGCACCTAATGCATTAAAGATTGAAAACCGAACACCCGCGTTAACAGATAATTCATCTGAAACTTTATAAATATCTGAGATATACAAAGCAGATTCTAAAGCCCTTTCATCAGGAACTGTAACAGATTCAACTATCGATTCCGAATTTTTGGGGTCAATAAAACCGGGCGATACATTATAAATCTTACTAGAAAATCCATAGTCGATGCTATGCGCATTTCGGAAATGTTTTAAATTCAATTTTAACTCAGATTCGTTTATTACGTACCCCAGTTCAAAATCGGTATTTGTCTGACCATCAAAATCGATATTGAATTTATATTGACTATTGGTGAAAATTAATTCACCTCTATTCTCATCGTTAAATTTATGTCCCCAATTCACCGTCGCCAATCGATTGCTGTAACCATATATTGAATCTGAAGTAATACTAAATGCATCTTTGCTATAGTAACCAGTTACTTTAAGGTCATTATTTTCATCGAATCTATGATTGTATTTCGCAATGAAATCATAAAAAGAGGCTTTACTTTTATTTAGTTCTTCATTATCTAATGATCGCAGAATCCAGTCGGAATACGTAGCCCTACCTCCTACCAAAATTGCAGACTTCTCTTTTAGCACAGGAATTTCAAGAACCAAATTAGCGGTTACTGGGCCAATTGATGCCTCCCCTGATAATTTTTCGACACTAGCATCTTTCGTCTTTATATCGAATACCGAGGATAATCTACCTCCAAACTTTGCTGGGATATTGCCCTTATAAATATCTACCTGATCGGATGTAAACGGATTAATAGCCGAGAATATTCCGAAGAAATGAGCAGGATTGTATATAATACCATCATCAAGAAGAACAAGGTTTTGATCCGTTTTTCCACCACGAACATTATATCCGGAAGCTCCCTCCCCAGCCGATGAAATTCCTGGTAAAGTGGCAGCTACTTTAAATATATCTCTCTCACCAAGTACTAAGGGAATATTCCTAATTTCTTTTACATTTATTTGAGTTTTTCCAGCGTTAACCTCATCTACATTTCTATCCGCATTAGCCTCTACAATCACTTCTTCTAGCCCTTCATAGGCCTCACTCAGAATTAAATCAAAACTCCCATTATTATATATTATAATACGCTTCTGGACTTTTTCAAATCCCAGAGAGTTAGTTTCAATAAGGTTTACACCTGCCGGCAGTTCTATAGTATAGGTACCTGCCCTGTCGGTTACAGCACCTATATTTGTCCCTTTTACGACAATAGCTAATTCAGGTACACCTCCCCCATTTGTCGCATTATAAATTGTACCGCTAAGAGTATATGTTTTTCGAGATCTATTTTTGTTTTCCTTTCCAATCCTAATAGTTTCTAATTTCTTTACGACCGAGGAGGTGGCTTCATTATAAAATACAGGAGTTTTTAATTCTTCTTCTTCGGAAGTGATTTGGGTAGTTACATTATTCTTTTCTTCAAAAAATTGTTCTGGCAGTTCATCGTATATAATTGTATTTTTGGTTAGAATAATCTTATTATCTTCGGAAATATAATAATTGATCAATGAATCTTTGAATAGTTCGTTTAGCAATTCCTGAAACCTAGTATCTATATAACTTCCTGAAACCGTTTTTTCTTCAAGCCATTCTGGTATATAGTAAAACTTAAAATTCGTTTTCTCTTCAATTTCGCTTATTACAGCTTCGATGTTTGCATTTTCAAATTCAATCGATATTCTCGAGTCTGATACTTGAGAATATACAGATGAAAAAATAAAAAGAACTAAGATGGTTAAATAGTTTTTCATTCTTTTATTACGAATTTTGGTCGGATAATTAAATGTTTTAAGGAGTTCCTATACTCTCTTTCAATGTCCAATTTTAGGATATTTTTTAAGATATAGCACCAATCCCGATAATAGTTTACTACTTCAAAAGCAATAAAATAGCTTCATTAAATAAATAGAATAAAAAAAGGGATGCATTTAAGCATCCCTTTTTTTTAATTAATTCAATATAACTTACATCTTAACATCCTTAAGCTCAACTTCCTCACCTTTCTTGTCTAATAATTTTACTTCATCAAAGCCCATATCTTTAAATTGTGCAAATTGCGAAGCTGCATCTCCAACAACTAAATATGCCATTTTAGATTCATCTAGGTATTTATTGGCCAAAGCTTTGTGAATTTCTAATGTCATATCGCTAATTACCTGCTCTTCTTTTTCAATATAATTGGCTGGTAGATTATATTCGCTCATTTCCTGTAGCATTCCGAGTAAATTAAATTGAGTTTCAAAACGACGCGCATTCGATTTGATCAATGCATTCTTCGTGAAAGTGAGATCCTCTTCAGAAATTCCATCCTTATAAGCTGTAATTTGATCTTTAAAAATCTGAACAGACTCTCCTGTCGTATTTGTTCTTACGCTAGAGGACGCTGTAAATTTTCCCGGAACCTTACTCCCACTAAATCCAGTTCTTGCCCCATAAGTATACCCTTTCTCTTCACGTAAAATTAAATTCACATTTCCAGAAAAAGAACCTCCTAATTTATAATTCATAACCTCCACAGGATAGAAATCCGCATCGGTTCTAGGCATTGATATATACCCAATATTTATAACAGACTGCTTTGCATCTGGAATATCAACAAAATAAAGAGAGGTCTTATCTCGATTATTTACAATTGGGAATTCAGGGATTGTAACATCTTTAGCCGCCCAGTTTAATTCAAGTCCATTAAGGCTCTGCATAGCACTACTCTGATCAATTTTTCCAACTATTTGAAATGAACTTACCGAAGGAGAGAAGTAATTATTGTAATAATCCTTTAAATCGTCCATAGTAATAGCGGCTACAGAAGTTTCAGTCCCGCTGGTTGGAAGACTAAAAATATGATCTTCACCGTAAAGAATTTTATTATATACTCTACTAGCTACAGCATTCGGATTTGCTTCCGATCTTTTAATTTGGTTTATCGTCCTAGTTTTAATTAGTGCAAATTCTTCCTCATCCCAACGAGGTTGAAGTAATATCTCTTCTACTAACTTCATAGTCTTATCGAAGTTTCTAACTAAAGTATTTCCTCGAATAGTAATTGACTCGTTGGAAGTGAACATATTAATCGAAGCTCCCAATAACTCAATTTCCTCTTCAAGTTCTTGTGGAGTTTTGGTTTCTGTTCCCTCCATCATAATATCGGTCATTAGATTTGCAACGCCATTTTTACTAGGATCATCCAGTAAATGTCCTCCCTCAATTACCAAACTAAAATTAACAGTAGGAATTTCATTTTGTTCAATTCCGGAGACTTTCATTCCATTAGCCAAACTTGTTTTCCAACTTGTTGGAATATTCAACTTAGGAGCATCTCCTTGTGCAGGTTCAACCGATCGATCGAAATTTGAAGGGGTCTTAGCAACTTCAGAATTCGCATCTTCCACTTTCTTTTCAACATTTTCCTTTATTTCTTCTTCCACGACTGGGGCTATAGTAGAATTATCGGCTATCAACTCCAACTGCCCTTTAGGAACAAAACTGGTCATTACAAAGGGTTTTCCTTTTATATAGGTATTGTATACCCTCATCACATCCTCTTTGGTAACACTCTTAATATTTTCAATATCCTTTTCAATAAATGCGGGATCACCTGCAAATACATTGTACTGAGATAATTGAAATGATTTTCCTAGAACACTACTAATTCCGTTATAAAATTGTGTTTCCAATCCAGCCTTGATACGCTCTACATCTCGATCGGTAGCGCCTTCTTTTTCGAACATATCAAAAGCATCATAAATTCCACTTTCGACATCTTTAAGGCTTTTTCCATTATTCGCTGTTATGGTAATATAAAACTCCCCAGCCAATTCTTGAGCATTACTGTAAGCCGTTGTTCTCGATGTTAAATCTCTTTCTTTTACCAGAACCTTATACAAAGGTGCTTTTTTACCTTGTGATAGAATTTCACCTAAAAAATCAAGTGCATAGGCATCATCCGTATATTGCTCAACAGTAGGCCATACCATATTTAATTGTGGTGCAGTAGCAAAGTTATCTTCGTGATATAAACGTTTGGTTTCGGTAAGAACTGTACGCTGAGGCTTCATTGGAGTTACTTCTTGTCGACGTTTAATTTCTCCAAAATACTTCTCAATCAAAGTTTTAGCATCCGCTTTTTCAAAATCACCTGCCAATACAAGAGTAGCATTATTTGG
>JBLHIC010000095.1:0-8753 GCA_047614245.1 Flavobacteriaceae bacterium
AAATTTTTATATCCAACAATCCAACAATCCAACAATCCAACAATCCAGCAATCCAGCAACGTGTCCTTTGTAGCTTCAGCGAAGGAGGATCAACAATCCAGTAATTTAGAAGAAAGAAGAAACTTCTCGATACTAAATTCAAATTTACTGCGTAATTTGAATTTCACTCGAAGTGACTGCTCAAGGTGAATGGTTATGGGTGATGGGTGAAGGGAAAAATTTCAAGAATCAGGAAAAAGAAAAAATGTTTCAGAGGGTTTGCCTATTTAAATTAGAATCAAATTTTTATATCCAACAATCCAACAATCCAACAATCCAGCAATCCAACAATCCAGCAATCCAGCAACGTGTCCTTTGTAGCTTCAGCGAAGGAGGATCAGCAATCCAGTAATTTAGAAGAAAGAAGAAACTTCTCGATACTAAATTCAAATTTACTGCGTAATTTGAATTTCACTCGAAGTGACTGCTCAAGGTGAATGGTTATGGGTGATGGGTGAAGGGAAAAATTTCAAGAATCAGGAAAAAGAAAAAATGTTTCAGAGGGTTTGCCTATTTAAATTAGAATCAAATTTTTATATCCAACAATCCAACAACGTGTCCTTCGTAGCTTCAGCGAAGGAGGATCAACAATCCAACAATCCAGCAATCCAGCAATCCAACAACGTGTCCTTCGTAGCTTCAGCGAAGGAGGATCAACAATCTAGCAATCCAGCAACGTGTCCTTTGTAGCTTCAGCCTAGGAGGATCAACAATCCAGTAATTTAGAAGAAAGAAGAAACTTCTCGATACTAAATTCAAATTTACTACGTAATTTGAATTTCACTCGAAGTGACTGCCCAAGGTGAATGGTTATGGGTGAAGGGTGAAGGGAAAAATTTCAAGAATCAGGAACAAAAGAAAAAATGTTTCAGAGGGTTTGCCTATTTAAATTAGAATCAAATTTTTATATCCAACAATCCAACAACGTGTCCTTCGTAGCTTCAGCGAAGGAGGATCAACAATCCAACAATCCAACAATCCAGCAATCCAGCAATCCAGCAATCCAACAACGTGTCCTTCGTAGCTTCAGCGTAGGAGGATCAACAATCTAGCAATCCAGCAACGTGTCCTTTGTAGCTTCAGCCTAGGAGGATCAGCAATCCAACAATCCAACTAATCAAGACCGGTATGCTCAGGTTGCCATTAAGGTTTCAGATTTAATTTACGGACCTCATCCCTAGAAGACACATTCAGCTTCTTGTATAAATTGTTGATATGCGATTTAACAGTGCTAAGACTTACAAACATTTCGGAAGCAATCTCCTTATTGCTTTTGTCTTCTAAAATTAGATCTAATACTTTTTTTTCTTGTTTTGAAAGTGACTCTTCCAATGACGGAATTTGTTGGGTCACTTTTTTCAATTTTCCGAAGAAATAAAAATTCCCAAGAATTGAAAGAAGAAAAACAACCCCTAACAGATATAACCACCATGGAATCGTACTGGATTTGTTTGCAGACACTAAAAATTTATCAGAGGATAACTCCGATTCATATTGGGACGAATAGTTAGTGTTTGGATATTTTAACTTAAGACGAATGCCCAGTTCCTCGTAATAAGGATTCGACTTCAAGTCTTCAAGATAATAGGCGTGCAGGTTTTGAGCGCGATCCGATAAAAACGCATAGCTGTATAGTTCTGCCAGAGGTTCTTGTAATCGTTCACCATATTGTTGTAGGATGCTAAACCACTTCTTTGAATTAATCTTTCGGTTAGCCTCACTTCTATAGGTGCCAAAGGCAAAACGCATCTCGTGCTTTAAGGAATCTATTTTTAGAAAAGCATTAGCTTTTTCGTTCTTAGAAACGACGCTGCAAAAAATCTCCTTGTCGAAAGAAAACGGTAAAGATAGTTTGTCACTATTATTTGCGATAAAAACCACTTCTTCACTATTTGGACAATGGCCTGTAAAATGGGTTGTGTTTTGGTCATCTTCACTACAAGTGTCAACATGAATTCTATAAATTCTATTTTCTGAAGGCAAATTATTCCCAGAGAAAAAGAAATAGCCAGTTGAATCGGCAACTGTCTTACTTAGAATCTGTTCTGGAAAAACGCCAGATATTTTTCTGTAATCTTCCACTACTGACAGGTAGATACTGCCATCATTGACATTAGGATTCACATATCCTGAAAATTCAAACTGCGCAATAGAAACTGTCGAAACCAGACAGCACAAAGCGAAAATTATATTCTGAAGATGATTTTTAGACATTGCCTTCACGAATATAACTACAAACTTTAGGTATTACCAATTTTACAATGTTATGTTGTACAAAGATTTTCGGCTATTGTTTTGCATTTTCAAAAAAATTATAATCGTAGATGCTTAATTTTCACAACCAAGGAAGGTCAAAAGCTGTAACAAATATGACATGTGACTGACTTATAATTAGTATTAATTGTAAATTTGTGTATATGAGTATTTGGAGAGTGATACTTTCAATTTTATTTCCACCCTTGGCGGTAATTGATAAGGGCTGTGGGTCTATTGTAATTGTTTTGATATTAACCGTTTGTGGATGGATTCCTGGGGTGATAGCAGCATTGATTATAATAAATAATCCTAAAAATTAAATTATGCTTCTAAAAGATCTATTTCTATTCGTCCTCGCTATTAGTTTGGCTAGTTGTCAATTGAAATCGATGAAATGATCTCATTTGATGGAGAATCCACAGATTCGATTGCTACAAAAAAGGACACCTTGATTTTTATAAAAGATATTTTAGAAGAGAAAAATGATAGTATTTCGAAATTACCAGATGCCGAACAACAAAATCTTCGACGGATGGAAAATTATAAGATTCAAATGAAAATGGATTCTGATAAGAATGAGTTGCGGTTCAATCTAGCCGTTGATTTCAAATCGATTGAAGAGGCAAACTATTCTCTAGATACAAAAACGATAGAGGTTACTCGAAGTTTTCTTGCCTATATGAAAGACCCTAATATTTTAGATTTAGAAATAGAATTAGAGAAATAGCTGTGAATAGAAGTATACATATACAGGACCTTGGTTTAAAAGATTATAAAGAGACTTGGGACTATCAGGAGGAGATCTTTAAGGGGATTGTTGACTTAAAAATCAAAAACCGAAGAGAGAAAACCAACATCCAAACACCTAATTATTTTTTAATAGTTGAACATCCTCATGTATACACTTTAGGAAAAAGTGGAGATCTTTCAAATTTGCTAATTTCTGAAGAAAAACTTGCTAAAATTGGCGCTACCTATCATAAAATTAATCGGGGTGGTGATATCACGTATCATGGTCCCGGACAAATTGTGGGATATCCAATTATTGATTTAGAAAATTTCTTCACAGATATACATAAATACCTTCGTTTTCTGGAAGAGATGGTCATTCGAACCTTGAACGAATATGGCTTAAAAGCTGAACGATCCAAAGGTGAAACTGGGGTCTGGCTCGATGTAGGAACACCCTTCGCGAGAAAGATTTGTGCAATGGGTGTCAGAGCTAGTAGGTGGGTGACAATGCACGGTTTTGCGCTCAATGTAAATTCCAACCTAGGATATTTTGATCATATGATTCCCTGCGGAATAAAAGGCAAGGCAGTTACTTCAATGAACGTAGAATTGAGTAAAATGGAAGTCCCAATGGATGAAGTGAAAGGAAAGCTCCTGAAGCATTTTGCTGAGCTCTTTGAGGCTGAATTGGTTGAGAAGACCCTTGAAAATTCCTAACGAAGACTATATTCTATAATTTCATTTTTTTCACCTCTTACCACAATTTTTAACCCTCCCTTTTTTGAGCTTTTCGATATGGAGGCAACTGAGGTGCCAAACACAGGAAAACCTTTTATTAGAGAACCAGTACTGTTGTACACATATACCTTGTTTTCCTGAGTTTCAGTGATCGAAATATAGGTTGTTCTATTTGCGAAAAATATTTTAGGTTTGGTGTAAATGCCAAATGGAAGTTCAACTAATTTACCTTTAATCCGCAGCAGATTATCATCTAATGTAACTTTGGTTGTCCCTTTGATTGAGAAGCTATAGTTAGCAGAAACATCAAGCGATAGGGAGGTGACTTTTCCATTTTGTGAAATACTTTCTTTTTTATTATCTACCGTAATAATCACGAATTTTGAGCCTTCTTTAGCTATGGGTATTTCAGAAAATTTAAACTTCTTAGTTACCTTGATTCTCGATTTCCCTCTTCGGCTTAATAAATTCAAAGTACCATTTTCTTCAGCGATAGCGATATAATCTTTATTTCCTAATTGAAAGTGCTGTGGGGCTAATACAATTTTGGACTTTGCTTTTTTGAATGTAAACCCCTTTACGATCTTTCCCTTCGAATCATACAGGTAAATTTCTTTTCCTTGGGTAATCATAAATCTGTACTTCCGGTTTTTATCATAATCAAAAACCGATAATGGCTGCGTTATCGGGTCCTTAAATCTTATTGGAAATGGGGAAACATTTTTGCCATTTCTGTCAAATACATAAAGAGTATTTTTGGTTGTAAAAGCCATTTGCTTCTTACCATTGCGAAATATATCCACCTCGTTGACTTTCCCCAATAGCGGGCCATCAACTTTTTGCTTCCAGATAATTTTCCCATCAGGATTAATAAGGTGGAGGGTGTTGGTCAGATCCTGAATAAGTATATCCTTTTCTTTAGAGCGGTGATTAGTGAAAAATTGTGGTTCTCCTAATAATTCGTTCTTGAGTTTTATACTGAAGTTCTGTGAGACAGTACTCGAGGATTGCTTCTTTGCTGAACCTTCGCGGCTGATAAAATTTACATGGGCGAAATCACGATCATAACTATACTGAAGCGCCGCAAGAGAATGTTTTTTTGAGCGAATAATATCATTTTTTTCTTGTTCGCCAAAATCTAAAAACCCTGAAAGAGACCTTGGAACCTGGCCCTGCATCTTCAAAATAAGGAGCGAAGAAGCACTACTTAATTGAGATGAGTGTTTTTCAAAATAGGAGGTGCTGCTCAAACAGTCTTTATTGATATAAGCCGTAATTATTTGTTGTGCAATTGTTTCAGATTCAGTAAAAACAAAAAAGTTATCTAATTGAAATAAGAGAATAGGTCGGATATTGTCAATGAAGGGGGCAAAAGTTTTTTCGAATAATTCTGGTTCGCTAAATGAGCTAATCGTTATTTCTCGAAAACTATTTTTTTCAGAAATATAACGAGCCAATGCATCCTGGGTTAATGTGGGATCAATACTCTTTACAAATATGGCTTTCCCATCGGAAAATACGATTTCTCCAACTTCATTTACAGTGCCGAATAAGTCTGTGGTACCTTCGCTATTTGTTTTTCCATGGAGTTTTTTTAATTTAAATATAAAGGTCTCAGCGTCATTAAAAGTTAAAGATCTGGCTTCCAGTGCGATTGTTGGAACAAGAGATGCAATGTCATTTTGCTGCGGAATCTGTCCTTCAAAAACTGAAAGTATCTGAGGGATGGTGTCTCTTGCTAGCGCTACTCCCGTGGCTGAAATTCCGTCTCGCAGAATGGATATGTTTAAATTGGTCCAAGATGCAAAACTAACCTTAGTTGTATCCGATATTTGGACATCTTGCCCCTTTATTAAAGCCGTAAAATCGTTCTCATTTTTTATACGTAACAATTTTTGAAAGTCTAAGTCTTTTTCTGTCTTTCCATTTAAAATGGATTCGATTAAATCTTGTGACGAAGAGGCAATAAATACACTATCTTGAGAGGTGACGTATGCCACTTGCTTGTCAATTGTGATGCGCTGAACACTCTTCTTTCCAATTAGCAAAGTGTCAATGGTTGCATTCGCAATAGAATCAGTATTCAGTAAATTGGAAGTGACTTTCGTGAGAAAGGTATAAACAGCAGTGCTGTCATTATGTTTACTTATGCATAGTAAACTTGTTTCTCCTGGACTGAGGTTTTTTAGAAGTGCCGTTTTTGTCCATAGATCGGAATATGGCTTCTTTTTTATAAAAGCTGAAAGTAATTGGTTGTTCTTTAATGCACTGCTGAAGTTTTTAAAACTAGTCAATGCGTCTGGATCCGCAGAAAACTTTAAAACAATAGAAACGTCATCAGGTACAAAATTGGATATGACACCATTCTTTGAACCATTGTCTCCACAATTCAAAAAAGTACCAAATATTAATAGTAATGCTAATCTTTTCAGAAAAACGATCATGCCACAAAAATAGCAAGGAAAATATGCTGATTATTATGTATTGACAAGTTTTATTGACTTGTTTTCAACAACCTGTATTTAGAACTCGAATCTATATTGTTCCGGTAGTAAACGAAAACTCCTGCGATGGAAGGGGGTAGGGCCATGTTTTCTAATGGCAGCCCTATGTTCAAGTGTCGGATAGCCTTTATTTTTCTGCCAATTATAGAAGGGAAACTCTATATCCAACTCTTTCATGTAAGAATCCCTGTATGTTTTCGCTAGAATTGACGCGGCAGCAATATGCAGATACTTCCCATCTCCTTTTACAACGCATTCATAAGGAACTTTTTTATATGGGGTGAATTTGTTTCCGTCGATAGCAATAAACTGAGGTTGGGTTTTAAGCGATTCAATGGCCCGGTGCATGGCTAAAATCGAGGCGTTCAAAATATTAATTTGATCAATCTCATCCATCATTACATGTGCGACACCATAACAAATGGCTTCGGCTTCAATAATATCTTTTAAAAGTAGGCGTTTTTTTTCTGAAAGTTGTTTGGAATCAGTCAAGAACGGGTGACTAAAATCATCAGGGAGGATAACGGCAGCAGCAGTGACTGGTCCCGCCAAGCATCCGCGACCGGCTTCGTCTGTTCCGCATTCTAATAAGTGAGCGTTTATTTTTAATTTCAGCATTTCGTTTACAAAGTACGAATTTGAAAATCTAAAATCCAAAGAATTTATTATGATTGGAATTTCTTTGGAATTTGGTACTTGAATGTTGGTGCTTATTTCGTTATTTTGTTTCGCAAGAAAAAAATTGATGAAAAATATCTTTTTGTTACTTCTATTATTAAGTGTTTCGGTAGAAATGTTTTCGCAAGTTGGTGAAACAAATTATACACAACGGGGTGCAACAAATTCGAATCAAGGGGGAGATACTTATAAGTCAAAAAAGAGAGAAAAGCCACCTATCGATCTGTACAAAATAATTTCTGCGCAACGAGATACAACGTATTTAGATACTACTCTATCTATTAAAAAGGATTATAAATTTAATTATCTAAGAAGAGACGATTTTGAGCTCATGCCATTTGTAAATGTTGGACATACTTATAACTCCCTGGCTTATAGTTTTGATAGATTAAATCTCAAGCCGCTATTTGCAGCGCAAGCACATCACTTTAATTATCATGAGATAGAAGATATTAATTATTTTCACGTGCCCACACCTCTTACCGAATTATATTTTAAGACGGCCTTTGAGCAAGGGCAACAATTGGATGCTTTTTTTACTGTAAATACTTCAGAACAGTTTAATTTCTCAATTGCATATAAGGGAATTCGATCGCTTGGAAAATACCAGCATATCTTGGCTAGTACTGGAAATTTCACTTTTACAACTAATTATCAAACAAAAGATAAACGCTACAATATAAAGGCACACGTTGCGGCGCAAGACGTTTTAAACGAACAAAACGGGGGATTGCCAGAGACTTCCTTAGATTTTTTTATTAGTGATGATTCCGAGTTTACGGATCGAGGACGATTGGATGTCAATTTTGAGGATGGCGAGAATAAGTTAGAGGGTTTGCGGTTCTATGGGGAACACGAATATGAGTTGATAAGTAAAAAAGACAGTCTTAGTTACTCGGTTTTAACGATTGGAAATAGTATTGGATACGAGGACAAGAATTATGAGTTTCGGCAAAATAGTGTTTATGCTGGCTTTGGTGAAGCTTATGTGAGTTCTGCATTGAGTAGTATTGTAACTTTAGAGGATTTTAACGTTAAAGGTTATGCGCAATATAATAATTCAGTTTTAGGAAAATTAACAGCATCTATTGGTTATACCGATTTTAATTATGGGTATAATTCTATTTTGGTATTAGATAATGATAGAATTACAAATCGCCTAAAAGGAAATATTACAGAAGCCAGCGCCGAGTATAAAAATACGTACAAAGGTTTTCAGCTTTTTGGGAAAGCCGCGGTGAATGTTGTAGGTGATTATGATGGAAACTATATTAAAGGAGCAGCATCTTATGTTTTAAATGACAATAGTAAAGTAGAAGCATCTATTACTGTGCATTCTGTAGCTCCAAATTTTAACTTGCAACTGCATCAAAGCGATTATAAAAATTATAATTGGCAACATAATTTTAATAACGTAAAAACTCAAGAACTAAGATTCGATCTTACATCTAAAAAATTACCGAATGTTTCCGTAAGCTATAGCGGCATTGATGATTACGCCTATTTCGGATTTGCAAAGGAACTTGACTCTACGCCTTCACCCAATCAGTATATAGGGCGGATTGATTATTTAAAAGTAAAGATTGAGAAAGAAATAAGATATAAGAAATTCGGACTGGCGAACACGATAATGTACCAAAATGTACTGGCAGGAGATTCTGTTTTTAAAGTGCCTCAAATTGTTACTCGGCAATCATTATACTATGAGGACCATTTGTTTAAAGGAGCCTTGTTTATGCAAACTGGAATCGGGGTCAAGTACTTTACAAAATACAATATGAACGCTTACGATCCAGTACTTGGGGA
>JBLHIC010000096.1:0-8698 GCA_047614245.1 Flavobacteriaceae bacterium
TAATATTGATTAAGTTGATACCTCCGTGTCAGGGAAATGCGATATTTATCCAGGACATTGACCCAAAACAATTAGATCATAATATAAACTCATAAAAAGGTGGGGTTCTTTACTTATTAATTATGTTCTGGCAAATTTTATCTTCTTCAACCATTATGAAAATAAGGTTATTGAATATGGTTCTCCGATTTTTGTAAATGACAATTGAGACGTTTTTAATAATTTGGACAGTTCTACTAAGAAAGAACAAACCAGAAGTCTTATTAACAGAAGAAGGTCTTGATTTGAAATATAAAAAGCCAATCACTAAATAATACTTATTACTGTCACCTAACCGTCATAACTATGTCTTATGCATTTCAAATTCAAAGAAAGCTTAATACTTATCTTCGCTAATAGTAGTATTTAAAACATTGTAAAATATGAACCCTATTACAGTTAATTTAAGAGATATTAAAAAAATGAGCTTGGAACGCCATTGGCTCTACAATCAACTAGTAGAAATGAGTGGGTTAAATATAAGGACAATTCACCGAATTGAAAATGGAGGAAATGCAGGTTTAGAACCATTGAAATCATTGGCAGCAGTTTTCGAAATCAATATTGCTGATTCTGATAAAAGAGAAGAAATGGGCCAGATTAGAAAAGAAGAAGAGTATGTTCAAAATGTGAAAGGGTTTTATAAACTTTTTGCAGTTGCTATTTTAGGCTTGGTAGTTCCATTTATTCTTGCAGTTAATGATTCATCCAATTGGCCCCTATTTTTATGGATACTGATTTCTTGGGGAGTAATTTTAGGAATATATTCTCTCAATGTTTTTGACTTCTTTGGAGAAGAATGGAGAAAAAAAATAATTAACCCGAAATTCAAAAAGAAGTAAGGACTTACCAATTGGTTATAACAATGGATAATAATTATAAACGTCTTAAAAGACAGGAATAAAAACTCATTGTTTAACTATCTACTTAATTCATTAAACATTTTGTATCTTTGTGAAGTTTAAAGAATTAATTTCAGGATTTACAAACAAAAAAAGATGTTCGGATTATTCAAAAAGAAGTCAGAGAAAGAAACATTACAAACTCAATATGAAAAGCTTTTAAAGGAAGCTCATAGTTTATCTACTACCAATAGAAAAATGAGCGACCAAAAGGTCTTTGAAGCGGAAGAAGTTATGAAGCGACTTGAAGAGTTAAGCTAATTAACTTTGACTTAATATGGCAGAAGATAAAAAACCAGATAGTGTAGTTTTCAATACAGAAACTCAAAAATATGATGCTGCACTTAAGCCTTATGGAACTAATGTTGGCGCCCCAGTAATTACCACCACAGATACCAATGCGTGGAAAAACAGAAGTATTAGTAAAATAAATCATAAGGTAGAAGCTAAATATTTAGAACTAAAAGCTGAATACGAAAAAATGATCCAAGAGTTTGAGTACAACAATCTCATTTTTGAATCAAAATTTACTTTTGAACCTATTATTGGTGAAGTTTATCATTTATACAAAAGAGGAAATGGGGAATCTTTTCTTTCTATAATATCCCCTAAACAATGCAGATTTGATGCAATTGGTAGTTTTTATTTGAATGCAGATCATATCTGGGAAAAAATATAGTGTTATTATGCCAGAAACGAAACACTTTACAGAAAGAGAGTTAGATCGCATTATAGAAATGGCTTGGGAAGATCGCACACCTTTTGAAGCGATCGTATTTCAGTTTGATTTACCCGAAAAGGATGTTATCAAACTCATGCGCAGCAACCTTAAGGAATCTAGTTTTAAACGTTGGCGTAAAAGGGTGAATAGTGGCGTTAGCAAGAAACATTTAAAAAAACGAAATCCAGATATTACACGTTTTAAATGTTCACGACAAAAAGCAATTTCAGGAAATAAAATAAGTAAGCGTTAAATGGAATTATTTGAAAATAACAATTCAATATTTCCAACCCCTTATATCGAAATTCTTCAACGCATTCGAAATATTGATCCCATTAAATACGGCTCAACACGAAATTATATAAACGGTTCTGTCACCTATTTATCACCTTATATTTCTAGAGGAATAATATCTACAAAACTTATACTCTCTGAGATTTTAAAAAAAGGCTATAAACCAGCTCAAATTGAAAAATTTATTCAAGAACTAGCTTGGAGAGATTACTGGCAGCAGATTTGGATTTCAAAAGGTGAGGCAATTAATTCCGATTTAAAGCACCGGCAAGCCCCTGTTTCTAACACTTCTATTCCAAAGACAATTGTAGAGGCCAACACAGGAATTGAAGCTATAGATAAAGCCATTAGAGAGTTTTACAAAACGGGATATTTGCACAATCATTTAAGAATGTATATCGCATCAATAGCTTGCAATATTTCTCAAAGTCATTGGAAAGTTCCTGCACAATGGATGTATTATCATTTACTAGATGCAGATTGGGCAAGCAATGCACTAAGCTGGCAATGGGTTGCTGGAGCAAATGCGAATAAAAAATATGTTGCCAATCAAGAGAATATAAATAAGTACTGTTTTACGCAACAAACTAACACATTCTTAGATGTACCTTATGAATCTTTTCCTTCTCTAGAAATTCCTGAAATTTTAAAAGATACTCCGCAGTTAGAGTTAAAAACGCCTTTGCCAAATCATAAGACGGTTATTATTGACGAAACCTTGCCAACCTGTATCTATAATTTTTACAACTTAGATCCACTCTGGAAGAAAGATATTTCAGCAAATAGAATTCTATTATTGGAGCCGTCACTTTTTGAACAATATCCGGTATCCCAAAAATCAATTGATTTCGTGATAAATTTTTCCGAAGAAAACATAGCGGATATTCAAATCTATGTTGGTGAATTTAATGATCTCGTAAAGCAACAGAAACAGATTGTAGAAAAAGATATCTACTATAAGGAACATCCGTTAAACAATCACTATAAAGGTACTGAAGAGCCAAGGGACTGGATGTTTGATGTACAAGGCTATTATCCTTCTTTCTTTGCCTATTGGAAAAAATGTAAAAAACAGCTTACCTATTGAAAGGACAAGCTATCAATATTGTTTGGTTGAAACGTGATATCCGCTCTTTAGACCATGAACCTTTGTTCAAGGCCGAGCAAGCTGGTATTCCATATCGAATCATATACTTATTTGAACCTACACTTATTAGCTATCCAGATACCAGCCCAAGGCATTTGCAGTTTATTTATCATTCTATTGTATCATTAAACAAGACACTAGCACCTTTTAATAGAAATGTTGATGTTTTCTATGGAGAAGCCCTTGATGTATTCGAGTCTCTAAAAGAAAGCTTTGATCTAAAAGCCATTTTTAGCTTTCGTGAAAGCGGAACTAAAAGCACTTGGCTACGTGATAAAAAAGTACGAACGTTTTGCCAACAGCATCGAATTATTTGGCAAGAAACCCAACGAGATGGGATCCTTCGTGGCATTAAAAACAGAGATGATTGGAACAAACAATGGCACACAAAAATGCACGCACCTCTCATTCAAAACAGATATTCAATTTCTAATCAAAAAACGTTAGAACATTCGTTTTCATTCCCAGAAAAACTAGAGAATCAATTAAAAGAATATCCTAAACAATATCAGCCAGCAGGAGAACAGAATGCTTGGCGATATTTAAAATCGTTTACCGCCCAAAGAGGTTTTAACTACCAGAGACACATTTCAAAACCTACCGAAAGTAGAACTTCTTGTAGCAGATTATCGCCATATTTAGCTTGGGGAAATATGAGTATTAAACAAGCTTTTCAGTTTATTGGCACCCACCCTAACGGGACAAAGAATACGAAGGCCTTCTCTGCTATGCTCACCAGGTTGCATTGGCATTGCCATTTTATACAAAAATTTGAAGTTGAATGCAGTTATGAAACTGACTGCATCAACAAAGGTTACGAGCTATTGCCTCATAAAAAGAATGAAGCCTTTATTAAAGCTTGGAAAACAGGAACAACGGGCTACCCTTTAATCGATGCCTGCATGCGAGCCGTCGAGCAAACAGGGTGGATTAATTTTAGAATGCGGGCTATGGTGGTTTCATTTTTAACTTTAAATCTGGACCAAGATTGGAGGGATGGCACCTACCATTTGGCAAGGCAGTTTTTAGATTATGAACCGGGTATTCATTATCCTCAGTTTCAAATGCAGGCCGGCACTACAGGTATTAATACGGTGCGTTTATACAATCCTGTAAAAAACTCTCAAGAGCATGACCCACAAGGTATGTTCATAAAAAAATGGATTCCAGAGCTTGCCAATATTCCCTTAGCCTACATTCATGAGCCTTGGAAAATGACTGCGATGGAACAAACCTTTAGTGGTGTGATTATAGGAGAGGAT
This sequence comes from Flavobacteriaceae bacterium, assembly GCA_047614245.1. Classification (GTDB taxonomy): domain Bacteria; phylum Bacteroidota; class Bacteroidia; order Flavobacteriales; family Flavobacteriaceae; genus Ulvibacter. Next base: position 4,366 of record JBLHIC010000096.1, read on the forward strand.
TATCCGCTTCCTATTGTAGATTTGCAAGAAAGTGCACGCATCGCTAGAGATAAGATTTGGGGACATAAAAAGCATCCTGCCGTTCAAAAAGAAAAAAAACGCCTCTTAAACACTCATGTAAACAGAATACACAATGATTTACAATAAAGAACAAATAGAAAAACTTGACCGTGTTACTAGGTTAAAACTTATCAATTCGGTTACCGGTATAAAACCTGCAAACCTAATAGGCACCATAAATAATGAAGGGCAAACCAATCTGGCTGTCTTTAGTTCAGTAGTTCATTTAGGAAGTAACCCTCCCCTTTTGGGCTTTATTTCTAGACCTAAGGGAACAGAATTTGGACATACCTACCGGAATATTTTGGAAAATGGCGAGTATACAATTAATCATATTCATCCAGAATTTATAAAAAACGCTCATTACACTTCCGCTAAATTTGACAAAAATATATCAGAATTCAAGCGTTGTAATCTTTCCGAAGAATATATCAAAGATTTTAAAGCACCCTTTTTAAAAGAAAGCACCTTTAAAATAGGAATGTGTTTTAAAGAAGCGCTTGATATTAAACTAAATGGGACTATTCTGATTATAGGTGAAATAAAACATTTAATACTTCCCGATAACGCAATAGTAAATAATGATATCGACTTAGAGGTTACAAATAGTGTTGGGATTTCCGGTTTAAACAGCTATTATTCTCTCAAAAAGATAGTTGATTACCCTTATGCAAGAGTGGACGAATTACCAGAATTTTAAGAATGAAAAAACAACACCTCCCTCAAAAAATTTGTATCGTTTGTGAGCGTCCTTTTACGTGGCGTAAAAAATGGGAAAAGAACTGGGAAGAGGTGAAATATTGCAGCGAACGTTGCAGAAAGAATAAATGAAAAGTATCAACTTAATTTTTCCACACCAATTATTTCAAGAATCTCCTCTTTTTGAAACGAATGCACCTATATATTTAGTGGAAGAATATCTGTTTTTTAAGCAGTATCCATTTCATAAACAGAAAATAGCTTTTCACAGAGCAACAATGAAACGTTATGAAGATTTTCTTCGGAAAGATAAAAGCTTCGAAGTTTATTATGTGGAAGCAATTGAAGTTATTTCAGACATCAGACAACTTATTGCCAAATTAAAAAGCCAAGGTATTAAGCATATCAACTACATAGACCCAACAGATAATTGGCTTCAGAAAAGAATAAATAACAGCTGTTTAGAAAACAACATTTCAACAACCGAGTATAACTCCCCTTTATTTCTAAATACTAAAGAAGATCTGGCTACTTTTTTCCGAAGTGATAAAAAAAAATACCATCAAACTAGCTTTTACACAGAACAGCGTAAAAAGCGAAACATCCTTATGGAACCTGATGGAAAACCTAAAGGTGGCAAATGGACGTTTGACTCAGAAAACAGAAAGAAATATCCTGCGAAAAAGACCCCGCCATCTATTCAATTTCCAGATGGAGATTCCTACTATGAAGAAGCAAAACAATATGTTGAAACTAATTTTTCAAATCATTTAGGAAGCCTTACTGAAAATTCATTATATCCGATAAATTTTGAAACAACTAAATCGTGGCTCAATCAATTTTTTGAGCAGCGTTTTATGGAATTTGGAGTTTATGAAGATGCCATCATTGCAGAAAACTCGATATTAAATCACAGTGTATTAACACCAATGCTAAATATTGGTTTGATAACACCTAAAGAAATAATTGACGCGTGTTTATTATATGCTGAAGAAAACGATGTGCCTATAAATTCTACGGAAGGTTTTGTACGCCAAATTATAGGTTGGAGAGAATTTATACGAGGTATTTATGAATCTAGAGGTAGTGATGAACGCACCACTAATTTCTGGAAGTTTAAAAAGAAATTACCCGCTTCGTTTTATGATGGAACCACTGGCATCCCTCCTATTGATCAAACTATTAAAAAAATATTGGAAACGGGTTATTGCAATCATATAGAGCGGTTAATGGTATTGGGTAATTTTATGATGCTATGCGAGTTTGACCCAGATGAAGTCTATAGATGGTTTATGGAACTTTTTATTGATTCTTACGATTGGGTTATGGTCACCAATGTTTATGGGATGAGTCAATTTGCAGATGGAGGTTTAATGGCTACCAAACCCTATATAAGCGGCAGTAATTATCTTATGAAAATGAGCAACTACAAAAAGGGTGAATGGCAAGAGGTTTGGGATGGTCTGTTTTGGCGATTTATGAACACGCATCGTGATTTCTTTTTATCAAACCCCCGATTGGGAATGTTAGTTCGTATGTTTGATAAAATGCCCATGGAGAAACAGCAAAAACATAGAGAGAATGGTGAGCTATATTTGGCAAGTTTAGAATTGTAGATTGTTTAAAATAAAGAAGTCCAAAGAACAATTGATAAAGGCAGATTAGTGTTTTGAAAGAACTAAGCATTTTGTTTAATTAATAATAATAATTTAAACAAATATAAATATCACTTCAGAAATATTATTAATATTAGTATCTTTCCATTGAATGTGAGAGGGATTTCAGTTTAGTAAAGATTCCAGTAGGAGGCTAAAAAAATGTAAAGATTAAGAAGCATAAAGGTAAAAGCTGGCAACGATGCCAGTAGACCATCTTTTATTTTTAATCTGACTAAAAAGCCAAGTAGCATAAGTAATGCTAAACCTGCAGAAGCTATTAGGGTCAATATAGGATAAAAGTAACCCATCAGTAGGCCAATTACTCCAAGAAGTTGCAGTATACCGGTTGTCTTTTGAAAATTACTCAGGCCGAAACGCTTAAATTCCTGAAACATTTTTTTGCTAAATAAGCAATTCAGGCCATAGAAAAGAAAGCTAATAGCCGAAATAAAAATAAGTGTTGTTAACAACATTTACGATAATGGTATTTAAAGGTTGTTTTCAGGATTTAAGCAATTTTGCTTTACATTGAAACTAAAAATCAAAGATACACCGCGTAATAACTAAAGCAGTATAATTATGGAAATATATTATTCAATCATTGTAGTAAAAGCATTTGTTTTTTTTAGTATCGTTAATGTCTGGTTTTTCAAATTTGGAAAACCAACTTCTTGGAGAGCTGAGAACGCTAGCTCCATGAAAGAAGAATTTAAGGCATATGGCTTGTCGGAATCAATGATGTATTTGGTAGGTGGACTCAAGGTATTATCTGCAATACTTATACTCCTATCCATATGGTTTGAAAATTTAGCCATTCCAGCGGCTACCGGTATGTCAATTTTAATGTTAGGTGCAATCATTATGCACTTCAAAATTAGTGACCCCATTAAGAAGTCTTTTCCTGCTTTTAGTTTTCTGATCTTGTCTGTAGTAATCATTATATATCATTTAGGTTAAAAGTTAGTATTAGAAATTTTTGGACAAGTCAGAATATAAAATACATATAATAGGGGCAGGAGTTAGTGGCCTAGTAGCTGCTACTGTTCTTGAACAAAATGGATTTCACCCCGTTATCATTGAAGCCACGGACAGAGTTGGTGGTAGGGTAAAAACAGATATTATAGATGGTTATCAATTGGACCACGGCTTTCAAGTATTTCTTACTGCATATCCAGCGGCCAAAAAATATCTTGATTTAGAATCTCTAGAGTTGCAGAAATTCTTACCAGGCGCTTCAATCTTCAAAAATGGGAAGCAAATGATAATAGGTGACCCGTTGAGAGATACATCTTTATTATTTTCAACATTATTTTCGGGAATTGGAAGCTTTTCAGATAAACTAAAAGTACTTAAACTAAATATTAGGTTAAAGAAGAAAACATTGTCAGATATATTTTCTGATAAAGAACAATCTACTTTATCTTATTTGAGGGATTTCGGTTTTTCAGATCAAATGATAGCACAATTTTTTAAACCCTTTTTTAGTGGAATTTTTCTTGAACCACGGCTAGAAACATCAAGTAGGATGTTTGAGTTTGTTTATAAAATGTTTGGGGAAGGCTATGCTACTTTACCTAAAGCGGGAATAGAAGCTATTCCAAGGCAATTAGCTAAAAACTTGAAGGAAACTACTTTTAAATTCAATACAAAGGTTGTGTCTATAAAAGATGAAGAAATCACCCTATCTAACAATGAAAAACTGAAAAGCCACTTCACTATAGTAGCCGCCGAGGCAAGTACTCTTATTTCTAATTTAAAAGGGCAATCAGTTGAATGGAAGTCTTGCGATACTCTTTATTTTGAAACTGAAAACCGAGTTATTAAAAAACCACTCATTGGTCTTATTCCTGAAGACGATGCACTCATAAACAATATTTTTTATCATACAAGTATCGAAACTAATGTCAATAAAAAAA
>JBLHIC010000097.1:0-8675 GCA_047614245.1 Flavobacteriaceae bacterium
AGTGGAAAGTGTGAAGTGAGAAGTGGAAAGTGAGAAGTGGAAAGTGAGAAGTGGAAAGTGTGAAGAGGAAAGTGTGAAAATGTCTGATGTTGGTTGAAAAATTAAAATATTTTTTTAACCCATCACCAAATAAAAAATAGCAATAATTAATAAAGAATAAGAAATGCCCGGATTTGAAGTTTTTGGCGACGAAGAGCGCAAGCAAGTGAATGATGTACTGGAAAGTGGTGTTTTAATGCGCTATGGATTTGATGGAATGCGGAATGGACATTGGAAAGCAAAAGAATTTGAAGCTGCCTTTGCAAAAAGAATGCAATCGCAATACTGCCAATTAGTTTCCAGCGGAACGTCAGCATTAACAGTTGCTCTGGCTTCTGCCGGAATAGGAGCGGGGGACGAGGTGATCATGCCAACATTTACGTTTGTCGCGAGCTTTGAGTCTATTATAGCCATAGGAGCGGTTCCTGTTTTAGTAGATATAGACGATACGCTTACCTTAGATCCGAAAGCCGTAGAAGCAGCGATTAACTCTAAAACGAAATGTGTTATGCCGGTGCATATGTGTGGTTCTATGGCAGATTTAAAAGCGTTAAAAGCTATTTGTGATAAACACGGGTTGTTATTAGTTGAAGATGCGTGTCAAGCAATTGGCGGCTCTTTCGACGGAAAACCTCTAGGAAGCTATGGTGACTTGGGGTGTTTCTCTTTTGATTATGTAAAAACCATTACGTGTGGTGAAGGAGGGGGTATTATCACTAATTCTGAAAAATATTCAATCAATGCAGACCAATATCAGGATCACGGCCATGATCACTTCGGAAACGATCGAGGTGCCGAGACACATCCAACACTAGGTTATAATTTCCGTATTTCTGAATTAAATGCAGCCGTCGGAATTGCACAATTAAGTAAGTTAGATGAGATTTTAGCCCTTCAGAAAAGGAACTATACTATCATTCGTGAGGCCTTGGCTTCAGTTGAAGGAGTTACATTTAGACGGGTTCCTGAAGGAGGAGTAGAGAATTACTCTTTCTTGAATTTCTTTCTCCCTTCCGAAGAACTTTCACAAAAAGCACATAAAGCATTAGGCGAATCTGGAGTGGATGCCTGTTTTTATTGGTACACCAACAATTGGCATTATATAAACGGTTGGGAGCACCTTCGTGATTTAAAATCAATGGGGAATTTACCTTCAGAAATAAAAAGTCAAATCCAGAATTTTAGCAAAACAGATTTTTCAAAAAGTGATGCTTGGATGAGTCGAACCATTTCTTCGTTGATAAAAATTGGTTGGACGGAAGTTCAGGTTGAGGAACGGGCCGAGAAAATGGCGAAACAAATTTCAGACGTAATTAGTAGCTCACGTATTCAGTAATCTCTAAGCCGTAACCAATCATACCAACACGCTTGGTTTGAGCGCTATTAGAAACGAGTCGAATTTTATGAATTCCTAAGTCGTGAAGTATTTGTGCGCCAATACCGAAATCCTTTGCATCCATTTCTATCCTTGGAGCTTTAGCAACTTCCAGTTCAGATTGTATTTCTTTTAATTCAGCTAAACGCTTCAAAAGGTTGAGCGACTGACTTTGTTGGTTGATAAAAACAACAGCGCCTTTTCCTTCAGAATTTATAATATTGAACATATCGTCCAATTTTTTTTCAGCATTATTTGTTAGCGTTCCTAAAATATCACCGTTTACTAAAGTAGCGTTCACACGCACTAATATGGGGTCATCCTGTTTCCATTCACCTTTTGTAAGGGCAATATGTACTTGATTGTTTGTAGTTTGTTTGTAAGCTCTAAGTCTGAAGTTTCCAAAACGAGTATTGATATTAAAATCCTCTTCTTTTTTAATTAAAGAATCATGCTCCATTCGATAGGCGACCAAATCTTCGATTGAAATCAGTTTTAAATCAAATTTATTGGCGACTTTCATCAATTGAGGTAAACGTGCCATGGTGCCGTCTTCATTCAATATCTCAACTAAAATTCCAGCAGGGTCTAATCCAGCCAATCTGGCGAGATCAATAGCAGCTTCTGTATGACCAGTACGACGCAATACGCCGCCACTTTTAGCACGCAATGGAAAAATATGACCAGGCCGGCCTAAATCACTTGGTTTTGTTTCAGGATCCACCAATGCCTTAATTGTTTTTGCTCTATCGTGAACAGAAATTCCCGTGGTGCAACCATGTCCAATTAAATCTACAGAAACGGTAAATTGTGTATGGTGTAAAACTGTATTGTTTTCAACCATCATCGCAAGGTCGATTTCGTTACATCTTTCTTCGGTTAATGGAGCGCAAATAAGACCACGGCCATTGGTTGCCATGAAATTTATCATTTCGGGAGTAACCATCTCTGCGGCGGCAATAAAATCCCCCTCATTTTCACGGTTTTCATCATCAACGACGATAATTATTTTACCTTGGCGAATATCCTCAATAGCTTCTTCAATTGTATTCAATTTAATAGAAGTAGCATTAGTTGTAGAAATCATAATAAAAATTTAGAAGTTGCAAATATAGTGTAATGAGGAGGAATTATTTATTTGAGAGAAGGGTTTTTATTGAAACCAACGAGATTAAAAAGAATCAGTGCTCAATATCAATTAAGCCTTGCGTCTACAGACCATAAAGTTCACAAAGTGCCATTTATTAGTCTTTTAATTTCTTTAGACAAAAGAGAAACATTAAAATTTATTAGTAACCCTAGCTTGTAGCTGCCTTATTTCATATAGGTGGGTGTCTGCGCTATGTTCAATGACGTAGGAGTAATGAATGAAAAATAAATATACCAATAAGTGGTATAACTCAAGAGTCAAGATCTTTTTTCTTTCTAAAGAGTTTGGTAATTCTCTGGGAAAAAGTGTCTAGATCTATAATACCTTGATCTGTAGTTGCTCTGTATGTAAGCCAGACACTAAGTGGTAATAAGATGAGCGTACTTATCCAGGTAGCTATAAACGGATGAAGTGTGCCGTCCTCTGCACTGTTTTTAGCAAAGATCCCAATAAAATGATAGGTTAAAAATAAAGTGATAGCAATTACCATTGGCAAGCCCATACCTCCTTTTCTGATTATCGCGCCTAAAGGTGCGCCAACAAAGAATAAAATAATACAAGCTATGGCTAAAACATATTTATCATGCAGCGCCATTTCAAATTTATTTAATCGCTTCGTCTTAGCTATAAATTCATTTTTTTTTGCATCTACAGATTGTAAGGTGCCTTTTACATTGTTTAGGGCCATTGAGATAATCTCAGGTTGTTTATTTATTGGATATATTTTAATAATGGATTTCAAGGTGTCGTGTACTAAAGAGTCTTTGTTGTTTTTATCATGGAATTTGGCTAACCCACTGCGGTAGTACATATTGTCAGAAAACACCTGAATGTCTTTCGAGTAGCTAATTGAAAGAGAGTCTATTGCTAGGTACAATTCACGCATATTGTACATGTTTTGGTTCGAAAGCCTATTCTCCTTCTCAACATCCACATTATTGAATTCGGTAAGATCAATATTTATAGCATATTCTTCAAAGTAACTTTTTGCGAACGGTCCACGACTTTGTTTTTTGAGATCGTTTACTCTTACATCATCATAATAATTACCATCTTTTAAAATAAGTGACAACGTATTACTGCCTTCTGCACTTGCCAGTTCTCCATTGTCTGCAATAATTACTGTAAAGTTACCATTTGGTCTCGAAGGATCTTTTTTATGAATAACTACCTCCCTTAAATATTGATCGTTATCACCACTCTTCTCAGTGACTTTTATGTTGTAGTCATCTCCAATCTGACTGAATTGTCCTTCAGTAATTAACATAGAGGGGCTCATCTGCGCGATGTTTCGGCGTAAATTCTGCCATTTATACTCGGACCAAGGAATTACATTGTTCGCAAATAAGAAGGCTATTACACTTAAAAAGGCAATAAAAACCATAAGACTCCGCATCGCACGTTGTAACGATATACCAGTAGATTTCATAGCCGCGAATTCATAATTTTCGGCAAAGCTTCCAAAAACCATCAAGGAGGTAACTAAGATTGAAAGGGGCAGGACTAATGGAATTAATCGAGGAGTGACAAACCATAAAAACTTTAGAACTATCCAAATATCTAAGTCTTTGCCAGCTAGTTCATTAATATATAGCCAGATGGTTTGTAAAACGAAAATGAACATTAAAATAATGAACACGCTAAAAAACGTCTTCAAGTAAGTTATCAATATGTATCTGTCTAATATTTTCAAAACGAAGCTCTAGTCAAGCCTGTTGATATAATAACCATCCTGCTCGTATTTAGCCTTGTCAAATGTAAACAAGGTTTTTGAAAGAGGCTGGTTGGTTTTAAACGAATTTACTGTTAAGGTGTATTTTGTCCCTTTTGCATCCGTCTGTATTAGCTTATAGATATGTTTTGTTTGAGCGTCAATCCCCAATAGAATATCCTTTATTTCAGCTTTAGAATCGATAGGGATTAATTTCACAAACTGTATTTTTCTTCCTCGTATACTCTGAACGATGTCCATTTTATACGTATAGCCTTTTTCGTAAAACGTGAGCATTTTTGAAGGTGTTATCTCCTTATCTTCTTGTGCATTGTAATTAGATATGGTCACTTCTTCATCTTCTGGAACAATAGAGTATATATTTTTTCCGTCAAATAATCGGGTCGTACCAAGCATATTCAAGATATATTTATCACCTGCTAAAGTTACATTTCCGCGTGTATCTTGGTTCACACTCTCTTTGGCGTTATTCAAATTATATTTAAAATCAATTTGAATATTATCATAGCTTTTCGCTTTAGTAGAAACTTCATTCAATAATGCTTTCGCACTTTGAGAGGTCGCAATTGAGATGCTTAAAGTAGATATCAATAATAGTGCTAATTTTCTCATTTTATGTGTCGTTGCTTTCGTTGTCAAAAAAATGCTTGAGAGCCTCAAGATCTGTAATCAAAACTTGCCTGGCTTTGCTCCCTTCAAATTGGCCAACAATCCCGGCGGCTTCCAATTGATCTATTATTCGTCCAGCTCGGTTATATCCTAGTTTTAACTTTCGCTGTAATAGTGAAGCTGAACCTTGTTGAGCGATCACCAAAATTTCGGCCGCTTCTCTAAACATTTTATCCCTTTCGGAGATGTTAATATCAAGATTTGTGCCACCTTCTTCCCCTACAAACTCTGGTAAAAGATGTGCGTCAGGGTAGGCTTTTTGGGAGCCTATGAACTCGGTAATGTCTGCCACTTCCGGTGTGTCAACAAATGCACACTGTATTCTTATTAAGTCATTTCCCTGTGTGTATAGCATATCTCCACGCCCAATTAATTGATCGGCACCAGAGCCGTCCAAAATAGTGCGTGAATCGATTTTACTTGTTACTCTAAAAGCTATTCGTGCTGGGAAATTAGCTTTAATTATTCCCGTAATAACATTTACTGAAGGCCTTTGCGTTGCTATAATCAAATGAATTCCTATAGCTCGTGCTAGCTGTGCGAGCCTCGCTATTGGAGTTTCAACTTCTTTCCCCGCAGTCATAATCAAATCTGCAAACTCGTCAACTACTAATACAATATATGGCAAGAAATGATGGCCATCATTTGGATTTAACTTCCTCGATTTAAACTTCTGATTGTACTCTTTAATATTGCGAACCATTGCGTCTTTGAGCAGGTCATAACGATTGTCCATTTCAATGCAAAGGGAATTTAGGGTGTGGACAACCTTCGTGGTATCGGTGATAATCGCTTCGTCAGTATCGGGTAGTTTCGCAAGAAAATGACGCTCAATTTTATTGAATAATGTCAATTCTACCTTTTTTGGATCTACCAAGACAAATTTTACCTCCGCTGGATGTTTTTTATAAATTAGGGATGTTAAAATCGCGTTTAATCCAACAGATTTACCTTGTCCTGTAGCCCCAGCCATTAACAAGTGTGGCATTTTAGCTAAATCCACTACAAAAGTTTCGTTGCTAATAGTTTTTCCTAAAGCCAATGGGAGTTCCATTTCGGCATTCTGAAATTTAGGAGAGGCAATCACAGATCGCATTGAAACCGTTTTTGGACTCTTATTAGGTACTTCAATACCAATGGTTCCACGTCCGGGAATGGGAGCAATAATTCTAATTCCCAATGCAGAAAGTGATAACGCAATATCATCTTCCAAGTTTTTAATCTTTGAAATGCGAACACCAGCTTCTGGTACAATTTCATAAAGAGTCACCGTGGGACCAACAGTTGCCTTTATACTGGCAATTCCAATTTTATAGTTGCTAAGAGTTTCAACAATCCTATTCTTGTTTTCTTCTAACTCTTCTTGATTGATAGTAATTCCGACTCCTGATGTATGATCTTTCAGCAATTCAATAATTGGAAACTTATAATTACTTAACTCTAAGGTCGGGTCAAATTCGCCAAAATCTTTTACTAATTTATCACTAAGGTTTTGTTTAACGGGGGCTTCTTCAACTGTTTTTTCTATTTTCATTTCCACATCATCAGTCTTCTCAGTTTTAAGAATAATTCTTTCGAGTGGTGGTGTCTCCGTTTTTTCTGATTTAGTTTCAGAAGGAGCTATTGGTAAATCTATTGTTTCTGTTACAATCTTAACTTCATCTGAAACACTTTCAGTAGTTTTTGCTTTTATTTCTTCAGAAGCTACCGCATTAGTAGCCTTGGAGAAGTCTTCTTCTATTTCTTTTTTGGTTCTTTTAAAGGCAGCAGATACCAGCTCTGGTGTCAATTTGAGACGAAGAACTAAATATACAACTAGTAAAAAAGCCAAGATAAGAGTGGTTCCAATAAAACCTAAGTAATCTTGAAGTACATCGTTAACTTCATACCCAATCACACCACTGATAATAGAACTTTTTGCAGAGAAAAATCCGAGTACAACAGAAACCCAGATCATCATTAAGATACCCCAAAACCAAAATCGTCTGAGCTGTTTTTTTGTAAAACTAAAGAAGTAATATACACCGGATAGTGTAATAAGAAAGGCAAGACTAAAAGCTGCAATTCCGAAGCCTTTATAGATAAAAAAGTGACCTATATTAGTTCCAAATTTCTTGAGCCAGTTTTTAGTTTCTAATTCTCTTTCGGTCAACTCACCAACAACCGATTGATCTGCTTGCCAAGTAAAGAAGTAGGATACAAAGGAAAAAATCATTGCAACACCCAAAAAGAAAAGAAAACTACCCATTAAAATCTTTTGCTGCTTTGATAATGCAAACGACAATTTTTTACGCGCAGCTTTTGGTTGCTTGGCAGTTCCGGTCTTTTTTTTAGCCATTAAATGTGGGGTTGTAAAGAAACAAAAGTACAAATTGTAAACGTTTCAAGCTACATAATAATTTTAAATGCAAGCCAAATTGGTGACAATGCGAATTCGGATCAAAGAATAAATATAAACGTAATTAATTAAATAATAAAAGTCACCAGAAATATTAAACACCTATTTGTAGTCATTCTATTAACATTTAAAGTATTTGTTTGTGATAAAGTGATCCTTTTAACTAGGGCTTAAGAACAAAGAATATTACAATATCGTAATATTCAGGAGGTAACTGTGAGACGATTACTGGAGGTTTAGGAGCCTATACTATTGGACCACTGGTTTTTTAAAATTTCGGAAAATAAATAAAACAACCAATGATAATAGCCGTCAAAGCCGAGAAGAAAACGGCTCCAGCAGCAACATCCTTAATGTATCCAATTTTTTTATGAAAATCGGGATGAACAAAGTTTGCCATTTCTTCAATAGCGGTATTAAGTCCTTCGGTACCCATCACCAATCCGATCGCGAATATTTGCATCATCCATTCGGTCGTTGACAGGTTAAAATAGAAGCCAGCAATAGTTATTAAAACTGCAATAACCGCTTGTACTTGAATACTGGCTTCATTTCTAAGAAGCATAAAAGCACCTTTGGCTGCAAAACCAACTCCGCTAAGTCGTCCCCGAAGAAAAGATCTCATTAGTTTATTTTAAAGCATTAAGTGCCGCATCATAGTCTGGTTCTTGTCCAATCTCAGGAACTTGCTCTGTGTACAATACTTGATTATTTTCATCAAGAACAATAACGACTCTTGATAAAAGTCCGGTGAACGCACTTTTTGTAATTAACAGTTTGTAATCATCCCCGAAGTTAGTGTCTTTATAATCAGATAACATCTCCAGATTCTCAATACCTTCAGTTGCGCAAAAACCAGAATGTGCAAATGGTAAGTCTTTTGAAATACAGATGATTTTAGTGTTTTTTAAATTTGAGGCTTCTTCATTAAATTTTCTTGCTGAAGTCGCACAAACGCCCGTTTGAATACTTGGGAATATGTTTAATACTTTTCTCATCGTGCCAAAATCATTCAAGGATTTAGACGACAGGTCGGTCGCGGTTAATGTAAAATCTGGTGCTGTACTGCCTACGGAAGGTAAAATGCCATTTGTTTCTGCGGGGTTTCCACCAATTGTTATTAAAGCCATAATATTAGGATTAAGTTTGAAGTGTAAAAATACGCATTCTTCGGAATTATACCAATTTAGTGAAGAGTGAAGAGTTAAAAGTTGAAAGTGAAAAGTTAAGTGACTTCTCTATACTAATTTCAAAATTACTCGCGTAATTTGAAATTCACTCGAAGTGACGGTGATAGGTGATAAGTGTTGGG
>JBLHIC010000098.1:0-8641 GCA_047614245.1 Flavobacteriaceae bacterium
CAACAATACAGGGAAAACATCTAATTTAAAGGAAGTGTTGACAATAATTGTCCTTCATGTTATAAAACATGTACCTTATGAGAAATACACTTTCAATTCTTATTGTGATATTGCTGCTTGTTGGATGCAGCAGTGTAAAACGAAATCAGAAGTTTCTCTCGGGGGGCAACTACGATAAGTCCATCGCTCTGGCTGTAAAAAAACTTAGTAAGGACAAGGCTTCAGAAAAAAACGATCCGCACATTGCCTTATTAGAAGAAGCGTTTAAAAAAGTTTCCGAAGAGGATACGAGGCGGATTGCGTTTCTTAAAAAAGATAAAAATCCATCGAACATTCGTGCATTGTATTCTTTATATTTAGACCTCGACAGTCGCCAGGAACTGATTCGCCCGTTATTGCCTCTATACAGCTCTTCACTAGGTCGGAATGGAAAGTTTCATATGAGAAATTATACCCACGAGATAATTAACAGTAAAAAAGCATATATTGAATACCTTTATCAGGAAGCTGACGTCTATATGAAGCGCAAAATCATTGAGGATTATCGCACTGCCTATAATATATTTTGCGAAATTAATGAGTTACATCATAATTACCTCGACGTACTTGCCCTAAAAGAAGATGCTCATTACTTAGGAACCAGTTTTATTTTTGTAAGTCTCAATAACCGCAGCGAGCAAATAATTCCATTTCGATTAGAGCGAGAGTTATTGGATTTCAATACGTACGGTTTAGATGATTTTTGGACCGAATACCACGGTGAACGGAAGCCAAACATCAATTATAACTTCGGAATTTCTTTAAATTTCAGAGAAATTGCGATTTCCCCCGAACGTATTTCAGAACGTGAAGAAATTCGTACCAAAGAGATTAAAACCGGTTGGAATTTCAGACGAGACCGAGAAGGAAATATCGTAAATGACGAAAATGGCAATCCCATTAAGATAGATAAATTTGAAACGGTAACCGCGCGCGTGCTCATTTCGCAACAAAGCAAATCTACGTTTGCTGGCGGTACTGTTGTCTATAGAGACTTGATTGCGATGCGAGACCTTAATACGTACCCGCTTTCCACTGAATTTATTTTCGAAAACAACTTTACCACCTTTCGAGGCGATGAACGAGCTTTAACAGATGAAGATCGCAGATTCGTGCGCAATCGTTTTGTCCAATTTCCCAGTAATGAAGAGATGATCCTAGACGCCGGCTCTGATATTAAAGTAAGACTTAAAGAGATATTAAAACAACATTCGATTTTCTAGGCAACATTTTTGCTCCTTCTTTTTTAAACTAACTTTTCCAAGTCTTGAGCCTGAATGCCGTGGTGCGACGCTTGATACACGGTGTTTCCATTTTTAACCACAATTAACTGAGGACTCTGGTGCATGACCTGAAAAGTGAAACCAACTTCATCAGAAATATCTCGATTGGCTAAAAGGTCTAGGAAATATAGTTTTAACTGAGAGTCATCTAAATTATAACTACTTTCAAATTGGTTCAAAACCATTCTACTAATTCCGCAGCGTGTTGAATGCTTAAAAATTGCAACGGGTTTTGTTTTTGATTCTTCAGCAATAGTTTTTAGTTGTTCTAGAGAGTTCAAACGATGCCATGGAACTACCTTCTTTACTTTTTCCACTTTTTCTTCTGAAGAATTTTTAGCACCAAACAAACCGAATAAACCCATATTTTCTATTTTTTTCAAAGTTAAGTAATACTAATGTAACATCGTAATCTAGTATAACTCGTTTAATTTCTACGTATATAAATTCCGAAGCAATAGCGAGTATCTTTAATCTCGAATGCTAAGCTTTAATCAGTCATAATGTCCCGCTAAACCTTACAAAACCGGTCATTTTGTCTTAAAAAAGTTATGGCTCACATTTTGAAATAAACCTTCAAAACAAATGACTATGAACTTCAACAATTTTACTATAAAATCACAAGAGGCCATACAACAAGCACAACAAATAGCGCAGGGTTATGGTCATCAACAAATTGAAAACGAACACATTTTAAAGGCTATTTTCGAAGTAGACGAAAACGTGATTCCTTTTTTGTTGAAAAAACTGAATGTGAATCTGGATATGATAAAGCAGATTCTAAACAAACAATTAGAAAGTTTTTCTAAGGTTTCAGGAGGTGATATCATGCTCTCTCGAGAAGCGAATAAAACATTAACAGAAGCAAGTATTATTGCCAAAAAGATGAACGATGAATATGTTTCAATCGAACATTTATTACTAGCCATATTTGTATCCAAAAGTAATATAGCACAGTCTTTAAAAGACCAGGGAGTAACTGAAAAAGGTTTAAAGGCAGCCATTTTAGAATTAAGACAAGGGGAATCTGTAACTTCTCAAAGTGCAGAAGAAACCTACAATTCACTTAATAAATACGCCCGTAACTTAAATGAATTAGCGAAGAGCGGGAAATTAGATCCAGTTATTGGGCGAGATGAGGAAATACGCAGAATTCTTCAGATTTTAACTAGAAGGACCAAAAACAACCCTATGCTGGTTGGGGAACCCGGAACAGGTAAGACGGCTATTGCCGAAGGTTTGGCGCATAGAATTGTAGATGGTGATGTACCCGATAACCTTAAATCAAAGGTGGTATATTCACTCGATATGGGATCTTTAATTGCAGGTGCTAAGTTTAAAGGTGAATTTGAGGAACGATTAAAAGCAGTTATTAAGGAAGTAACTTCCAGTGACGGAGATATAGTATTGTTCATTGATGAAATTCATACGCTCGTAGGTGCCGGTGGTGGACAAGGAGCGATGGATGCAGCTAATATTTTAAAACCAGCTTTAGCAAGAGGTGAATTGAGAGCCATTGGGGCAACAACTTTAGATGAATATCAAAAATATTTTGAAAAAGATAAAGCATTGGAACGTCGTTTTCAGAAAGTAGTGGTAAACGAGCCTGATACTGAAAGTGCTATTTCTATTCTTCGAGGAATTAAAGAAAAATACGAGACACATCATAAAGTTCGAATTAAAGATGAAGCTATCATTGCAGCTGTAGAACTTTCTCAGCGATATATTACGAATAGATTTTTACCAGACAAGGCGATTGATTTAATGGATGAGGCCGCTGCTAAGATACGTATGGAGATCAATAGTAAGCCTGAAGAATTGGACGTATTGGATCGGAAAATAATGCAGTTGGAAATTGAAAATGAAGCTATTAAACGTGAAAAAGATGAAGCAAAGCTGAAAGTTCTTCGATCGGAAATAGCAAATTTGAAGGAAGAACGAAACGAACTCAATGCAAAATGGCAAAGCGAAAAAGCAGTAGTTGATAACATCCAGAATTTAAAAACTCAAATTGAAGAATTCAAACTAGAGGCTGAACGTGCAGAACGGGATGGAGATTTCGGGCGAGTAGCAGAATTGCGATACGGTAAAATAAAGGATACACAGGAAGCACTTACTGCTTTAGAAAAACAACTAGCTGAAAACGAAAATGAAACTACCCTTATTAAAGAGGAGGTTACGAATGAAGATATTGCAGAGGTTGTTGCAAAATGGACAGGAATACCTGTGACTAAAATGCTCCAAAGTGATCGTGAAAAGCTATTAAAACTTGAAGATGAATTACACAAAAGAGTTGTTGGACAGGAAGAGGCTATTGTCGCGGTAAGTGATGCTATTCGCAGAAGTCGTGCGGGATTGCAAGATCAAAAAAAACCTATAGGAACCTTCTTATTCCTTGGTACAACAGGAGTTGGTAAAACTGAACTTGCAAAAGCCTTGGCAACTTACTTATTTGATGATGAAAGTGCTATGACGCGTATTGACATGAGTGAATACCAAGAGCGACATAGTGTGAGCCGATTGGTTGGTGCACCTCCAGGTTATGTAGGTTACGACGAAGGAGGACAACTTACTGAAGCCGTGCGTCGTAGACCATATTCAGTTGTATTACTGGATGAGATTGAAAAAGCACATCCAGACACTTTTAATATTTTGTTACAGGTGTTGGATGAGGGACGCTTAACTGATAATAAAGGTCGAGTGGCCGATTTCAAAAACACGATCATAATTATGACTAGTAATATGGGTAGCGATATTATCCAGCAAAAATTTGAGGCAGTTAAAGACCCTCAGACTGCAATGGAAGGAGCGAAAGTTGATGTTCTTGCTTTGTTAAGACAAACAGTACGCCCTGAATTTTTAAACAGGATTGATGACATTATAATGTTCACTCCTCTCACTAAAAATGATATTGTAAAGATTGTTGGCTTGCAATTGAAAGGTGTTTCGAAAATGTTAGCTAAACAGCACATTACCTTAGATGCGACCGATGAAGCGATTGAATATCTAGCAATAAAAGGATATGAGCCAGAGTATGGTGCACGCCCTGTGAAGCGGGTAATCCAAAAAGAAGTGCTGAATGCTCTTTCTAAGGAGATACTTTCTGGGAAAATCACCACAGATAGCATCATTTTGTTAGATAGTTTTAATGATGAATTAGTGTTTAGGAATGAAAGTGATCTTGTAATTAGCTAATAAACAATGAGTTTTAGATTACTTGCAAGAATACTTCGGTTGCTTATCGTCGCGGTTATGTAAGGGCCATCTAATGCTATCTATGAAGAATATAAGAAGATTAACGAAAGTTGTCCACAGACGGAGCAAAAGCAAAAAGATGAAGCACTAAATAAATTTAATAATCGTGTTTAGAGCTCCCTAAAAACTCATTTCATAATTGATTGGTTAATTGAAACCCCTTGTAAAAATTAGAACACAAGGGGTTTTAAAATTCAACACACAACAATAAGTTTACTTAATGATAATAGTTTTGGTAACTGAGCTATTTTCAGAAGCAATATTCACAAAGTAAGATCCAGACACAGCGTTTAAACTAAACTGAATATTCTTTTGACTAAAGTTGTTATAAAATACACGTCTACCCATTACGTCATAAACATTGACATCTGTATCTGCAAATTCGTTCAAGACGATATTAATTTCGCTCCCGTTCGACACTGTGGGATATATTACAAAATCCAAAGTGCTATTTGCATCAGTAACACCTAAGCTACAAGACATTACAGGAGGATTAAATCCAGCAGGGAAGGTTGCTTCAAAAGTTTCAACACCAGTTAAAGGCCAAATATCTGATTCAAGTAAAGTCATATCTGGACCAATAAGACAATAGGTTGGATATGCAACGATATCGAAATTCGAATCTACAGCTCCTGCTCCTCCATCAGCACTAATAGCTGGTGCGTGATTGAAAGGTCCGCCAAATGAATTTTCAAAGGCAATTACCTCTGCATCTGAATCAGATCCATTATTCACAGAAATCATAACAACATCGCCGTCATTACAGCCATACTTATCATGGAACTCATTAAAAATCGGAGTAGTTGTTTGACATGGTCCACAGGTGTCAAAAAAGAAATCTAAATAAACATGTTTTCCTGCCGCTAGATAAGTATAAAGATTATGTTCAACTCCTTCAACGTCGGTAACGGTAAAGTCATCTACTACATCCCCAACATTATAGCCGTCAACTTGGGCGTTTACAACATAGGTAAGTAAGCACAGAATAAAGGTAATTTTTTTCATAGTTATGGTTTTAAATTTGGGCTAATATACATATCTCTTGACGGTAAAAAACATATGCTTATTTAATACCACTTGGTATATTTTTATTATATTTACCCTATAAATTTAGTAGAATATGTTAACTAAGGCAGAACATACCACCAAATATATCATCGAAAAAGTGGCGCCAATATTCTCGGCAAAAGGGTATGCTGCCACTTCAATGTCGGATATTACCAAGGCAACCGGGCTTACCAAAGGGGCTATCTACGGTAATTTTGAAAACAAAGAGGCCATTGCTATTGCGGCATTTTTGAAGAATGTAAACGACCTACTGAAGAAAATAACAGAGCACCAAGCGAAAGGAAACACTCCCCTTCAGAAATTATATTTGATTACCGACTTCTACCGAAACTACAGTGATTACAGTAAACACCTTGGGGGATGTCCTATTCTGAATATCGGTGTTGATGCAAATCACCAAGACACAAAATTGCTGGATAAAGTTCAAAGCGTGATCACAAGAACTCAAAATAATATTATAAATTTAATAGAATTAGCTAAAGCTGAAGGAGAGGTTAAGGCACACGTCGATGCAGACAAATTTGCAAAATTACTTTACACACGAATTCAAGGCGCGGTGTTCATGAATCAAACAATGGGTGACAAAAGATATTTGATAGACGCAGCAAATGAACTCGACCTTATTATAACAAACGAACTAAAAAAATAATTTATTTAAGACTAATATACCTTTGAGTATAAAATATTGACCTATGCAAGAACTTCAAAATGTTTTAGAGAGTAGAACTAAGGTGCGTTTTCAGGATTGTGATCCTTTTAATCATCTAAATAATGCTGCCTATTTGAATTATTTTATGAACGCCCGAGAGGACCAACTAATTGATAACTATGGTATTGATATTTATAAAATGGCACGAAAAGAAGGAAAGAGTTGGGTAGTTGGAAGCAATCAAATCGCTTATTTAAAACCTGCATTTTTAATGGAAGAGATTATAATTCAGTCTCAACTACTTCAATTTGGAGATTCACAACTTTTGGTAGAACTCAGAATGCTTAATTCAGACAAGACAGAGATAAAAGCTCTTATGTGGAGTACTTTTGTTCACTTTAATCTAGTTCACCAAAAAAGAGAAGCGCATTCCGAAGAATTCATGGAACTTTTCAAGAACGTTGTAAATCCAGCAACTGAGTTATCATTTGAACAGAGAGTTTCGGCTGTTAAAAAACAAAAACTGTAACGATTTATAAGTTCGTTCGTCTATTTAGTATAGCAACCTTTTAAACTAACGAATTATGAAAACTCAAACAAGTAAAAGTAAAGTACAGCCCTATCAAACGAATCGTGCTCTTGGAATTTATATTCTTTCCATTACATTTTTTACTGCGGCCTTTGCAGTGATAACAGCAGTACAATACCTTTAAAAAACTCCCTCCCTCTAAATCTTAGAAGAGGGACTTTTCTTTAACGCATCAATTAGTCTATTGTATCAAGTGAACTTAAAGATTTCGTATCTTTAAATCCTAAACTTGTTCATGTGTATAAATTTGCTTTATTCATTCTTGTATTTTTCACCCTTGTAGCCTGTAACGACTCCAAAAAGAAACAAGAAAAGGTCGTTGAAGACCTCAGTACCACTACTTATTATTTAATACGACACGCAGAAAAAGATCGTTCCGACCCTTCTAATAAGAATCCTAAATTGACAGAGGAAGGGATACTAAGAGCTAGAAATTGGGCTACTTATTTTGAAGATATAAAAATCGATCAAATATTCTCTACTGACTATAATCGAACTCAAGAAACTGCTGCCTACACTGCCAGCAATAAAAAAGTTATGGTGGAGTCCTATGATCCAAGTAACCTATATGATGATGATTTTAGAATCTTGACAAATGGAAATAACATATTAATTGTAGGGCATAGTAATACGACCCCGCAGTTTGTAAATGCAATAATTGGTGAAAAGAAATATTCTGATATTGCTGACGATGAGAACGGACTACTCTATATAGTTAAGATACATCAGGGAGTCAAAAATGTTGAGGTCTTAACGATTAATTAGTATTTGTAAGTTGCACACTCACACTTTCCGTTTCAATTTTTGACAATAGCTTTAGAGCACCTTGTTCAAAAAGAACATCTAAATTAGATAAAGAAACATCCAGGTTTTCAGGTTTATAATTGTTATAATCTGCGAAACGAATACCGTTCACAACCCTCGGATTATAAGCCTCTCTAAATCGAATTCCACCACCGTCTACTTCATATAGATAAGCGAGGTAATCAACAGTAAATTTATCTTTGTGAATCCAATAAACAAAAACATCATCAAAATCCTTACCCCCTCCCTCTTCCTCAAATGATACCCGAATTTCATAGTATACCTCACCTTTTATAAAGGTCTCACCCAACAACTCCTTTTTAACTGCCGCTGCGTTAAGTCCGAAAGGCAATTGCGCAAAATAAATAACCGAATTAATACTATTTGAATATTTTGTAGCCATAGAATCTGGAACGGCGATCGAGATGTTATTTTTTTGTCTCGTAAACCCAGCATTTGATAGCACATCCTCCGTGACCCCTGTTGAATCTGAAGAAATTCGCTCGTATCTATAACTACCACCATTCCGATTACTTATATAACACTTGTCTCTAAAAGTAAAATCAATATTAGCGTTCCCACAATTTCCATTACAGGAGGATTCAATTGCCTTATCAATAATCATTTGAGCGCTAAGTGCCTCGTCTTTCTCATTGCACGAGAATAGTAATATAAGGCTAAATAAAATGAGGAGTCGTTTCATAATTTGAGCTTGTTACAAAGGTATATCATGTGTCACAAAATATTAGAGATACTTACGAAAAGTATAAAGAGAAAATTGGATACTTATAACGTATTAATCAAATTGAGAAATAGTACTTTTGCACATATGGCACTCCAGAAAAACGTAAAAATTAAGAACAGAAAAGCCCGTTTCGAATATGAGATTCTTGACACTTATTCGGCTGGAATTGTTTTGGCGGGTACTGAAATAAAAGCCATAAGAGAAGGCAA
>JBLHIC010000099.1:0-8525 GCA_047614245.1 Flavobacteriaceae bacterium
AGTAAGTAATATTTTTTTCATATGTAGGTCTATTACATTGCCAAATATATTGAATACATTGACTTTCTTTTTATATTTTTGTAAAAAAATAGCTAAATGTCTTCATTTAACATTATTGTAGAACCCACATCTAACGAAAATATTGTAAAGTTTGTTACAAATTCGTTTTTAACCCAGGCTAAAAGTTTTGAATTTTCAAACATTGATGAGGCTAAATCGAGCCCAATTGCGCAGCAGTTGTTCCATTTACCCTTCGTTAAGACTGTTTATATATCGCAAAACTTTATAGCAATTGAGAAGTATAACATTGTTAGCTGGGATGATGTGCAAGAAGAAGTTGCCGAATCGATTTCTGATTACCTGTCTAGCGGAAAAGAGGTTATTATTGAAAGTGAAACATCTAAGAAGGTTCCAGTAACTATCTATGCTGAAAGCACTCCAAACCCTTCAGTGATGAAATTCGTTGCGAACAAGCCCCTAGCTGATGGGGTTTTCGAATTCAAAAATATTGATGAAGCCATAAACGCACCCCTAGCAACCGCCTTATATTCTTTTCCCTTTGTAAAAGAGATTTTTATCAGCGCGAATTATGTTTCAGTTATGAAATATAATGTTGCTGAATGGCAAGAAATTTCTATGGAAATCAGAGAGTTTATTAGGGTATATATAGAAGATGGAAAACCTATTTTAAATGATGAAATTCTTTTAAAAGAGAATCAAAGTGAAACTTCGAATATTTCCGAAGACAATAAAAGTAAAACAGAAAGTTATTCAGATATAGAAAATGAAATTATTTCTATATTAGATGAATATATAAAACCCGCAGTGGCAAGTGATGGTGGTCATATTGCTTTTGACTCTTTCGACGAAGCTTCGAAGACAGTGAGGGTAATACTACAAGGTGCTTGCAGTGGATGTCCTTCATCGACAATCACACTTAAAAATGGAATTGAAACAATGCTTAAAGACATGTTAAATGGCAGAGTTACGACTGTAGAAGCTATTAATGGCTAGGTAATCGACTCTGTATCCTTTTAAACATGCGCTTTCTTGGTCTTTAAAAATCAGCTAGAGACCAAATTAATAGAACCACGGTGATATTAAAAGCAATTGAAGTTAGAGCAAATACTAATAAAAGCTAGGAAGGCAAGAAAAAAAAATCAAAAAAATATAGAAGCAAAAGCGTGAAAGAATCGTTCAGTTTATAAAAATGAGCATGTTTTAAGACAGAGTGGAATAAATTTTACTGAATTTAGACTAAACGTAAAGATCCATTTCGAACCTAGCTAAAGCTATTTTTACAACAAAAATTAATACGCTTATGGAAAACCAAAAGCGTATTTTTGTTTTTTATCAATTTATATGCGCAATTTATCTACCCTTATAGTCTTAACACTATTGCTTATTTCTTGTAATTCTTCGCAAAAAGACATCTTGAAAAATCACAATTACACAAACGAACTTATTAAGGAGACTAGCCCCTATCTGTTGCAGCATGCTCACAATCCTGTTAATTGGAATGCATGGAACGATGTTACCTTAGCGAAAGCAAAGAATGAAAATAAACTAATGATTATTAGCATTGGCTATTCGGCTTGCCACTGGTGTCATGTTATGGAGCGAGAGAGCTTTGAAGATTCTGCAGTTGCTGCTGTAATGAATAGACATTTTGTTTCTATTAAAGTTGACAGAGAGGAACGACCAGATGTTGATCAGATTTATATAAACGCTGTGCAATTAATGACAGGTAGAGCAGGTTGGCCTTTGAATGTTATTACTCTACCCGATGGTCGTCCGATTTGGGGAGGAACATATTTTACGAAAGAAAACTGGATAGATGCTATTTCGAAAATGCAGGATCTTTACGACAAAGACCCTCAAAAGCTGATTGAGTTTGGAGCTAGACTGGAAGAAGGAATAAAAGGAATGGACCTAATTACTTTAAACACAGGAGATGTAGATTTCACAAATTATCCCACTGCTGCATTAATAAAAAATTGGTCGAAAAATTTTGATGGGTCTTATGGTGGTTATGATCGAGTACCAAAATTTATGATGCCCAATGCCAACCAGTTTCTATTGCGATATGCATTCCAAAACGAGCAAGTTGAACTCTTAGACCACGTTATATTAACGCTTGACAAAATGGCCTATGGCGGTGTTTATGACCATATTGGCGGAGGATTTTCTCGATATAGCACAGATTCCAAATGGCATATACCTCACTTTGAAAAAATGCTATACGACAATGCACAATTGGTTAGTCTTTATAGCAATGCATATCTGGTGACGAAAAACCCACATTATAAAGAAATTGTCGATGAATCTCTTGCCTTTATTGCCAGAGAAATGACCAATGAAGAAGGCGCATTCTATTCCTCCTTGGACGCAGATAGTGATAATGAAAATGGCGAGTTGGAAGAAGGGGCATATTACGTTTTCGAAAAAACTGAATTAGAAGAACTTCTGACTACAGATTTCGAACTTTTCAAAGAGTATTATAATGTAAATAGCTTCGGAAAGTGGGAGGATGGAAAATATGTACTTATAAGAGATAAGAGTGATGCCGAAGTTTCTGAAAGTTTTTCAATTACGGATGAAGCCCTTCAGTTAAAAAAGAAGGCTTGGAAGTCTCTACTCCTAGCATATAGAAATAAACGATCCAAGCCCAGATTAGATGATAAAACGCTCACATCGTGGAACGGTTTAATGTTAAAGGGTTACGTAGATGCCTATAAAGCTTTTCAAAAAAATGAATACTTAGAGGCAGCAATAAAAAATGCCAAGTTTATTGATGAAAAGCAATATCAATCTAGCGGTGCATTATATCACAGTTACAAAAATGGGAAAAGCACTATTAATGGTTATCTTGAGGATTATGCAGCGGTAATAGATGCCTACATTGCGCTTTATGAGGTGACGCTAGACTCGCAATGGATTCATAAGGCTAAGAAACTTGCAGACTATACTTTCATCAATTTTTTTGATGCCGAAAAGAGTATGTTCTATTTTACCTCGAAAGAAGATCCGGCATTGGTAACAAGAAATTTTGAATATCGGGATAACGTGATTCCCGCCTCAAATTCTATTATGGCAAAAAACCTATTTGTTCTTTCTCATCATTATGATGATGAAAAATACGCAGATACCGCACATCAAATGCTTAAGAACGTGGCTAGTGATATAGAACAATACCCAAGCGGTTTTGCCAATTGGTTGGATCTATTAGCAAATTATCAGTCGCAATATTTCGAGGTAGTTATTGTAGGGTCGAATGCCAAAGCACTTACGAAAGAGATTAATAATCAGTATATCCCAAATAAATTAATAGCTGGAAGCACAAAAGAAGAAACTGGCCCGCTTCTTGAACTTCGATATGTAGAGGATGAAACCTTGATCTATGTTTGCGTTAATAACACCTGTAAGCTACCTCTTCGTGACAGTGAAAAGGCAATTTTAACATTGAAACATTTTTAGAAATATATCATAAAATTTCAAGACAGTTATTCGGCTGTATTTAAAGAAAAAATATCTTACGAAAGAGACAAGGCTGCCACATTCGAGAATAAAAACACTTATTACATATTATCTCAAGCGGAAAAACTCTATGAATTGCTATCAAGTAAATCGAAGATTATTAAGGCAATAACAAAGAAGGAAAAAGAAATAAAACCAACTTCAAAGCGGAAGAAGACATAATAAAATTGGTAAAGCACTATAATAGTTTACTAGAAACATTATGAATTGTATTGCCCATTTTATTAGCTTTGCTTCAGAAGACATTGAAATATTAAGAAGTAAAATCAACAAATTAGTATTATGAAAAAGACAGTATTCACATTAGCTTTATTAAGCATAATAAGCATCTTAACAATAGATGCTCAGATTACATCTATGGGAGACCAATATCAGTCACAATTTTTTCTAGAACACGTTGGTAGGATTGGTTCTAACAATGATTTATATTTACCTGATGAATATGTTGGGACTCCATATGGCAATCCTATTTTCTTATTAGGTAATATTTACGAACAGAATAAAATAATGGCGTCAAATTACGCACTGCGTTATAATGCCATGACAGATGAAATTGAAGTAAAAGAAAATCTTTATGTAGAAGACACTGAAATAATGGCCCTGACTAAGAACCCAGAAATTTATGTCAAGATAATGGCAGATATGTTTGTTTTTAGAGATGCTAATAAAGCATCCCATGAGGCTGGATATTTTCAAGTTTTATATGTTGGTACTACCCATAATTTATATAAGAAGATTGTCAAAAAGTACTATCCTGCCAAGAAGGCTCAAAATTCGTTCGAAAAGGATATTCTGGCAACATATGTCGATAGACCTATCTATTATCTAGTTTCTCAGGAAGGTAATTTTCAAGAATTTGGATCATCAAAAAATAAAAGACTAAAACTCTTTAAAAATAAACAATCTGAAATTAAGAAATTGATTAAGTCTGGAAAATTAGATTTGACTGAAGAAGAAGACCTATTAAGAGTAGTAAAATATTACGACGCTATTTCTTCGGCACAGTAATTAGAAAATCTTTTAGATAGTATGGTTCAAAATAAGCGACATTTTCAATGTCGCTTATTTTATATTTCGCCTCAGCCAATTCTGCCATTTGATAAGCAGATGGCAACTTATCGTTTAGGAAAGTTGCATTTTTATGTTGACAGATAGGTTCAAATTTTTCCACTCCCGTCCCAATAAACAGTACAGGCTCTTGTTCCAAATATTGTGTAAATGACGTTTCGATAAGAATTTCTGCTTGAGTGTCTCTAACTTGATTTCCTTCGGAAGAAAAAACTGCTGAGTATACTTCCATTCTTCTTGCATCTAACATAGAAACAATCATACCTTTATTCGGCCTTACCTGAAGTGCAAGAGAATCTAGTGTCGGAATAGAAATTAATGGTATATCTAAAGCAAAACAAAGACCCTTTGCAGCCGAAACACCAATCCGGAGTCCAGTGTAAGACCCTGGCCCCTTACTAACAGCAATTGCATCCAGAGTGCTCTTGTCAATTTCTGCTTCATTCAATACTTGTTCAATAAAAATATGTAATCGCTCTGCGTGGGAATATTTATTACTATTATCTTCAACTAAAACAGCAACGCTTCCATTTACAGAAAGCGCTACAGAGCAATTTGTAGTCGCCGTTTCAATACATAAAATAGATGCCATTATTCTTCACTATCCTTTTTATCTTCCTCAAGAGATTTCTCTTCTACTTTATCCCCATTATTCAAGGTCTTCGTTACCGTATTATATGGCCCAGTAATCACTAAATCTCCTTCACTTAGTCCGCTAGTTATTTCTATACTACTATCGTCTTGAATTCCGGTTGTTATGACTCGTAGCTTCGCTTCTTCTCCGATTTTAACAAAGACACATTCAAACTTTTCAGCATTTAAAGTATTTTTCTTTTTCACCTTCAATTTCTTCCTACTGCTAGTATCGCTTTTAATAACAATAGCACTAATTGGCACACCAATAACTTGGTTCTTCTTATTTGTAATAACATCAACGGTTGCTGTCATTCCCGGTCGAAATGGAGAATAATTTTCTGGTTTACCATCCATCAAGTCTTGGTATGATTCTGGTACGATACGAATTTTCACCTTAAAATTAGTCACCTGATCTGCAGACAGTGTTGTTTGTGCAGAATTGGCAATTTCTGTAACTATTCCTTTAAACTCACGTTTTAAATACGCATCAACCTCAACAATAGTAGAATCTCCTACAGATACTTTAACAATGTCATTTTCATTAACATCTACCTCAACTTCCATATTATTTAAATTCGCTACTCGTACTATTTCTGTTCCAGCCATTTGAGCAGTACCTACAACCCGTTCACCAAGTTCAACCGATAGTTTAGAAATCGTTCCACTCATTGGCGCATAAATAGACGTTCTAGAAAGATTATCTCTAGACTGCTTTACATTGGCAGCAGCACTTCGTACATTGTAATAAGCGGACTGCTTAGCTGCTTCAGCACCTTCAAAATCGGCTATAGAACGATCCCATTCAGATTTTGAAATCACTCCTTTATCAAAAAGAGCGCTATTTCTATTGTAATTTAATTCAGCATTTTTCAGTGCTGCCTCAGCTTGTGCCAGTTGCGCTCTCACCGTCTGTAAACCGGCCTGAGATTGACTTAATATAGATTGCACCAAGTCTGGATTAATCTTTACTAGCAGATCTCCTTTTTCAACTTGCTGCCCTTCTTTTATAGGTAGATCAATTATTTCACCAGATACTTCTGATGAAAGTTTGACTTCAACTTCAGGCTGAATTTTACCCGTAGCGGCTACCGTTTCAGTAATGTCAACCAACTCAATTGTAGTGATTTCAACCTTTTTAAACTTCCCTTTTTTACCAAACCATCCAGCATTACTTCCAAAAAGGAGTAATGTGATAAGTAGAACTGCTATTACAACAATCCATATAACTGTTTTTTTCTTCATAATTAAAACTTTAACTCCATTGCCGGTACTCCAAAGTATAATTCCAATACTTTAATTTTAAAAATATAATCATATTTACCCCGGTTCACTTCTATCAATGCATTATCATAACGAAGTTTTGACTGACTAAAATCAAACGAGTTTGTCAATCCTACATCAAATCGGTCCTTGGCATATTGATATGCCAACTCTTGAGATTCTAATGCTGCCAAAGAAGCCTCATAGGCTTTCCCAGCACCTTTTGCATCTACATACGCCTGATATATATTAGATTCTAGATCTAATTCAGCCTGCTCTAATTCATATTCTGTACTAGTTACATTTATTTTGCTTCGTCTCACATTATTGCGAACACTAAAACCGTTTAGAACTGGAATACTTAATCTAAGCCCGTAATTTACCCCGTCATTTTGATATATTTGGTTAATGAATTCTGTTGGATCAAGATCTGTATAACGTGTATCATATCCAAAGAAAGCGGATAGCGTTGGATAATAACCAGCCCTTGCAATTTGAAGATCTTTACTCGCCAATTCAACGTTCTTCTCTGCTATTTTAACCTCGGTACGATTCTCTTTAGCTGTCGCAATTATTTCAGAGACAGGATTAGCAGAAATCCCTGGATCAACTAAATCAAAACCTTCATCTTCAATATCAAAGGTTTCATAATCCTTGATTAATAATAATTGTGCTAAACTAATGAGGGATATTCTTACAGCATTCTCTTGAATTGCTATGCTCTGTTTCTCACGTGCGTCAGTAGCCTTGATTTCTAATAAATCACCCTTTGGCAAAACTCCAGCATCTACTAATTCATTGACACGATTTATTTGCTCTAAAGTCACCGCATTTTGAATTTCGATTACATCTAAATTTGCTTTATTCAGTAATACTTGCAAATATCCATTTGCAACAAATAATGAAATATCGTCTCGCATCTTCACCAAACGATATTGACTTGACAATTTAGATATTTCTGCTCTTTGAACCTGTCGGAAGTTTCGCAACCCATCGAACAATGTATAACCTACACTAACCCCTCCCGCAAGATTTAAAGCAGTTATAGTTTCCGGCTGATTGGTTATTGGATTAAAACTTAATCCCGTATTTTTTGAAATAGTTGGACCAGCATTAATTGAAGGTAAAAAGTTTCCAATCGCATCGCTTTTTTCAATATCCGTCAAATCAATATTTAAAGTACTTTGCTTTATAGAAATATTATTTGAAAGCGCATGAACAACGCACTCCTTTAAAGTCCATTGTTTATTTTGTGCGTTTATTTGAAATCCTAATGAAAGGAAAAACAGTAAAATTCCTAATTTTCTCATAATTGATTGAATTCTTAAGTTTGTCTTTATAAATATGATTCTGTTACAAAGATGCTACGATTTTTTACGTGAGATATTATCCGCCAAATTGTGGTGATGCTTTTATTTGGTTCCAAACCTTGATGGCATCGTCTATAGTTATACCACTTTTTACTTCTACATTGATCCCGTCACTTATTCCTAGCTCTATATCTCTTCGTTCAAAATCTTGATTTCCTATTTCTACCTCAACATAGGGTTTTTGGGTTTTAACATCGTATTGAATGAGTGCTTCTTTTAATGTCAACACACTATCTGCACGAGCTAGAATAATCGAAGCATTAGCACTTAAGCCTGCTCTAATAAAAGTGGTATCCAGTATATCAAGTGTTCCCTTTATTTCAAATTGAATCGCTCCATTTTCACTTACTCCTTTTGGAGCAATATAATCCAAGATGGCATCAAACTTCTTATTTTCAATGGCACCTACTGTAATCTCTAATGGTAAGTTTTCTTTTATTTTACCCACTTCACTTTCATCTACTTTTCCTTCAAAAATCATTTTATCTACATTAGCTAAGGTTGCTATTGTTGTACCATCATTAAAGTTATTTGATTCGATAACCTGATTTCCTGTTTTCACTGGAATATCCAATACCATCCCAGATACTGTTGCTCTAATCTCTGTATTAGCTGAAGCGCCCAAACCTCTTGTAGTTCCTGTTTTTACAATAT
>JBLHIC010000100.1:0-8525 GCA_047614245.1 Flavobacteriaceae bacterium
CAAATGATGAATATAAAAGCAATTTAAACATTCCGCTGTCCAATCATAACTACAGTAAATTTGATCCTTCGTTAAACAGAGTCGGTTTGAACAACCATACTGCTCAAAAACCTTATATATACTCCGAGGTCAATAAATATTACAATTTTGAAGAGAAAAATCAAGCTTTTCTTATGGATAAAACATCTTGGTTTGGCAGAAAACTTTGGAATGAACATATGGTTTCATTGAAAGGGAAAGACTATTGGCTTACATTGGATCCAGGAGTCGATTTGCAGGTAGGTAAAGATTTTGATGAAGATATTGACACTTACAATAATACACGATTGGTTACTACCCAGGGTGGTATTGGAAAGACGATTAGTTTTTTTGCAGTTATTTATGAAAGTCAAGGACGATTTGCGGGTTATTTTAATCGCTATGCTGAGTCAATAAGACCAGATGGGGGGAATCCTGCAATTATTCCTGGACAAGGAATAGCGAAGGAATTTGGGGCGGATTCTTATGATTATCCCGTTGCAACTGGACACGTTTCTTATTCACCGTCTAAAGCCTTCAATTTTCAATTAGGACATGGGAAGCTTTTCATTGGAGATGGTTATAGATCATTACTACTAAGTGATAATGCTAGTTCTTACCCTTTTTTTAAACTTAACACCACTTTTTGGAAACTGAAGTATACTAATACTTGGATGTCTTTGCGAGATGTTCGCTCTGAGGTCACGGAGGACGGCTCTTTTAGAACTAAATACATGTCTAATCATTATTTAAGTTATAATGTCACAAAACGCCTCAATATTGGTCTATTTGAGTCAGTAATCTGGCAAAATGACAACGACCGAGGCTTTGATTTTAATTATATAAATCCAATAATATTTTATCGAGCTATCGAGTTCTCTACTGGCTCTAGAGGCGGAAACGCTTTAGTAGGACTAACAACAAAGTACAAGTTTACCGATCGTATCAATGCTTATGGGCAATTTATCATTGATGAGTTTTCAACCGGTGACGTCTCAGGGGCAAATGGAAGCTACAAAAATAAGACTGGATATCAATTGGGTTTAAAATATTACGATGCTTTTGGATTGAAGAATTTAACTGTACAGGCAGAATACAACAGGGTACGTCCTTTCACGTATTCTCATAATACGGTGGTGCTAAACTATGGACATAATAACCAATCTATGGCACATACCTTAGGTTCTAATTTTTCTGAGTTTATTGTGATTGCTCGCTATGATTATGGAAGAATATTTGCAGATGCGAAGTTTATTTTTGCAAAAAGAGGTTTTGAGTTTAATACCTCAGAAGATAGTTTTTTCTATGGCGGAAGTATTTATGGAAGTGAAGATAATCGTGAAAATGATAATGGGTATGAGGTCGCAGGAGGGAATACCGCTAAATTCTTTCATATGGAATTACAAGGCGGTTATATTATTAATCCAGCAACAAATTTAAAAGTTTATGGAAGTTTAATATATAGAGATTTAAATCCGAATCAAGATACCGAAACTGTTTTTAAAAGTCAAACCACTTGGGTGAACTTTGGAATACGCACCGATTTGTTTAATTGGTATAATGACTTTTAATTTACTTTTTGTGTTTTTTTGAAATTTCATTATACAGGGTTCGTACAAATTTTTCAGTAGTAATAAAACCTTCTCCAAAGCCTTTGTCGTCGTACTCTTTAGTAAGTTCACTCATTGATAGGACTTGGTCTTCAGTCTTCTTTTGAACAACTTCTAGAGCAATTCTTTCATTTAAAAAACGAATCATATTATAGGTGTATGAAACATCGTCTTTAGAGGCAATCGCTCCATGGCCAGGAATAATCTTTGTTTCTGTATTTATCAGTCCGATTATCTTTTGAAGTCCTATTAAATACCCGTTTAAGCTTCCCATATTTTCACTGTCAATATAAGGGTAGGTATTATTTACAAATGCATCGCCACTATGTAAGACATTGCTTTTAGTAAAATAAAGTATTACATCTCCATCGGTATGTGCATTCGGGATGTGGACAGCCATTATTTTTTCACCATTAAAGTTGAATGTTAAGTCTTTTGAAAAGGAAACAACAGGCAAGGTTCCTTCAGGTAAGCTAATATTGTCTTCAAGGGCGCCTACTATTTTTTCAGCATCTCTAAGAGCCTTCTTTCTATCTTCAGCTGTTAAAATTTTATTCTCTTGGCTATCTAAGATACTGTCAAGTTTTCTTTGATATTTCACCTTGGCCTCTTTCATATAAGGGGCTGCCATTCTTTTTCTTGCCTTTTCGTGAGAAAAAACAACAGCACCTTCTGCAGTTAGATTACTATTTCCTCCCACGTGATCTCCGTGATGATGCGTGTTAACTAACAACTTAATAGGCTTTTTACTTAATGCTCGTACTCTTTGAATAATATCGGCTGATGCATTAGAAAACTGACTGTCAATTATAAAAACACCATCTTCGCCCACGCTTACACCAATATTACCGCCTCGACCTTTTAGCATAAATATACTGTCCTTGACTTGGATTACATCTGTTTTATTGGCTTTATAGTTGGTTGCCTTTGCACTGCTGTTTATGTCCGATTCGTCGTTGGAGATTATTTGGCCAGAGGAATTTATACTTCCGAATAAAAAGATAATTAGAATAGAACATTTAAAGCACATCGAACAAGGTTTTGATTAAAGGCTGAAATTAAGAAAAATGTATAAATATTACACTAAACATTGTCATGATTATATTGTAAAAATAGCGAAGGTAGCTTATCTTTGTACCTCAAACTCTGAAAGCGTTGAGCTTAGACTTTTGATAAGGCTTAATAGAAGAAGTAAAACCTAAATAAAAGAGATTGCCTACTACCGAATCATATCCTATACAACAGTCTATCGTAAAAAACTTCACAGAGATAACGAAGATTCGATTGTCAATAAGTGTCGTTTTTTCCTCCGTTGCTGGTTATTTGTTGGGAGCTAATTCTATAGACTTTTTCATTTTGTTTCTACTCTGCTTAGGCGGTTATTGCATGGTTGGAGCTTCAAATGTATTTAATCAAATTATTGAAAGGGATTTAGATGGATTGATGAATCGCACGAAAGATCGTCCAATACCTGCAGGTCGTATGAGTGTGAGGTCGGCTTTTAGTATAGGGAGTATTCTTACCATAATTGGGATAGCTGTGTTATATGTTATCAATCCTAAGACAGCCATGTTTGGGGCGATATGTATTTTTATGTATGTGAGTTTATATACTCCTTTAAAAACGAAAACCTCTCTTTCTGTATTTGTTGGAGCTTTTCCGGGGGCCATACCATTCATGCTTGGCTGGGTTGCTGCAACAGGGGAATTTGGAATTGAGGCAGGAACTTTATTTTTAATTCAGTTTTTTTGGCAATTTCCTCATTTTTGGGCTATTGGTTGGTTTCTTTTTGAAGACTATAAAAGGGGTGGATTCTTTATGCTTCCAAATGGTGAACGAAATAAGGGAACTGCGATACAAGTAATTTTATATTGTATTTGGACTGTTTTGGCATCCTTAATTCCGGCTTTTCATGTTACGGGGAGTTTGAAGCTTAGTCTCGTGGCTGCTATATTAATTGGAGGAATTGGGATTTGGTTAGTTTATTATGCTGTGAGGCTAATTCAGAAACGGACTGATAAAGCAGCGAAGCAATTGATGTTAGTTAGTGTGAGCTATATTACACTTTTGCAAATAATATATGTAGCTGATAAGTTTATACGATAATCAAAAATATTTGAAACAATGAACTATACCGAAGGAAGTCACGAGGAGAAAATATATAGTGCGAAGAAGAATATGTTGTGGTTTGGGATCATAAGTCTCGTAATGAGTTTTGCTGGTCTAACGAGCGCTTATGTTATTAGTAAAGAAAGAAAAGACTGGCTAACTGATTTCGAAATTCCGGAGTCTTTTTACATTAGTTTGATGGTGATTATGGCCAGTAGTATAAGTTTTCATTTTGCAAAAAAGAGCATTCAGAAGGAAGAGAATAAATTGGGAATGAGGCTTCTATTGCTAACGTTGGTATTAGGTCTCGCATTCGTTTATTTTCAGTTTGGCGGATTTTCAGAAATCATAGCAAATGGCTACTTTTTTACTGGAAGTGAAAGCTCAATAACCACTTCGTTTATATACTTAGCGGTGCTAATGCATTTGGCGCATATTATTGCGGCACTCATAACGTTGTTTGTTGTAATTTATAATCATTATAAACTAAAGTATGAAAACGGTAAAACCCTTGGAATTGAACTTGCTGCCACATTTTGGCACTTTGTAGATATACTATGGGTCTATCTGTTTTTGTTTTTATATTTTGTGAGATAAAAAATATACGTATTTTTGAACCCAATTAAAAACCAACTTCTTTTTTATGGATACTACTGTTGTAAAAACAGGAACTGAAGAAAAAACCTGGGGTGGCGGAAACCAGCCACTAAGAGCCAGTTATGGCAAAATGATGATGTGGTTTTTCATTGTTTCAGATGCTTTAACTTTTTCTGGGTTTTTGGCCTCCTATGGCTTTTCGAGATTTAAATTTGTAGATGCTTGGCCTATTGCAGATCAAGTGTTCACTCACTTTCCATTTTTGCACGGTGTGGATGCTCCGATGTATTATGTGGCATTTATGACTTTTGTGCTTATTTTCTCATCTGTTACCATGGTATTGGCAGTGGATGCAGGGCATAAGATGCAACAGAAGAAGGTTATATTCTACATGTTCCTCACTATTATTGGAGGGGCAATCTTCGTTGGTTCGCAGGCTTGGGAATGGGCAACTTTTATTAAAGGAGACTACGGGGCTGTTGAAACTAGGGGTGGTAAAATTGTTCAGTTTTTGGATTCAGAAGGTAAGCGCGTTGCCATTAGAGACTTTGCAGTGCATATACCTACAACTAGAACTGAACAGGAAGAAAAGAATGGCTTGTGGTTTCAGTCGGAGTCAGAGACAATGACTTCGTTTTCATTTGAAGAAGTAAAAGCTGGGTTTTTAGCGAATGATGATCTATTGGTCAGAATTCAGTATAAAGATGAGAATGGGCATCCAATTATTCTCTCGAGAGAGGCTTCAATTGCTAAAATTGTGAATGACGGAAAACTTGTTGTCGAAGGTGCAAACCTTCAGCATAACGAATATGGGACACCGTTATTTGCGGATTTCTTTTTCTTTATCACAGGGTTTCACGGTTTTCACGTATTTTCAGGGGTGTTGATAAACATCATTGTCTTTTTTAATGTGGTAATTGGAACTTACGAGCGAAGAGGAAGTTATGAAATGGTTGAAAAAGTCGGTCTCTATTGGCACTTTGTGGATTTAGTTTGGGTATTTGTATTTACCTTCTTTTATCTTGTATAAGCTATAACAGTAAAAAAAAATGGCACACGAACATAAATTAGAAATTTTTAGAGGTCTTGTAAAATTCAAATCGAATATTACAAAAATCTGGGGGATATTCATATTTCTTTCAATAATTACAATCGTTGAGGTTGCCTTTGGTATTATCAAACCTGAGCTCTTAACTGTAAATACCTTTTTAGCGATGAAATTGTTAAATTGGGTTTTTATTGTATTAACCTTGGTTAAGGCTTATTATATTACTTGGGATTTCATGCATATGCGTGATGAGACAAAATCATTAAGACGCGCTGTTGTTTGGACTGCAATATTCCTTCTTTGTTATTTAGTCTTAATATTATTAATCGAAGGTGATTATATTTATGAAGTATATAAAAGTGGCTTTGTGAAATTTAACTTTTAAAATTAAAAAATATATTTCAAAGCCCTGTTTTTCAGGGCTTTTTTTTATGCCTAAAATTTAACTTCCAAAGGTTGCGTCTCCCCGTTTTAGGGCTTATTTTTGCATACGCATTTACCTTACTTCGATGAAAAAAATTTTAGTCCTAGGGATATTATTCATTTTACCAATAACGGTTTATATTTTTTTCGCTTCAGGGAAAGATAATTTTGCAAAACTTCCTGTGTTAACTCCTAATATAAACGAGCTAACAGATTTTAGGGCTATAGACAGTACTGTTGTGGGTTTTAAAGACCATATAACCGTGTTAGGTTTCTTCGGAAAAGAGCTGCTTGAAAACAAAGGAAACGCTTTTAATCTTGCCCATAAGATATATAAGAAAAATCGTGGCTTTCAGGATTTTCAATTAATAATCGTTTTGCCCGAAGGATTACAAGATGATTCGGAAGAATTGAAATCAGAACTTAGTCAAATTGCTAATACAGAACAATGGAAATTTGTTTTTGGACCCTCTGAGGCCATAGACAATGTATTTAACTCATTAGGTTCCAATTATTCTTTAGATACTAACTTAGCCACATCTTATGTTTTTATAATAGATAAAGATGGAAATCTACGAGGTAGGGATGATGATGAAAATGAAGGTGAGCTTTATGGCTTTAACGCTTCAGACATCGCGGAGATAAATAATAAAATGCACGATGATATTAAAGTACTCCTTGCTGAGTATCGTTTGGAATTAAAAAAATATAAGGCAAACAGGGAAATTTAAGCTATGAAAAATAATTCTTATATAGGGATCAGCGCGGTACTTTTAATTTTTGGAATTTGGGCAGTTCCGAAAATAGTCGATCGTTTATCAGGTCCAGATCTAGCGATTATTGGGGAGAAAGTAGTGCCTGATTTTAGCTTTACTAACCAGCACGGTGAAACTATCACAAATGAAGACTATAAGGGTAAAGTTTGGGTAGCAGAATTTTTCTTTAGCACCTGCCCAGATATTTGTCCAATCATGAATCGAAATATGACTACCGTTCAGGACACGTTTTTTGCGAATTTTAATTTTGCAATTGCATCGTTCACAATAGATCCGGCTCACGACACTCCCGAGGTTTTAAAAGAATATGCCAAAAGCTACAACATAACGAAGCCGCAATGGCATTTATTAACTGGTGCGAAAGACAAAATATTTGATCTTGCAAATACAGGATTTAATCTTTATGTTGGTGAAATACCTGATTCTAAGGGTGGGTTTGAACATTCTGGATATTTTGCCTTGATCGATCAAAAAGGGAATATTCGCTCCAGAAGAGATAAGAACGATAATCCAATCATATATTATGATGGTTTGGAAGAATCAAATATTAAAATGTTGATTGAAGACATAAAAAAATTATTATAGCATGACAAATTCCAAAGAGGAATATTCTAAAAAATACAGAGTATGGACTTGGGTTCTATCTATCGCAATTCCTATTGTTGTAGCGATATTGTTTACCGTTAAAATTCCAGGGGTAGAACGTTTGGGTTTTTTACCTCCTATTTATGCTTCAATTAATGGACTAACTGCTATTTTATTAGTTTTTGCCGTAATCCAAATTAGGAAGGGAAATAGGAAGATACATGAGCGATTAATTAAAACGTGTATTGTTCTTTCAGTTTTATTTTTGGTAATGTATGTAGCCTATCATATGACTTCTGAATCGACGTCTTTTGGAGGAGAGGGAATCTTAAAACCAATATATTTTTCTATACTAATTAGTCATATTTTGTTGTCAATTGTAGTAATCCCTTTTGTCTTAGTTACTTATGTTAGAGCCATATTGGGAAATTTCAAGATGCATAAAAAAATTGCGAAATATACGTTTCCTCTTTGGTTGTATGTTGCAGTTACTGGCGTCATAGTCTATTTAATGATTTCGCCCTACTATTAAGGATTCTTTTAATAGGCATAATTTATACCTAAACAGTTATAAAGTGATATTTGAGATATGAAATTTAAGCTTTTTTTTATATTGATTTTGTTGATATTGTTTTCTTATACTGGGGAAGCACAATGCGCTATGTGTCGCGCGGTTATTGAAAGTGAAGAAAGTGGTGAAATGGCCAAAGGGATTAATAATGGGATTATTTATTTAATGGTTTTTCCATATATTCTTGTTGGAGGAATTGGCTATATTATTTACCGAAGCCGAAAGAAAAGGAAAATGAATCCGTCATAAAAGCAACTTAGTCGTCTTAATTGTAACATCGGGGAATAATTTTAGTCCTATACGAGAGACTCTTGCAAACTAAGAAAAAACAAGTCTTAACATAAGTTTTACAATTTACAGATTTGAATTTCTGTTCTTTGACGAATATTAATTGGCTATGATCGAAATAAAAGACCTACACAAATTCTATCACATGGGAAGTAATTCCCTTCATGTCTTAAAGGGAATAAATTTTAAGGTTTCTGATGGCGAAATGGTAGCTATTATGGGCTCTTCAGGATCTGGAAAATCTACTTTACTAAATATTTTAGGAATTCTGGACGAAGCTGATTCTGGAAGTTATAAACTTGACGGTAATATTGTTAAAGGTCTGAATGAAAAAATAGCGGCTCAATACAGAAGCAAATTTCTTGGATTTGTTTTTCAGTCTTTTAACTTAATAGGCTATAAATCTGCATTAGATAATGTTGCAATGCCCTTATATTATCAAGGAGTTAAACGTAATGTCCGAATGGAAAAAGCGATGCATTATCTAGAAAAAGTTGGTC
>JBLHIC010000101.1:0-8354 GCA_047614245.1 Flavobacteriaceae bacterium
TAGAAATAGTCCTTCAGAAATTGAAAGACTTAGCCAACCCTGAAAAAGTTATCTATAAGGAGAAGAAGTTTGGTGTTGTAGCGCAGCATTCATTGGGAGTTTATGGCAAAGATTTAAGCATTATCGTAAGGGAAATTGTTGAAAATAGTGAATTGGCTAATCCAGCTCAGGATGTAACTGTAATTTATGAGATTTACGGAAAGGCATCTCCACAAATTATACTTTCTAAGGTCAATCTCTTCAATAATTTATTTGCCGATGACCCCGATATCACTTCGACGTCTTGACTTCTGTAAAACAAATTGGAATAGCGAATTTCAGTCAGTTGAGCTCATATAATATATATTTGCAGGCTTCTTGGCTCTACGGCCCCATTGTTTTGACAGGAGAGTCCATAGAATCTGTATTGGTTAATTTCAACTAAACTATCTTTTTTTTTTTGACTATTCTGAACTTTTAAAATGATTCAAATAAATACCTCTAGACTTCAACTTCGATATTATACAATAGCAGATGCCCCCTTTATTTATGAATTAATGAATAGTGAAGGTTGGCTTAATTATATTGGGGATCGAGATATCAAATCTATCGCCGACGCTGAAACTTATATTGAGGATAAATATTTGCCAAGTTACGAGCTCAATAGACACGGAGCTTATATTGTTATTTTAAGGGAAACAGGAATAGCTGTTGGCTCTTGTGGGTTGTATAAGCGTGAGAATTTAAAACATCCAGATATAGGATTTGCATTTCTAACCGAATACTTAGGAAAAGGATATGGATTTGAAGCATCTCAGGGGGTAATGCAATATGCTAGAGAGACACTTGGTATTAGAACGTTTCTAGGGATTACTTTGCCCAAAAACACCCCATCCATTAAACTTTTGGAAAAATTAGGATTGAAGAAGAAAGGTCCTTTCTTCTTCAATGAAGATACTGAGGAGTTACTTCTTTTCTCTAACGAATAATTGAACCTTAAAGCTCTGGAAACATCACACTTTCATAAGCTCCTGCCGACGGTGCTGTTGTACTTCTTGCCGTATTGTTCAAATCGATCAATGGCATTATACCTGCTTTTCCAATACCTTCAGCCGCCGAACTACCCATTTCAATATTAAAATTATTTAATCTTGAAGCTTGAAAAAGAGGATCGGCATTCATAACTATATCTGTAAATAGCGAGTTGTCTTCAAAGTTATAAAGCGGATTATCTGCAAAATCTCCATTAGGATCTTCAAAACGAATTAAGCTATTCGTGAAGTTAACATTGAATGTAATTGAAGTGTTATCAACCCTTGATAAACCTAATTCCCGTTGTTCATTTCCGTAAACAATGCAGTTAGTGAAGGTTGCGTTCAAGTCGGCGACTAAAGCTTCAGTGTCACTAACTTGCAAGAAATTTTGGATTTGTACAGAAGGGAAACTTCGAAAACTGTTCGTCCAATAATTACCAAAAGTACAGTGATTAAAACTGTATGTCCCGCCAAGAGATAGTGAAAGTGAACTTTGCCCACTATTATTTATAACTACGTTTTCGCCATAAACATTCCCTGTCCGAGCTAAAAGCCCACTAATAGAGTTGTTGTAGATTTGAACATTTTTCAGGGTTAAGGTTTCATCACCATCGTTGCTGTCCATTAAGATTCCGACTACGGAGTTCTTTATGGTCACATAAGAAAATTCATTATTGGTACTGCCTTGGGTAAGCCAAAGAGTACCCCATTGTCCTGGAATGTTTGAGAAATCTGGTTCTAATCGATCGCCTTCGAAAATAATTTGATTTTCTAGTAGGTTGGCATCTGTGCTCGGAGCTCCATTTGCTTTTATAGAACCCGTATTTCCCACCAAAATCCCACTGTCTTTATGAAAATGCACGCGCGCACCGGGATTAATTGTTAATGTCTTACCAGCACCTACTGCAGCGTAACCATAGATTACATATGGTTTTTCATTTGTAAAAGTGAGTTCTGTATCATCGAGGAAATAACCTTCGATAAGGACTGGTTCTTGATTAGTCCCAAGGTTTAAAGTCTCGAACATGCCATTTCCTAAATCGGCCGGAAATAGAAATTTCGCATCCTGAACTAAAGTAACAAGTTCTACTTTTTGCTGACTTCCGCCACCATCAAATAAAATTTGATCGGTATATAAGAAATCATTTCCACCCCCTGGTATATTATTGACATCGAAGGTTGTTTCTACAAAAATGAAGATACTATCCTTCGCAAGTATTTGAATATCATTGAACACTTTCCCCGGAAGACCATCTACATTAAGGCGATAGTTAGAAGCATCCCCTTGACTTAAACGTAAACTTGGGATACGGAT
This sequence comes from Flavobacteriaceae bacterium, assembly GCA_047614245.1. Classification (GTDB taxonomy): domain Bacteria; phylum Bacteroidota; class Bacteroidia; order Flavobacteriales; family Flavobacteriaceae; genus Ulvibacter. Next base: position 2,329 of record JBLHIC010000101.1, read on the forward strand.
ATCATCATTGCTTCGGTTATAAACCTTTAGATTGTAGGTGCTAGAGCCAATATTTGTAAAAACGGTGTCTAGGTAAACAGTATCTCTAGAAAACTCAAGATTCCCTGTGCTAGGTATAGATTCGAAATCATTTCGGCAAGAACTCCATAAAATAAGGCAAGAAAAAATTGCTAATCCGTAGATATACTTCATCAGTAATAAATTTTGGTAAAAATATAACTTTTTATGAAGCTTATTATTGTTGAGACTAAAAGTTTATTGGTACAATGGCTAGAATAGAACGTTCGAGAAACCTCACTTCTAGATATCCCTTCCTAATGAGATTTCTCGTTCCGTTCAAAATGAATTCGTAATATTATTTTCTTAAAGACTTTTTCAATTTTCTAGCGGCCTTTTCTCTTGCGTGTTTAATACGTTTAAATTCCCTCTCATTCTTAAATGCAAGTTTTCTAGCTTTACCTTGTGCATCCATTTCGGCTGCATTTGGTGGAGGAACTGGAGATTCATAGTCACCAGAACCTATTGCTCCTACAACAAAAATAGCTCCTCCCAAAAATTCTGTGTTAGTTTCAAGATTGACATCTATATGATTTGAAATATTTGAAATCGCAACTGATTTACTGGTAAATCCAATATAGATAAATTGTAATGTCTGATTCGCTTCAACGTCAAGCGAATAATTTCCGTCTAAGTCAGATTGCGTTACTATCTCTGTTCCTTCGACTATAATATTTACACCTGGCAGTATTAAACCTTCTTGATCTCTAACCGTTCCACTGATACTAACTACTTCAAAAACTTCAATCACGTCCCCCATGACTTCTATTTCTCCTTCTGTGTAAATCTCCACTACCCCGTCCATAATAATACTCTCGATCACTTCAGAAATCATAGAAATATTTATTTCTGAAGAATAGCTTCCTAGTTCTATTTTGTGCTTAAGAAAACCATCACTTTCAAAACTAAGCGTCTCGTGATCCATAGCGGTAATTGAATAGTTACCATTCATATCACTTTTTACAATTTTTTTAGATTCGCTGGCTCTAATTATTACATTATTGAGTCCTTTACCCCAAGCGTCTGTTATTATTCCTTTAGTATTAATTATTGCCCGGTTTGGTTTGCTAAATCTTCCAATATTCAAAGAGCTATATGATTTTTCAGAGACACTATTGTTGCTGGAACTTGCATGAGTTGTATTGAGTAAAGATAACGGTAGGAGTAAGGAAGCAGCATACGGAGCGAGGTTTAAACCAGATTTACGCTCCAGTTTCACCTCTCTATTTAACTGTGTTTTTTTAAATCTTCCGCAGGTGTTTTTAGAATCACTTAAAATTTTTACAAGGTCTTCATCAGTTTTAGAAGTAAAATCGATGACTTCTTTCGTGCAAACGCTACAGAATTTTCCTTTTTCTGTTTGCGTCATTTTTTGCCAGTCTTCGTGGCAAGGTTCTGGAATATGGATGGTGATTGATTTCTTCATGTGAGATGATTAAATTGGTATTATACATCAAAGCAATCAAAAAAGGTTCCGTAAAAAAATAGCCTTTGAGGGAAAGACTATTTTAAGTGAGGGAACTAGGGTGTTATTATAGTTTCAAAGTTATGGTCACTGAGCGGAATCGAAGTGCAAAGCTTCAAAGAATCATAGCGTCAAAGATGGATTCTTAGATATTTGGATTCTTGGATTATTAGATTGTTGGAAATTATAAAGTCATTTCGAGTGAATTTCAAAGTTTCAATTACTAAATCTATAACCAACAGCTATTTCAAAATAACTTCAACCTTAAACAACGTATCCCAGTTTTTTCCTGTGATATAAAGAATATTCTCTTCTCCTTTATATGCTATCCCGTTTAAAACGTTTAAGTCTTTATGCTGTGTTACTTTAGATTTTAAATCACTAAGATCAATAACACCTTCAACGGCACCATTACTCGGATCAACAATCGCAATAGCATCTTTTTCGTAAATGTTGGCGTAAATTTTCCCATTCACCCATTCCAATTCATTTACTTTGGGAATCTTACTGGTATTAGTATAAAGTTCAATGTAATCAACTTCAGCAAGTGTATTAGAATCTAGAGTCCATATTTTTTGTGTCCCATCACTTTTATATATTGTGGTGCCGTCGTTGCACAGTCCCCATCCTTCTTTACTTTTGCCATAAACGAAGGTCCCTGTTTTCTTCATATCGGATAGATTATAAATGAAACCTGTTTTTTCACGCCAGGTGAGCTGATATATTTTATCATTCATTATAGTAAGACCCTCTCCGAAATATGAATCTGGCAAATCAATTTGTTGTAATACTTCCCCCGTTGTATAATTGGTTTTTCTTAAAGATGAAAGCTTATAGGTCCCGGTACTTTCATACAAGGTGTCATTGATAAACTCTAGTCCCTGAGTATAAGCTTTGATATCATGAGGATATGTTTCAAGAATTTTATAGGTATATAATTTTGGTGTTACGGAAGAAAGAACGATGATTTTTTCTGCCGCTACAAATGATTCTCCTTCACTATATATGGTGGACGTAATTGTTTGAGCGCCGAGTTTAAGATTATTAAGAGGTATGCTAGTTTCTGAAAGTGCCTCAGAAGACGATATTCTATTTGAATTCAGAGTGTAGACCACAGAATCGACCGACTTGTTTTTTTTGTTCTTTACGGATACTGAAACCATATCTGAAGTTGTATATCCCTTCTTCTGATTTTTAATAGAAATCGTAAAAAAGTCATTATCGGCAGTAGTTTTATTTCCGCAACTACCTAGTGTTAACGCTAAAACTGTCACTATTAATAGGTTGTATGTTTTCATGGGAACACAATATTTTTTGGAAAGATATTTATTATAATTGATAACTAAAAATTCTTGTGTAAAGTACAAATTGCAGTATCTTTGCAGCGGCAAGTCCTACACAACTAGCTCCTGTTTAATCCCCCAGAGTGGGAACACAGCAAGGGTATATGGTCGTAGCAGTGTGATGTAGGTAGCTTGCCATTTTTTGTACAACAATGTTTCGTAAAGCGGAGCGCATTCGAAACAGTAGGCTGTACAAATCCCGACTTCAGTATGAATCTCGTGTGAGTCAGGACAATTCTCTCACAATATTTAGCGATTTCATCAACTTCAAAAGTATTTTAGCCTTCGAATTTGGATATGTAAACTTGTAACTGCATCTTTGTCTTTCAACAGAATTGAATGCCACAAGTTGTTTTTATTACGGGAGGATCTTCAGGGATTGGGAGAGCCATTGGTGAGTATCTTTCAGATAAAGGTTTTATAGTCTATGGTACAAGTAGAAATCCTTCGAAAATTTTAGAAAAAATTTCTTTTACGCTATTGGCAATGGACGTTTGTCAAGTCGATAGCATTACGGAGGCTGTTTCACATATAATTAAAAAGGAGGGAAGAATAGACGTGTTAGTCAATAATGCGGGAGTCGGAATTACTGGGCCGATAGAAGAAACACCTAATTCAGAAATAAAAAAGGCCTTTGAAACTAATTATTACGGACCTATAAATGTTATTAAAGCCGTTTTACCACAAATGCGAAAGCAGGGTGGGGGTAAAATTATTAATATTACATCGATAGCTGGTTATATGGGTCTGCCTTATCGCGGTATTTATTGCGCGACCAAAGCTGCTCTAGAAATTACGACAGAAGCTTATCGAATGGAGATCAAACAGTTTGGAATTGAAATGATGAATATTGCTCCTGGAGATTTTGCGACAAATATAGTGGCAGGAAGATATCACGCTCCAGTTTTGGATGATTCACCCTACAATGAGGCCTATGATAAGACACTTGCAGTAATGAATGCTCATGTTGATGGCGGCGAGAATCCAATGGAAATGGCTAAGGTTGTACATACTATTATTGAAACATCAAAACCTCGAATTCACTATAAAGTAGGAGCAGCACTTCAAAAATTCTCGATTGTATTAAAAAGAATCTTACCTGATAAGGTATACGAGCGTATGCTTCTAAACCACTATAAATTAAAGTGATAATTAATTTTGTAAAAGAATTAAATACACTCTAAATCTTCCGTACTTTTGCAGCGAATAAAAACAAAAATTAAATCCTATGAAATTCTTTATTGATACTGCAAATTTAGATCAAATTCGTGAAGCCCAGGATCTAGGCGTGTTAGACGGCGTTACTACCAATCCATCGCTTATGGCGAAAGAAGGTATCACAGGTCGTAATAATATATTAAAGCACTATGTTGACATCTGTAATATTGTTGATGGAGATGTTTCAGCTGAGGTTATCGCAACAGATTTCGCAGGTATGATTAAAGAAGGGGGAGAATTAGCCGAATTGCACGAGCAAATTGTGGTGAAAGTTCCTATGATTAAAGAAGGAATTAAAGCGATTAAATATTTTAGTGATCATGGGATTCGCACCAATTGCACTTTGGTGTTTTCGGCCGGACAGGCACTTTTGGCAGCGAAAGCTGGAGCTACCTATGTATCACCTTTTATAGGAAGATTGGACGATATCTCTACGGATGGTTTAAATCTAATAGCAGAAATCCGCCTTATCTATGATAATTACGGTTATGAGACTCAAATTCTTGCGGCTTCAGTGCGTCATTCTATGCATATTATTGAATGTGCGAAGATTGGATCTGATGTGATGACTGGACCATTATCTTCTATTGAAGGCCTATTAAAACATCCACTAACGGATAGTGGTTTGGCAAAATTTTTGGAAGATTTCAAAAAAGGAAATTAAATAATATACTTTTTTAGTTTAATATAAAGAAGCCTCGTTTAACGAGGCTTCTTTATATTTGACATTAATTGTAAATGCCATTATTTATTCACATATCCAAGTAACAAGGATTCAATATTTGTGCTAAAAAGACTGGAATTATTTTGGAGTATAGAACCGTCTTTATCCAGAATGATAGCTTTATTCGCCGAATTGATAACTAACTTCTGTTGTGCATCTTCGATATCATCGAATTGAAACTCATATGTTTTATTATAACCCGATTGGAGAACTATACTTCGCCATTTCTTGAAATGCGTATCTGTATTAATTCCTAAAAAGTCATACTCAGGGTGCTTTTTACTCAGTTCAACCGCCTTTGAATGCATATTTCTATAATGCTTTACTGAAAGTGAAGACCAAAAAAATAAAACAGTTGGTTTCCTAATAACACTATGAAGATCTTTAACTGTGTTTTCACTATTAACTAAAAGAACATTTGGGATTTTGTTTCCGCTCGTTAATTTAACCGCTGCTCTTGCCAACTCCTTCATCTCCGTGTGCTGCTTTGGGTTGTTGTTATGCGCTAAAAACAATTTCAGTATTTGGGTTTCTTCTTGCGGATCACTTCCATTAACAAGACAGCGCCTTGTGAGTGAGTAAAGCATGTTATTGCGCAGCGAATCATTTGTTATTAGGCTGTCAATTATCTTAAGTTTATGGTAATTATGGGTAAAAGACTTCCTATCTAATTTTGATTCTTTGAAGTACTTTTCAAATGAAATATTGTCAAGATACCAATCCAAGAAGTAGTAGTAGGGGTAGTAAGATTGAAGCGCATCACTGCCAAAATCGACGTCTTTTCTATAATCGTAAAAACCTTCATGAGTATAATCTTCAGACTGGAACTTCATGAAATTGATAGTTGTATACAGTTCTTTATTCGCATTGTACGCGTAATCAATACTCGCATCGGCAATTTCTATGAATTCTGTGGTAGGTTTTTCTTTAGTAGTAAACTCAGAATACAACTTCGTTTGAATTTCCTTGAGAGAATCTAATTTGAATTCATAGTCTTCAGGAGATAATGAATACCAGGTGGTAACTAACTTTCTGTCTATTTCGTTCAAGAGAAACAACTCCATTAAGAAATTATTTTTTTCAGCTCCTATACCAGAATAAGATAAAGATTCGTCAAAATCAATTGTATTAACCCGAAGCATAAGGCTATCGCCAGGTTCAAGATAGAAGATTTGGAACTCACCATTTCGAAATGAGTATAAATTCCCTTTCTTGTTTT
>JBLHIC010000102.1:0-8106 GCA_047614245.1 Flavobacteriaceae bacterium
TTCGCGGCAGTTATATTTCTTTCCTGCGAAAACATCGAAACAAACGCAACGGCCATGCAAGCCAATTTAAATACTGACTTTTTCAGAGCTTATTCAGTAAGTGGACAAGCAAATAATACAGATCAAATGATGACTATTGTTGGGGTGTCCGATCATGAAGAGTTTACCCTCTGTACCGAATGGAAAGGAGTAAGCACCTATAGAATCGGTGGAAACGAAGTTAACTATGCAACATTCACGGGTGCCGATAACAAACAGTATACTACAGAGTCAAAAGGAAGCTCAGGCATGATTACGATCACTAATGAGGACCAGGAAAATCAAGAACTCACAGGAGAATTTAACTTTACTTTCGTTATGGCTACTGATACAATAACCGTTAGCAGAGGCTTTTTTTATGCAGTACCTTATGAGATAATAGATATAGTTGCCGATTAGCTTTCTGTATATCTCAAATTATAAACTAAGCCCTTAAGTTCTCTTAAGGGTATTTTTTTTGTTCATAAAAGAGCTTAACTGTTTACAACTTTGCTTTAGTTTCTAAGGTGGTTTTTCTACTTTTACTTCAGCCTATAACTATGTAGGTTGGAAGCTTTTTCGCAATAACCCCTGTATATGTTTTTAATTTTCGATACTGAAACCACCGGGCTGCCCCGTAATTGGAATGCTCCTCTAACCGACAGTGATAACTGGCCTCGTTGTGTTCAAATTGCCTGGCAAGTGCACGATGAAATGGGGAATATTCTTGAGCATCAAGATTATTTGCTGCAACCAGAGGGTTATAATATTCCTTTCGATGCCGAAAAGATTCACGGAATCTCAACCGAGCTCGCTCAAAAGGATGGTATTTCTTTATCAGAGATGATAGAGAAGTTTAAAGAATCACTTTCAAAAACAAAATTTATTGTCGGGCAAAACCTGGGTTTTGATCTCAATATTATGGGGGCCGAATTTCATAGATTGGGTATCGACAATCCATTGTTGGACTTTCCCGTTTTAGATACTTGTACTGAAACTACTGCTCAACTTTGTCAGTTGCCCGGCGGAAGGGGTGGTAAATTTAAACTGCCCACTTTAACAGAACTACACGAATATCTCTTTAAAGTTCCTTTTTCTGAAGCACATAATGCAACGGCAGATGTAGAAGCAACAACACGTTGCTTTCTAGAGCTCATACGGCGGCAAAGTTTTACTGCTGAAGAGTTGGATATGCAGCCAGATTACTTCGAAAATTTTTCTGAGGTGAATCCGAAGCAAATTGAGCTTATTGGTTTAAAACATATCAACCTTAAAAAGGCTTCAGAGGCTATTAGGAAAGAACTTGAAGCGAGTCTTGAAACGCTAGAAATTTCTTCCGAAGAAATTGATGAGAATATAGCCACGCTTCAAGACGTTGGTTTTGCGCATTTACACAATCATTCTCAGTTTTCTATCCTTCAATCTACCATTAGCACTCAAGATCTAGTGGATGCTGCTGTGACAAATAATATGCCGGCCGTTGCCATTACCGATAGTGGTAATATGATGGGTGCCTTTCATTTTGTTCGCGCTGTGAACACATACAATGATGGGCTATCCGAAGACGAGAAAGATAAATTCCTCAAAGGAATCGTTGGATGTGAGTTCTTTGTTTGTGATGATCATCTCAATAAATCTCAAAAGGATAATGGGTATCAGATTGTACTTCTTGCAAAAACTAAAAAAGGATATCATAATTTGGCTAAAATGGCGTCTATTGCCTATACAGACGGTTTTTATTATGTTCCCAGAATTGATAGAGAGGTAATTAAAAAATACAAAGAAGATATTATTGTGCTTTCGGGTGGAATTTATGGTGAAGTATCTAGTAAGATCTTAAATATAGGTGAGAAGCAAGCTGAAGAGGCTTTGCTATGGTGGAAATCAGTGTTTGGCGCAGATTTTTATCTGGAGATTTTACGTCACGATCAGGAAGATGAAAACCGTATAAACGCTGTTCTAATTGAATTCGCAAGAGAGCATGAAGTAAAGTTAGTCGCGTGTAATAACACCTATTATGTCGAGAAAGGAAACGCGAATGCGCACGATATTTTGCTTTGTGTAAAAGATGGTGAGAAGCAGGCTACGCCCATTGGTCGCGGTCGCGGTTATCGTTATGGTTTACCTAATCAGGAGTATTATTTCAAGTCGCAAGATGAAATGAAGATTTTGTTCAAAGATCTTCCTGAGGCGATAAGTAATATTGCTGAAGTAGTAGGAAAAATTGAATCATACACTCTTGCAAGAGATGTGGTGCTTCCTAAATTTGATATTCCTGAAGAATTCTTAATGTCTGAGGATATTGCCGATGGGGGAAAAAGAGGGGAGAATGCCTATCTGAAACACCTCACCTTTTTAGGTGCTAAAAAGCGATATCCTGATTTCACTCCGGAAATAGAAGAACGACTTAATTTTGAATTGGAAGTAATTGAAAACACAGGGTATCCGGGGTACTTTTTAATTACAGAAGATTTTATACGAGAAGCTAGAGCAATGGACGTTTCGGTGGGTCCAGGGCGTGGTTCTGCCGCGGGTAGTGCTGTCGCTTACTGCCTTTGGATTACTAATATAGATCCAATTAAGTACGATCTGCTTTTTGAGCGTTTCTTGAATCCGGATCGTGTGAGTATGCCCGATATAGATATTGATTTTGATGATGAAGGCCGCTCCAGGGTAATGGATTATGTAATTAATAAATACGGGAGCAATCAGGTAGCGCAGATTATTACCTATGGTACAATGGCCGCTAAATCGGCTATACGAGATACGGCTCGAGTTCTGGATTTACCATTAGGAGATGCAGATCGCATTTCAAAGTTGGTTCCCAATATGACCAAGCTGAATAATATTTTTGGTTTGAGCGATCAAGAACTTCGAAGGAAATTTCGAAGTGATGAGTTGCCAAAAGTAAATGAGCTGCTAAACCTTGCCGAAGGAAACGACTTGGAAGCAGAAACTATTCAGCAGGCAAAAGTGTTAGAAGGTTCTGTTCGAAATACAGGAATTCACGCCTGCGGGGTCATTATTACGCCAAGTGATATTACCGATTTTGTGCCTGTGGCAACTGCTAAAGACAGTGACTTATATGTTACTCAATTTGACAACTCTGTTGTGGAAAGTGCTGGTCTCTTGAAAATGGACTTCTTGGGCTTAAAAACTTTGACTCTGATCAAGGATACAGTGAAGTTGGTAAAGCATAAGCATAATGTTGATCTCGATCCTGATTCTTTTCCTTTAGATGATGTGAAGACCTATGAACTATTCCAAAGGGGTGAGACGGTAGGGATCTTTCAATACGAATCTGCAGGAATGCAGAAGTATATGAAGGAATTAAAACCTACAGTTTTTGCAGATTTAATTGCGATGAACGCCCTGTATCGACCAGGTCCCTTAGAGTATATCCCGAGTTTTATTCGGAGGAAAAATGGGGAGGAAGAAATAGAATACGACCTTCCAGCAATGGAAGAATATCTGGATGAGACCTACGGAATTACGGTCTACCAAGAGCAAGTGATGTTGCTTTCACAGAAGTTAGCAGGTTTTACCAAAGGAGAGGCCGATGTACTTCGGAAAGCGATGGGTAAAAAGCAAAAAGCGGTACTCGACAAGATGAAGCCGCAGTTCATAAAACAAGCAGTAGAGAAAGGTCACGACGCTGAAAAGTTGGAGAAAATATGGAAGGATTGGGAAGCTTTTGCGAGTTACGCCTTTAATAAATCTCACTCTACGTGTTATGCTTGGATTGCCTATCAGACAGCCTATTTAAAAGCGCATTATCCAGCGGAGTATATGGCAGCGGTGTTGTCTAATAATATGAGTGACATCAAGCAGGTGACTTTCTTTATGGAGGAATGCAAACGCGCGGGAATGGACGTTTTAGGGCCTGATGTAAATGAGTCTTTCTATAAGTTTACAGTAAATGATGAAGGGAAGATTCGCTTTGGAATGGGCGCGATTAAGGGTGTAGGAGGAAACGCCGTTGCAACTATTGTTGAACATCGAAAGGATGGTAAATACAAATCTATTTTTGATTTGTCTAAACGGGTTGATTTGCGAGCTGCTAATAAAAAAGCCTTTGAGAATTTAGCTTTAGCGGGGGGCTTCGATAGTTTTGAAACCCATCGGGCTCAGTATCTGCACGACGATGGTAATGGGGTGATATTTTTGGAAAAGGTATTGAAGTACGCCAATAAATATCAGGAGACCCAAAATTCATCTCAGGTAAGCTTATTTGGAGACACCAGTGAGGTGCAAATTCCAGAACCGGAAGTGCCGCCTTGCGACGAGTGGGGTACCATGAAGAAATTGAAGCTGGAGAAGGAAGTTGTTGGGGTTTATATAAGTGGCCATCCCTTGGACGATTTTAAAACTGAGGTAGATACTTTTTGTAATTGCAAGGTTTCCGATTTTAACGACCTTGGAAGGTTTGTCAATTCAGAGTTGTGTTTCGGAGGCGTTGTTAGTGATGTTCAGCATCGCGAGTCGAAGGCTGGAAAAGGTTGGGCAATTTTTATAGTAGAAGATTATAATGATAGTTATGAATTTAAGATTTTTGGGGAAGAGTATTTAAAATACCGTCATTTTTTAGTGCCTAATTCATTTATCTACGGAAGGGTTTTTATAAAAGAAGGCTGGACAAACAAAGAAACAGGTAAAAAATCCGATCCACGGGTGCAGTACAATGGGATGCAAATGTTGCAGGATGTTATGGACAGTCAGGCGCGGAAATTAACGATCCAGATGCCAGTTCAAGCAATAGCTGAAGATAAAATAAGTGCACTGAAGGATTTGTTTAAGATACACAAAGGTGATAAGCAACTCCATTTTGTGATATATGAGTTAGAAGACAAGATTAAATTATCAATGACCAGCAGAAAGCAGAAAGTAAATATCTCCCAGGAGCTGTTGGATGAATTGACGCTAGCGCAGGTGAGTTATAGGTTGAATTAGGGGTTTTAAATCATTTCAAGATGTTGATTTGGGCTTTACCCGCTTAAGGCGGGTCGGGCTTTGCGCACTCGCTTCCCGATGAAAAATCGGGAGAGCTCAAACAATTGCTTCAATCCCTAACGCAGTATAAATGGAGCCATTATACAAATCTTAGATAATTAACGAATTAGAAGATTGGGAAGAACCTTTTAATAGTAATTATCTGGGCCATATAAAATGAGCAACTGGAGATGAAAATAAAGGCTTTGATAAGTCTGGAATATTAGAGAATTGCCAAAATATATTGAACTACAAGAAAAAAGTAAGAATATATACTCTAAAGTCGGGATGACATTTACAGTATCATTAACAGAATTAATGAAGAGCTTAGCAAAGCAAAAGTTTGTTCCACATCATGGAGATGTCTTTTTGGCACCTTGATTTTTCATAAATTAATCCGGGCAGGCCCGCCCATCCTTGACAGGATGTTCGTGCGGGGGATTGCAGCGGCATCCTCTTCGTCGCCGAAGGCTATGGAGAGATATAGCGGAAAGCCTGGTGCTCTGTAGCCAATTACTAGTATAGCTCATGCTTTTCGTAAGGTTGTTGGGGTAAGAGCAGCCCGCATGATTGTAAATAATAAAATTAATCAATAACTACATTGCTGAAACTGATATAACTGCTGTAAGCTTTGGAATAAAAAATGACTACTTTTGTTCATCAAGAAAAAATAAAATTATGGCTTTAGAGATAACGGACGCAACGTTTGAAGAAACAGTATTAAAAAGTGACAAACCAGTAGTAGTCGATTTTTGGGCAGCTTGGTGCGGACCTTGTAGAATGGTAGGACCTATCATTGACGAAATTAGTAAAGATTACGATGGGAGAGCTGTTGTTGGGAAGGTTGATGTAGATGCAAATCAGGAGTTTGCAGCTAAATACGGAGTGAGAAATATTCCAACCGTTTTGATGTTTAAGGGCGGTGAATTGGTAGGACGCCAGGTAGGTGTTGCTCCAAAGGCCACTTATGCAGAAGCTATCGACGGACTTTTATAGTATTATTAAGAATTTATGATAGGAAAAGGTTCTCGTTTGAGAGCCTTTTCTTATTTTAGTGCATTGCCTGGATAATTAAAGTAGAGGTGGTTTTTTGCTAGTTAGTATTAAACGGAATCTCTGGAAATCTGGTATTAATTAAAAATTTACCCGCTAATGTGGGCATAAAAGATGAAAAACAAAATTAAAGCTCAGGATAGAATTGAGAATCAACAATTAGATGATCGCACCATATTTTTATGGGGGATGGTGAATGATAAGAGCGCGCGCCACGTAATAGACCGCTTGATGTACTTAGATTCTTTAAACAATGATGAAATTAAATTATACGTCAATAGTCCGGGAGGATATGTCACTAGCGGATTTTCAATATATGATACCATGCAATCAATAAAGAGTCCGGTTTCTACTATATGTACTGGATTAGCGGCATCTATGGGAAGTATCATACTTTCAGCTGGGGAGAAAGGGCGTCGTTTTATACAGCCACATGCGCAAGTGATGATCCATCAACCTAGTGGTGGTGCAAGAGGTCCGGCCAGCGATATTGAAATTTCTGCTCAGGAAATTGTTAAAACGAAGGAGTTAAGTGCAAAAATATTAGCTGACAATTGCGGACAGGAATATGACAAGGTTATGAAGGATTTTAATCGTGATCACTGGTTAGGGGCAGAGGAGTCTTTGGCGTACGGGATTGTGGATGGAATTTTATAAATGTAAGATATGAGAATTTAGACATGAGATTTGAGACAATTGTAATTCTCAAATTTAAGCTGCTTTGTTAATAATTTTTTGCCAATAGTCTATTGTCTCACATCAAATATCTATTTTGAATATCGAGAAAGACTTCTCGATACTAATTTCAAATTTGCTGGCGCAACTTGAAATTCACTCAAAGTGACAATTATGAATATAGAAAAGGAAATAAATGAGATTACTGGATTTAAGAATCTGGAGCTACTTGCTAAACAGGTAGTAGAGGGGTTTATTTCTGGGCTTCATAAGAGTCCGTTTCATGGGTTTTCAGCTGAGTTTGCCGAGCATAAGATTTATAACAACGGAGAGAGTACCAAGCATATCGATTGGAAGCTTTTTGCCAAGACCGATAAGCTATATACCAAACGTTATGAGGAGGAAACGAATTTACGATGTCACATTATTATCGATAATAGTAGTTCAATGCATTATCCTAAAATAAAGGATTTTGGAATTAATTCGTTGAATAAAATTGGATTTTCGGTTTTAGCGAGTGCAGCGATCATGAATTTGCTGAAACGGCAGCGGGATGCGGTGGGATTAAGTGTCTATAGCGATATATATGAGTTTTATTCTTCGGAAAAGGGGAGCGAGCGACACCACCAAATGATTTTAGGGCAGCTTAATAATGCAATATCAGAGCCCAAAGAACAAACTCAAACGAAGACATACGAGTACTTGCATCTTATTGCCGAAAAACTAAAACGTAGATCGTTAGTGTTTTTGTTTACTGATATGTTTCAGAGTGATACTGATCAAGAGAAAATGTTTTCAGCCTTGCAGCATTTAAAATACAACAAACACGAGCTAGTTTTATTCCATACCTATGATAAGGAGAAGGAGGTAAATTTTGATTTCTCGAATCGGCCGAAGCGTTTTGTAGATGTTGAGACTGGGGAACATGTAAATTTATATGCCGATAATATAAAAGAAGAGTACGAAAAAGCCGTGGAGGGTTATTTTAATGACTTGGAGTTGCGATGCGGTCAGTACCGAATTAAATACGTTCGAACCAATATTAACGAGAGTTTCAATAAGATTTTAACAACGTATTTGTTGGAGCGACAGAAGTTTGGATGATGTTAGCCATGGGATGTTAGGCGTGAGATATTAGATAAAAAATTCTAACTTTAAAGTCTTGAGATAATAATTCTGTTTTTTTTCAAATTTTGTTTGTGGAAATAGAATGTAGTGGTATATTTGCCACCGCTAATAGCGATATTAGTATGCTTAAAAGCCGAAAGGTCAAGCAACGGTCTGGTAGTTCAGTTGGTTAGAATACCTGCCTGTCACGCAGGGGGTCGCGAGTTCGAGTCTCGTCCAGACCGCAATTAAAATGTTGTGTTG
>JBLHIC010000103.1:0-7737 GCA_047614245.1 Flavobacteriaceae bacterium
TTTAAGTGAAAACGGGACGATAATCCAACAGTTGGTTTTTTTTTTTCACTATTCACTATTCACTATTCACTATTCACTATTCACTATTCACTACCTTCTTTTTTTTCTTGATACCGCTTCCTGAAATTTCGATTCCTTCGTTGCCGCTGTTTATTTGTATTGCTTTTATTCCAAAAGTAAATGATGGCGAGAAGAGCGATACCACCAACTATAAGCAGAACAGGATTTGAAAGGCTAATTTCCACGATGTGAAGATACTGTTGGGGAAGTTAAACTCCAAATTTCAAAATTAGATTATTGGATTTTAAGATAATTAGATTTTTCGTCTTCAATTTGCTGCTTCGTTTGTTCGGAAAGTTTCAAAGCTGCAGAGTTGGTATTTAGTGTTTTGATATTCATTGGTAACCCCCCCTAAAGTCGCCTTAAGGGGACAATTATCTGCAATAAACAATCCAAGAATTCAACAATAAACAATTAGCAATAAAAAATAATCAATAATAAAAGATCACTTCTTTCTCACATCACTTTCCACGATTCCGTCAAGCAAGCGGATGACTCTATGCGCGTGGTTTGCAACCTCCTCCTCATGAGTAACCACAATTACGGTGTTTCCTTGCTTATGAATTTCGTCAAAGAGCATCAGTATTTCTAGCGATGTAACGGAATCAAGATTACCAGTTGGCTCATCGGCAAGTATAATTGAAGGATTATTTACTAAAGCTCTGCCCACTGCAACACGTTGTCTTTGTCCACCAGAAAGCTGATTCGGTTTGTGGTCCATTCTATCTGCCAGGCCAACATCGGCTAATACTTTTTCGGCCCTTATTTTGCGATTGCTTTTTGAAATTCCGGCGTAAACCATTGGGAGGGCTACATTTTCTAGTGCTGTGGTACGTGGCAGTAAATTAAAAGTTTGGAACACGAAACCAATTTCTTTATTTCGGATTTCAGCAAGTTCGTCATCAGACATATTACTTACATCATTTCCATTCAAGAAATAAGACCCGGAGGTTGGAGTATCAAGGCAGCCTAGAAGATTCATCAATGTAGATTTTCCCGAGCCTGAAGGTCCCATTAACGCTACATAATCACCTTTTTCTATGTCCAGATCAATTCCTTTTAATACCTTCACAACTTCATTTCCAAGCGGAAAATCTCTGATAATATTTCTAATTTTTATAACTAAACTCATACCCTTAATCCCCTATGGGAAATTTTTTGGTTCCTATAACAATATTACGTCATAAGACGCAAAGCTACAATAGTTGTTACAATCTAATATTGAAATGTTCTTTGGGTTGTTCGCTTCTGAAAAATACAAGGCCCCAATAAAAAGTATCAATACTCACTGTTACTTTAGGATGCTCGATAATTTCCTGCCAAGCTTCTGTCATTTGCGGACTCCAATAAATATCATCAAATATAAATACTGAATCGTTGGTAGTTTGTTTTAGAAGAGTCTTGAAGTATTGAAGGGTTTTCTCTTTATTGTGATTGCCATCAATATATACCAGTTGCTGTTCTTCTGAATTATTTTCAGCTAAATAAACTTCAAAATCTTTTGTATGAAGCTGGATATTATTCAGTTGAAAATCATTGAAATATTCTTGTGCAACTTCTGAAGTATTCGGGCAACCTTCAACTGTATTTATTTTTACTGAAGGCTTCGCCATAGAAAGTGAAGCTGTTGCCAGTCCCAATGATGTTCCTAACTCCAGCGCAGCATTGACATCTAAATAGCGCATTAACCTGAAGAGAAGTTGCTGCCTTTTTGGAGTTATTCCTGCGTTTCTAGCAATAGCGGCAATCTTTCTTTTATTGGACTTAAAAACTCGTGAACCCTGTCCGAAATCGGTTACATTAATGCTTTCTACGGACTTATATAAGAGTTTTCGATATTCTGTAAGTTTAGTGTATTCCGAATAATTTGTTTTGTCATAGAAACACTGCGTTACCAATTTAAACACAAAGGGTGAATGGATCCCATGCTGATTTGTGGATCTAACTAAAAACTTTAGATATGATTTTACTTGGTAGAACATTCTTTTTCTGAAAGTTTCAACAATCAACAATCAACAATCAACAATATTTCAAAATTCCAGAGTTTCACTCTCCGCTTTTCACTTTTGGTTTTACACTTTTAATTTTCCAGCTTTTCCAAAAGTTCAAAATACCGTGTCGTTTTTTTATCAACCTGGTCTATTAATTTTTGCAATATATTAGATTGCTTGTTGATTTCATCTCCATCCCATTTTTCGGTAGCAAATTTACCTTGAAGGGTATCACGTTCTCTTTCCAGCTTGGCGATTTGCGACTCTAATTTGGAATATTCCTTTTGTTCGTTATAACTAAGCTTTGCTTTATCATTATTAGCCTTCCAGTCGTTTTTCGGCTTTGATTCTTCGATAGTTTCAGTTTTCTTTGTTTTTGAAGCACTGTCTTCATATGTTCTAAAATCCGAATAATTTCCTGGGAAGTCTTGAATTACACCTTGCCCTCGGAAAACAAATAAATGATCAACAATTTTATCCATAAAATACCTGTCGTGAGAAACAACTAGAAGGCAACCTGGGAAGTCCATCAAGAAACTTTCCAAAACATTGAGCGTAACAATGTCCAAGTCGTTTGTTGGCTCATCTAGAATTAAAAAGTTTGGGTTCCTAATTAAGACGGTACATAAATAAAGACGTTTAAGTTCTCCACCACTCAGTTTATCTACAAAATCATATTGTTTTTTTCTGTCAAAAAGAAATCGCTCCAATAATTGCGAAGCTGAGATTTGCTTTCCTTTTTTAAGCGGAATATAATCGCCAAATTCTCTAATGACATCAATTACCTTTTGTCCTTCCTTGATGTTCATTCCTTTTTGTGTGTAGTAACCAAATTTAACAGTGTCACCAATCACAACTTTACCACTATCAGGTTTTAAGGACCCTGTCATTATATTTAGAAAACTGGACTTACCGGTTCCGTTTTTACCAATAATGCCTATGCGTTCTCCTTGTATAAAATTATATTCAAATTTTTCAAAGAGATTTTTACTATCGAAAGCCTTCGATATTTTATGGAGTTCAACAACCTTGGTTCCTAGGCGCTCCATACTAAGTTCTAATTGAACTTCGTGATCATTTCTACGTTCATGAGCCCTCGATTTTATTTGGGCGAAATCATCAATACGAGATTTACTCTTCGTTGTGCGCGCCTTTGGTTGACGGCGCATCCATTCCAATTCTTTTTTGTAGAGTTGTTTTGCCTTTCCGGTTTCAGAAGCATGGGTTTCAATACGAGCATCACGCTTCTCTAAATAATAGCTGTAGTTTCCTTTATAACTGTAAAGGTTTCCTTCATCTAATTCAACAATTTCATTACAAACTCTTTCCAGAAAATAGCGGTCGTGCGTAACCATAAATAAAGTGAAATTTTCCTTTGCAAAGAGAGCTTCCAACCATTCGATCATTTCCAGATCCAAGTGATTTGTTGGTTCATCCATCACGAGCAAATCTGGTTGAGTGAGCAGCGCATTTGCTAATGCTAGACGTTTCTTTTGCCCTCCACTAAGATTAGATACTTTTTGGGAAAGATCTTCAAGTTTCAATTTGAAGAGGATTTGTTTGTATCGCGTTTCAAAATCCCAGGCCTGATGTGCCTCCATATTATCAAAGGCAGTTTGATATGCTTCCGAATCTTCTGGATTCTCTAAAGCGTGTTCATAGGCTTCGATGATCTTCAGAATTGGATTGTCTGAAGAAAATATACTCTCTTCAATGCTCAGGCTGGGGTTGAGGATTGGATTTTGAGACAAAAATGCGACTCTTAAGTTTTTACGATAAACTACATTTCCATCATCGGGTGTGTCTTCACCAGAAAGAATATTTAGCAATGATGTTTTGCCGGTTCCATTTTTGGCTACAAATCCAATTTTTTGACCAGAATTGATTCCGAAGGAGATATTTTTGAATAAAATACGTTCTCCATATGATTTTGAAATATTTTCAACTGAAAGGTAATTCACGCTTAATTTTTTTTGCAAAATACGCAGAAATAAACCACATAAAATGAAATATATTTTATTATTGCACAGGTTGCGCTATATTTGTTGATTAACAACCCTTGGCCTTCTATGAAATCTACATATCTATTGGTTCTCTTAGTTGTAGCGATTTGTTTATCATCCTGTATTTCTACGAAACAACTTACTTATTTACAAGAGCCAGAGAATGCTATAGATAGTTTAATTCCCATTCGTAAAATGCAGGAACCATATCGTTTACAAGTAAACGATTTACTTAGTATACGCGTAAAGGCATTAGATCAGGAAACAGTTGGGATATTTAATCCAATTGGGGATGCAAATCTAAATGCAACAGGGGAGGAGAAGCTTTATAACGATGGATTTGTAGTGGACCCTCACGGTAATATTCGAATTCCAAGTTTAGGGGAAATACAAGTTTTGGCTTATACGGTAGAAGAGGTGCGGCAGGAACTTGAAAAACGGCTATTGGCAAATTACTTTAAGGCCGAGGCTAATGTCTTTGTAACCGTAAAATTAGCTGGAATTCGGTATACTATTAATGGAGAAATCGGTGGCCCTGGTTCTAATATTATTTATAGGGATCAAGTAAGTATTATGGAAGCTATCGCAAATAGTGGTGATATTACACTAGTTGGAGATCGCAAAAATGTTGTAATTATTAGGCAATACCCCTTAGGTCAAAAAGTACATCACATAGATTTAACCCAAATTAATGCTATGAATTCACCATACTACTATGTCCAACCTAATGATTTAATTTTAATTAATCCATTGCCTCAAAAATCTCTAGGGTTTGGAACAACGGGCTTGTCATCATTCACAACCATATTAGCGATTTTCTCGGCATTGACCACAACGATATTATTATTTATCAGCCTTAAATAGATGAGCGAAGAATTTGACATTAGCGAGGTTCACACCACTTTTGACTTTAAAGGGTTTCTCTTTAAGCTTTTGCGCTTTTGGCCGCTTTTTTTGGTTTCTTTAGTCATTGCCTTTAGTATAGCGCGTTATATAAACGTGCGTAAGTTACCTGTTTATCAGATGGATAATCTGGTATCGATAAAAGATGACCAGAATCCGTTTTTCACTAGCAATACGAGTTTGACTTTTAATTGGGGGGGAACAACGGATAAAGTAAATACTTCGGTTATTACCTTAAGGTCTAGAACTCATAATGAAAAGGTTGTAGAACGCTTGCAGTTCTATATTAATTATCAAAGAGAAGGGGAGTATCAGTTGGTTGATGCTTATAAGCAAACACCCTTCTTTGTTGAGGTTGACACTTCGAACGCTCAAATATTAAACAAGCAATTTTCGGTTGTTTTTAAAGATTCCGTCACTTTTAACTTGTCGGCAGAATTTAGCGCTGGTGCAGGATCCCTACAAAATTATCATACAAAAGAAAAATCCAGCAAATACTTTGAAGCCAAAAGTTTCTCTAAAGACTTCCGTTTTGGTGATAAAGTAAGGCTTCCGTTTTTTAGTGGAACCTTTGTGCCTAATCCGGAATTAGCAGTTTCACCGGGAGCGACTTATTATTTCAGTTTTAGAAATTTTGATGGGGTCGTGGGTAAATACAACGGAATAGGGGTAGAGCCCTTATCAAAAGGATCGTCGGTAATTAGATTGCGTCTCGTTGGGCAAAATAAGGCAAGATTAGTCGACTATCTTAATGCGTCGGTCAAAGTGCTTAGTGATGACATGTTGGAACGAAAAAACTTATTTGCTACCAAAACTATCCGATTTATTGACAGCAGTCTATCCAAGAAATCACTGGAGCTAAAAGTGGCCGAAGATGAACTGAATAAATTTAAAAATAAAAGTGCGATTTTCGATCTGGCATTAGAGGGTAATGAAATTAATGATAAACTCAATGGGCTTGATATAAGAAAAGAGGCTTTAGATCAACAATTGAGTTATTATAATGTCCTTGAAACCTATTTATTAGGTAGGTCAGACTATCGTAATGTTCCGGCTCCTTCAGTTTCAGGGATTACTGAAGGTAGTATCACGGCTTCGGTCGCTAAAATTGTAACCTTGGCTGAGGAGCGTAATAAATTGCAGTATGCATATAAAGAGGGTGCGCCAATCTTTGCAGATATAGACAGACAAATAGATGCAGTGAAAGTCGTTCTTTTGGAAAATATTAATAGTTCGAAGGGATTAAAGCGGCAAGAGCAGGTATTTGTCAACAGAGGTATAGCCAAATATGAAAAAGAAATTAGAAAACTTCCCAAAGAACAACAAGAACTTCTTAAAATAGAAAGACGATACAATTTAAGTCAGGGTGCTTATAATTTATTTCTTTCAAAACGTAGTGAAGCAGATTTGGTAAAAGCTGCTAATGTTAGTGATGTACTGGTGATTGATCCTGCCAAGGATATAGGAGGTGGGCAAGTAGGTCCAAATACCCGGTTAAATAATGTGATGGCAACCATGTTGGGGTTTGCTATTCCTTTTCTGTTTGTTTTCTTATTAGTGTTTTTTGATACAAAGGTACATACCATTAATGATATTAAGCGATTGTCAAAAATTCCAATTTTGGGTGTTGTTGGCAAAAGCACTATAGATGGCAATCTTGTGGTGTTAGACAAATCTAAATCATCAATTGCGGAAGCATTTAGGACCATACGTGCCAGCCTTCAGTTTATATATAAAAAGCAAGGTATTGAAGGGACAAAAACGGTCTTAGTAACCTCGTCTGTAAGTGGAGAGGGTAAAACATTTTGCTCTATTAATCTTGCATCGGTTTTTGCCTTGAGTGAAAAGAAGACGATTTTGGTTGGTCTTGACCTGCGTAAACCAAAGATATTTGGAGATTTTAATCTTGATAACGATATCGGGGTGGTAAATTATTTAATTCAGGATAGAGCTCTAAATGCTATCATTCAGAAAACCAGATTAGAACATTTGGATGTTATTTCTTCCGGACCTATTCCGCCAAACCCTTCAGAGCTATTAATGAGTGACCGTATGGAGTTACTTATTGAGGAGTTAAAAGAACAATATGATTATATCGTTTTAGATTCACCTCCATTGGGGCTTGTTTCTGATTCTCTTGGGCTAATTAAGTTTGCCGACGCTACGATTTACGTGGTACGACAAAATTATACGAAGAGAGGTATGTTTTCAGTTATAAATGAGAAGTATAAAAGAGGTGAAGTTACTAATTTGAGTTTTGTGCTTAACTCTTTTGAAGATAAAACTAAAAATGGCTATGGATACGGCTATGGATACGGCTATTATGATGATGAGAGAAAACCATCTTTATGGGTTAGAGCAAAGCGTTTATTTAAACGAAAATAGATTCTCAATATACGCATTCTTGGCTTTTGCGATTTAATATTTATTATGCTCACAAGAAACCAACGGATTTTAAAACGTTTTTTTGATATATCTATTTCAATAGTATTGCTTTTTTTTGCCATAATTCCCTTAGTTTTACTTCTTATTTTGGCAACTATTGATTTGAATAGAACTGGTTTTTTTACCCAGGAGCGAATTGGTCAACTTGGAAAACCGTTTACCTTGTATAAAATACGTTCACTAATAGGGAGTAATCACGAAGATATCGCCTCGATAGTGAAAAATGAAACGAAATTTGGCCGATGGCTCCGAAGTAATAAACTTGACGAACTCCCGCAGATTTTTAATGTGCTGACAGGGAATATGAGTTTAATAGGACCAAGACCTGACGTTGC
>JBLHIC010000104.1:0-7665 GCA_047614245.1 Flavobacteriaceae bacterium
ACGGCCATAAAAGCTTCTTGTGGGATTTCAACATTACCTACCAGTCGCATTCGTTTTTTTCCTTTCTTTTGTTTCTCTAATAGCTTACGCTTTCGAGAAATATCACCTCCATAACATTTAGCAGTTACATCTTTCCGAAGGGCCTTAACGGTTTCTCTTGATATAATCTTGGCTCCAACAGCCGCCTGAATTGGAATATCAAATTGCTGCCTCGGGATAAGCGTTCGAAGTTTTTCACACATTTTTTTACCAATATCGTATGCATTGTCCTTGTGTAAAAGGGCAGAAAGTGCATCGACAATATTTCCATTCAATAAAACATCAACTTTAACCAGTTTGGATTCTCGCAATCCAATAGGGGAATAATCAAATGATGCATATCCCTTGGAAACTGTTTTTAAACGATCATAGAAATCAAAAACAATTTCTGCTAACGGCATATCGAATGTTAGTTCAACTCTTTCCGTAGTTAAATAAGTCTGACTTGTTATCAAGCCACGTTTTTCAATACATAAAGACATGATATTCCCAACAAAGTCAGATTTGGTAATAATGGTCGCCTTTATAAACGGTTCTTCAACTCTATTTAAAGAGGAAGGTTCGGGCAAGTCGGAAGGATTGTTTACCAAAAGAGCAGTGTCCGGATCTCTATGGGTGTACGCAAGGTAGGATACGTTGGGAACGGTAGTAATCACAGTCATGTCGTATTCTCTTTCAAGACGTTCTTGAATGATTTCAAGGTGTAGCATTCCTAAGAATCCACAGCGAAAACCAAAGCCTAAAGCCGCCGAACTTTCTGGTTGAAATACTAAAGAAGCGTCATTCAATTGTAATTTCTCCATAGAGTTTCGAAGCTCTTCATAGTCGTCTGTATCTACAGGATAAATACCTGCAAAAACCATTGGCTTTACATCTTCAAACCCTTCTATCACATTTGTGGTCGGAGTTTTAGAATCCGTAACTGTATCTCCAACCTTTACCTCTTTAGCCTCTTTTACACCAGTTATAAGGTAGCCTACATCTCCCGCTTTAATTGATGTTTTTGGGACTTGTTTTAGCTTTAATGTTCCAACTTCATCGGCAAAATATGACTTTCCAGTTGCCATGAATTTAATATACTGGCCTTTTTTAATTTCCCCATTCAGGACTCTAAAATATGTTTCCACCCCTCTAAATGGATTATATACCGAGTCGAATATCAAAGCTTGTAGAGGTTCATCAACATTTCCCTTAGGGGCCGGAACTCTCTCTATAACAGCTTTTAAGATCTCCTCAATTCCAACCCCAGTTTTAGCACTAGCTAAAATAACCTCTTCGGGATAACATCCTAATAGATCAACGATGTCATCTGTCACTTCTTCAATATTTGCAGAAGGGAGGTCTACTTTATTTAAAACTGGAATAATTTCTAGATCATTCTCTAAAGCAAGATATAGATTAGAAATGGTTTGGGCTTGAATGCTTTGAGCGGCATCTACGATTAGTAAAGCGCCCTCACAGGCAGCTATAGAACGAGAAACCTCGTATGAAAAATCTACATGTCCTGGGGTATCGATGAGGTTTAGAATATAATTTTCGCCTTCATACATGTACTCCATCTGAATTGCATGGCTTTTTATTGTAATTCCACGTTCTCTTTCGAGATCCATACTGTCGAGTAATTGTTCTTGTTTTTCTCTGGAGGTTACGGTTCCAGTGGCGTCCAAAAGCCTATCAGCAAGGGTGCTTTTCCCGTGATCTATATGTGCAATTATGCAAAAATTTCTAATGTTCTTCATAAAATAATAACTCCATCTCTTAAGAGTGCAAATATAACTTAAAAAGCTAGTTTTATTAGGTAGCTTAGTTTTAGGTTAGAAAAAACATTGTTTAATATTAATATTTCTCAAAAATAATGACATATTTGTGGTATTAGCTTTTTTTATGGTTGAAAAAACCTCCCCCCGTTAAAAATATAAGACTGAATAAAACGACAATTACAATCTTTTAGGGAGTTGAATGAGCGCCTTAATATTTTAACACAGGAATTGAAAAACCACACCTTTATATTACTATTTTTTAGTGTGAGCATTCTGTTTTCTCAAAACTCAACTATTACTGGCATACTAAAAGATGAGAGTAATAATCCATTATCTCTTGTCAACGTTTTATTATTTCAGAAAGATACTGCCGAACCATTTAAAGGTGTAACAACAGATGAAAAAGGGAAGTTTCAGATTAAAAACGTTAAAGACGATACGTACAAAATAACCTTTAGTTTTATTGGCTTTTCAACAATTGAACAGAATATTGAGTTAGTATCAGCAAAAAACATAGGTGTCCTCATTTTGAAAGAGGATCTCGAGTTTTTGAATACTGTTGTTGTCAACGCCAAAAGGCCAACAATTCAGAAAACTAGTGAAAAGCTTGTTTTTAATGTAGAAAATTCGTCACTCTCTGTAGGTAATACTTTTGATTTACTAAAGAAAACGCCAGGAGTTGTAATTATTGGCGAAAAAATAGAGGTTAGGTTTACAGCCCCTGCGATTTATTTGAACGGCAGGAGAGTTTATCTTTCCTCTTCTGAAGTTGTTTCGTTACTTCGAAGTATTGACGCATCTTTTATTAAATCGGTCGAAGTAATAACAAATCCATCTGCGCAATTTGACGCAGAAGCAGGAGTAGCCCTTAATATCATTACTTCGAAAGCAATTTCAATTGGATACAAAGGCAGCGTGAATGGAACCTATGAACAGGGAGTCTTTTCAAAATATAATATAGGCACTTCTCATTTCTATAAGAACAAGTGGATTAACCTTTATGGAAGCTATAGTTTTAGTCCTCGTAAAGACTATAAAGAAGATCAGAATAGCATTCAGTATTTCGAATCGAATGGCGCGGTTAATTCAATATGGAAGACTCATTTTGAGAAAGTAGCACGATCAAATGCGCATCAGGCTAATTTAATTTTAGATCTTAATATTGCTACAAATCAGACACTGGGCTTTTCTGCAAATATTTCAGCGTCCCCAAATAAAACATTTAACAACTACGGATTAGCGGAGATATACAGTGCCCAGCAGCAACTTGACTCTACATTTACTACAGCAAGCGCATTGGAGTATGACACCTCCAACCTTTCTTTTGGTTTGGAGTACAAAATTGAGTTAGACAAGGAAGGCTCTACCTTTACAGTAGCAGCGAATTATATCGATTATAATAATGAACAATTTCAAAGTGTAGATACCGACTTCTTTTTGCCAGAGGGTTCTTTACTTAGAAACAATAGGTTTAATACAAACGCTAATCAAAGCAGTGAAATATTTACAGGACAGGCTGATGTGAACACATCAGTTTTGTCAGGAGATTTAAAGGCTGGCATCAAATATAGCGATATTGACACCAATAGTAAATTGGATTTTTTCGACATCGATATTAATGATATTCTGTTAAATTCTACCTTGTCAGATGATTTTAATTACAAGGAGAATATTTATGCGGAGTATGTGTCTTATCAAATAGATTTTCAAAAATGGAATCTAACGGGAGGCTTAAGAGGAGAATATACTTTTATAAATGCGATTTCACGCTCTTTGGGAAAACTAGAGACTCAGAAGTACTTTGAGTTGTTTCCAACCGCGAGTATACATTACGAATTATCCGAAAACAGTGGTCTTGGGTTAAGTTACAAAAGGGCAATTCAGAGACCGCGATATCAGAGTTTAAATCCTTTTAAGTATTTTATTACGGAGAATAATTACAATGCCGGAAACCCTAATTTGGTTCCCGCAATTGAAAATAAAATTACCCTTAGTTATGATTATAAGAACAAGTTGTTTTTTGAGCTCTACTATCAGCACTTTAAGAATAGTTTGAGCATTTTAACTTTTCAGGACAATCAAAATCGCGTGCTAAGAAATATTGACACCAACTTAATTTCAGATTTTCAGTATAGCTTCGACATAGTATTTGTTGACTCTATAAAACCTTGGTGGTTTTTACAATTAGTTACTTCCACATTTTATTTAGAAAACGAATTCTATTCCGTAGAAAGTTTAGAAGAAACATATTCAAATGACACGTACGGATTTTATGCCAGTATGTATAGTAATTTCAACCTCAACACAGATCGCACACTTACTGCCGATCTTAACGTGCTTTATATTTCTAATTTTATTACAGGAGGGTACGATTATAAAAACCAGTTTAATGCCTCTATATCGGTTAGAAAAAGTTTTTGGAATAAGCGGGCGAGCATAACAGTTGGAGTTGATGATATCTTCGACACGAATACATTTCCCGTTACTACAAATTATTACAATCAGGATAATAGCTATTTTGCTAGAGCTGAAACAAGGCTGTTCAGACTTGGATTTAGATATAACTTTGGAAATGCAAGATTGAATGATAATAACCGCAACTCTAGTTCGGCTGAAAGTAACAGATTAGACTAGAATTGACTTTTTTAGACAAAATACTTTCATTGATTTAGGGTTTAAAACCATGCAATTTAATTGGAGTACTTTCAGTATTTCGAAAAAGTAATATTCCTGTTAATATATTTATGAGGGACTTTTAGCTCCCAGTTAAAAAAGGGC
Source organism: Flavobacteriaceae bacterium (assembly GCA_047614245.1). Classification (GTDB taxonomy): domain Bacteria; phylum Bacteroidota; class Bacteroidia; order Flavobacteriales; family Flavobacteriaceae; genus Ulvibacter. The sequence continues at coordinate 4,578 of JBLHIC010000104.1, forward strand.
TGCATCTTTAAGTGCGGAGAGGATTATTTAAAAGTTTAAACAGACCCTAAAAGTTTCTGAACTCAGAAACCGTTAATTTGAGTATTTTTGCAGCACTTATGGCAAAAATTGGAAATATAGACGTTGGAGAATTCCCCTTATTACTAGCACCTATGGAGGACGTGAGTGATCCCCCTTTTCGGGCACTTTGTAAAGAACAGGGAGCCGATGTCGTTTATACGGAGTTTATTTCTTCGGAAGGTTTGATCCGAGATGCTGCAAAAAGTGTCATGAAGCTGGACATTTATGAAAAAGAGCGTCCCGTTGGGATTCAAATCTTCGGAGCAGTTTTAGAATCTATGTTGCGTAGCGTTGAAATCGTTGAAGCCAGTGGCCCGGATATTATTGATATTAATTTTGGGTGTCCGGTTAAAAAAGTTGTTAGTAAAGGAGCCGGAGCAGGTATTTTGAAAGACATAGACCTTATGGTAAGTCTTACTGAGGCAATGGTAAAACACACAAAGCTGCCTGTTACAGTAAAAACCCGACTGGGATGGGATGAGGATTCAATAAAAATTGTAGAGGTTGCTGAAAGACTTCAAGATGTTGGTTGTAAGGCCATTTCAATACACGGGCGAACTAGAGCTCAAATGTATAAAGGAGATGCGAATTGGGCACCGATTTCTGATGTAAAGAACAATGCTCGAATGCACATTCCTATATTCGGAAATGGGGATGTAGATACTCCTGAAAAGGCAATGGAGATGCGTGATAAATATGGGCTTGATGGGGCTATGATAGGCCGGGCAAGTATTGGATACCCTTGGTTTTTTAAAGAGGTTAAGCATTATTTTGAAACGGGGACGCATTGTGCTCCTCCAACCATGGAGCAACGAGTTAAGGCCGCCAAAAGACATTTGGAAATGGCCATTGACTGGAAAGGTGAAAAATTAGGAGTCTTCGAAACTCGTCGCCATTACACCAACTACTTTAAAGGAATACCAAACTTTAAGGAACATCGAATGAAAATGGTGACAAGCGATGATTCGGCTGCTGTATTTGCCGCATTTGAAGAAGTAATGCAAAAGTTTGGGGATTTTCAGTTCGTCTAATTAAGCAGTTTCTCGCGTACTCGGCTCGACGCAATTTTTGAAGCGACTAATCCCAATACTGTAATGGTAACAAAAACAACCACGACATTAATTGCGTTCAGTTTTACGGGATAAGGTAAAGAGGCGGTAATGTTAATGAACTCGAAACGCAGTTGCGCCCATACTGCAATAACTCCAAGTGTAATACCTAATGCCCCTCCTAGACAAGTCATTAAGGCCCCTTGTAGAAAGAAAATACGCCTTATATCTCTTAGGCTTGCTCCAATATTAAAGAGCGTTTTAATATTTTTCCGTTTGTCTAGAATCATCATAATAATAGAACCAATCACATTAAACAACGCAATGATTAGCACTAAAGTGAAGATCAGGTAAACGGCAAGGTTTTCAGTATTCAACATTTTATAGAGTGCGTCATTTTGCTGAATTCTGTTTTTTACAAGAATTTCTTCAGGAAAAAGAGCGCTTAATTGCTCTCTTATATTTTCTTCTGAGACACCTTCAAGTAACTTTAATTCAACGGAAGAGACTTTAGTACTGTCTATTGTCAGAAGTGATCGCGCAAAATCAATATCTGAGAATACATATTTACTGTTTAAGTCTTCGTTAATATCGTAAATACCAGCAACCACAACACTTTCTTTATTAAAAACTTGGCTGGGATCAATACTCTGCCCTTTATAAGGCTTAGGCACGTAAATTTCCAATAAATTACCATAATCTCTAGTACCTAAGGATAGCTTTTGAGAAGTTCCAATTCCAATAACCACTTCTTTTTCATTTGTATTGAACCAGGAGTCATAGATTAATATACTGTCAACTGGATTTACCGAGGCATAGTTTTCATCGACCCCTTTTATATAGGTAATTTCGTTTTTATCTCTAAAATGAAGAAATACACGTTCTTCAATAATTTTTGAATATGCTGCAACGCCTTCTATGCTTGCTAATTTTGCTTCGGAAGATTTAGTAAATGTAATAGTCTTGCCACTTGCGGGCATAATCTTAAGGTCACTATCAAATACATTTGTAAACTGAAGGCTAAAATCTTTGAGTCCTGCAAAACCAGAAAGCACAATAAATAGAGCCATGGCACCCACAACTACTCCAATGGCCGCAATTACTGTAATAATGTTAATCGCATTGGTGCTGCTTTTAGAAAACAAGTAACGCTTAGCAATATAAAACGGAAAGTTCACTATGCTTTTTTTCGTTTTGGCAGTAACTCCGGGTCTGCTATAGGGTCCTCTTTGCCTTTTACTGCCTGTTCAATAGTCTCAATATATTCTAAAGAATCGTCATTGTAAAAACTTAGTTCAGGCATTTTTCGCAGCTGGTGTCTTGTAAGTTGCGCAATTTGATGTTTAACCTGCGGTTTTACTTCGTTAAGCTCTGTGACAATTGCACTTGCTTTATCTGGAGGGAAAACACTCACGTAAACTTTGGCGATGGAAAGATCTGTCGTTACATTGACTTTGCTTACCGAAATAAGGATTCCTTTCTGACCTGTCTCACGGAGCATATTCTGCAATACATTGGCAAGATCGTTTTGCAAAACTCCTGCAATCTTTTTCTGTCTGTTAGTTTCTTCCATTTTGCAAAAGTAGTCTACAATAATTATTTTAAACGTATAAAAAGAAATAATACCACTTAACAAATAAAATAAGCCTAATAATTCGCTTCTATTGCACTTACATTTCAAGATAGAATAGAACCATAGCTAAGGCTATTCTTTTATTTTCTATTTCATCTAAGCACACTATAATTCAAATTATTTAGGTCTCATTTCACTCGCTAATTGGTATAAACCGTATTTTTGACTAATAAATTGTGTTTTTTATGAATAAAATAGAGCATATTGGGATTGCAGTCAAGAATATTGAAGAAGCCAATAAAGTTTATGAGAGCTTATTGGGGGCGGCCCATTATAAAACTGAAAAAGTAGAGAGCGAAGGAGTCGCAACTTCATTTTTCAAGTGTGGAGATAGTAAGATTGAATT
>JBLHIC010000105.1:0-7651 GCA_047614245.1 Flavobacteriaceae bacterium
AAAAACAGCGAAGTAATCCTTTCGTTCAAGATCATTCGTAAAATCAAAATATTCTGTTAGTGAAGTTCTGGTGGTTTTTCTAGATTTCTCTTCCATTTCTACCAATGATAGATTCTCATTATCACTTGGCTCATATTCTTCTCCTTTGAAAGCTGCTTCTTTCTTTCTCTCTACTGAGGTATTTGTCTCTTCAATAAGATCATAATAGGAAGGAATTGTAGAAAATTTTAGCTGCCATCTCCAGCGTTTGAACATTTCCTTTTTAGTCGAAACATAGGCTAGTTCATCATAGTCCACATTAATAACTTCATTCTTATTATAATCAAAAGGGGTCTCCAACACTTTTTCATACATTCCTTTGGCATCCTCCATCCTTTCGGTAAAACGGTTGAAAACCAAATCGAAAAAAGTCAATTCTTTATTCTTTATTTGATCATCAATTTCAGTTTTGTATTTACTGAACTCTTTTATATCGGAGACAAGAAAGTATCGTTTAAGGGGATCAAGACTATTTATAAAGTCCTTATATATTTCGGCAGAAAAAGCATCGTTAATGTCTTTGGAGTCGTAATGTCCTTTTTGTAAAACGTAACTTATTAAATCAAGAAGAAGTTTATCCTTGTCTGGGTCATTGAATTCCTTTGTGGTAAAACTGCAGGATGCTGCCGCCACAAATACAGTTAAGAATAATATCTTCAAATTATTTTTCATTAATTTCATATTGATCAACTTAAATTTATTAGCAACTGACTAAATTATACAAAAAACCGTGCCAGTTGCGTATTATGATATTAATTTTTTGTTAAACAACCTAATATCAAAAAATCATAAAAAAGAAGAAGGAATATATTTATAAGTCCCGCAACTTTCTAAGCTGAAAACAAAGATCAATTAAAGGAAGTAACTGAACAGGCAAATACTTAATGACTGTTCAAGAAACCATAATTAGACCCTGTTATTTGAAATTTAATAATTGTACTTTTGTTTGTTTAAAACCCTTGTATGTCAAAAAAAAGACCCCTTATCCTCGTAACTAACGATGACGGAATTACTGCCCCTGGAATTAGAACACTTATAGAGGTAATGAATACGTTTGGGGATGTTTATGTAGTTGCCCCAGATGCACCTCAGAGTGCTATGGGACATGCAATCACAATTAATGACACCCTTTATTGTAATGCGATAACTGTTGTGAAAGGAGAGCCTCAAATTGAATATAGTTGTAGCGGAACTCCTGTAGATTGTGTGAAAATTGCCGTAAACGAAATTTTAAAACGCAAGCCAGACTTATGTGTGAGCGGCGTAAATCATGGAAGTAATTCATCAATTAATGTAATATATAGCGGAACAATGAGTGCCGCGGTAGAGGCTGGAACACTTGGCATTCCATCAATTGGCTTTTCTTTACTGGATTATTCACTGGAAGCTGACTTTGAAGCTTCAAAAAAATATATCAAACTCTTGGTTGAGCAATGTATTGAGCATGGTCTGCCAAATGGGGTAGTCCTAAATGTGAACATACCAAAATTATCTGAAAACGAGATTAAAGGGGTACGAGTCTGCAGGCAAGCGAATGCGCATTGGGAGGAAAGGTTTGACAAACGAACGAGCCCGCTTGGCCGTGATTACTATTGGTTAACAGGTGAATTTGTGAACAACGATAAGGGTGAAGACACGGATGAGTGGGCCTTACATAATGGTTATGTTTCGGTGGTGCCGGTCCAATTTGATCTTACAGCCCACCATGCAATTAAAGACATCAATACTTGGAATATATAATGAAACAAAAAATTGGAAAGGAAATTCTAATTGGTTTTTTAATTGGGCTTGTTGCTAATATTTCCGGAAGTTATCTTTATATTTTCTTTTTTTCAAAGTACGAATTAGAGACTACTTTAGAAATTGCTTTAGAGCAAGATGTATTAGGAAATATAATTGCCCTAGGAGCTTTATTGAACTTAGGAGTTTTTTTTATTTTTCTTAAAAAGAAGAAATATTATAGGGCGCGAGGTGTAATTGCGGCAACGCTATTGGCGGCAATAATAATAGCTGTTGCTAAATTTTATTAAACTTTTATCCCCAGAGTATTTATTAAATATATACCAAAATGAAGTATTATCTCATAGCAGGCGAAGCATCTGGAGACTTGCACGGCGCCAACTTGATGAAAGCCTTGAAGCTACAAGATGTAGATGCAACATTTCGTTATTGGGGTGGAGATCTGATGAAGGAAGTTGGAGGCGATCCTGTCAAACATTATCGGGAACTTGCTTTTATGGGCTTCATTGAGGTTCTATTTAACTTAACAACTATACTAAAAAATATCACGCTCTGTAAGAAAGACATAGATTCATTTAAGCCAGATATAATCATTTTTATTGATTATCCAGGTTTCAACCTTCGAATCGCGAAATGGGCCAAACTTAAGAATTATCGAACACACTATTATATTTCACCTCAAATTTGGGCTTGGAAAGAGGGGAGAATTGCAAGTATAAAACGTGACGTAGACGCTATGTATGTGATCCTCCCGTTTGAGAAAGAGTTTTACGAAGAGAAACACGGTTTTCCAGTACATTTCGTAGGGCACCCATTGATTGATGCCATAGCAAATAAAGAATTAGTTAGCCCAATTACTTTCAAAAAAGAAAATCGTTTAGACGACCGCCCTATCGTGGCATTGCTCCCTGGTAGTCGGAAACAAGAAATTTCAAAAATGCTTGCTGTAATGCTTTCTGTGGTCGATAATTTCGAAGAGTATCAATTTGTAATTGCCGGAGCACCTAGTCAGGAGGCCGAGTTTTACGCTCCTTATATAAAAAGACAGAACGTTCATCTTTTGCTAAACAAAACCTACGATCTATTAAGTATTTCGACTGCGGCTTTGGTTACATCTGGGACGGCCACTTTAGAAACAGCTCTGTTCAAAGTACCACAAGTAGTCTGTTATAAAGGGAATCGTATCTCCTACGAAATTGCCAAACGAGTTATTAATCTAAAATACATTTCGCTTGTTAATTTAATTTTGGACAAAGAAGTGGTAACCGAATTAATCCAAACGGATTTCAATACTAAAAAACTCGAGCAAGAGCTCGCTAAAATATTAAACCCATATCAAAGAGCTAAGTTATTTTTAGACTACTACGATTTGGAGCAGAGATTAGGAGGTAAAGGCGCAAGTGCTAAAACTGCAAATCTTATTTTTGAAGCGATTAGTAAAAGTTAGATTATTTTTCATAATTTTAACAAAACCGAATCCTATCATGCAAAAGCTACTCCTACTAGCCATCCTATCTCTTTTTCTAAGTTCTTGTGGAAGTTCAAAATCAGCTTCTTCCAGAAACGTAGGCAAGACAGAGAAAATATCGAAAACTTCAAAAAATACTAAGGTCAATAAGATTGTCTCCTACGCTAAGACTTTTAAAGGTACTCGTTATAAATTTGGAGGCACCACCAAAAAGGGTATGGATTGTTCAGGTTTAGTTTTTATTGCTTTTGGCAAAGAAGAAATAACACTGCCTCGAGTCTCAAGAGATATGGCAAAAACGGGGAAACCCATTTCTTTATCGAAAAGTGCTGAAGGGGATCTGGTTTTCTTCAAAACTAGCAAAAGTAAAAAATCTATTAATCACGTTGGATTAGTAGTAGGCTCGAGAAAAGGCGAAATTATTTTTATACATTCAACGACTTCAAAAGGGGTGATTATTTCGTCTATGGATGAAGGTTATTGGAAAAGTGCATTCGTAGAAGCTCGCCGAGTTATGTAAAATTACTATCTTTAAAATTCCGCTGCTCCCCATTCATAATCATTGAGTGTGAAGTTTATCAATTATTTAATAATTCGTTTTTCTATTCTTACTACTTTGGGAATAGTTGCTGGACATTTCTCTGCTTTTCAATCCATATTCTTTTTAAAAGCCACAGTCATACTAGTTGCAGTGCTATTAATTCTTTGGCTATTAACTCGTAATCAATTATATCAGAATTCTGTATACGGAATAGTTTCCTACATGAGTTTTTTCACAATTGGATATTGTAATTATCAGATCCAACTTCCGCTCTTTCAACCAAATCATTATTCGCATATCTCGTCAGAAAAAACCACAGATTTCTTCCAACTAAAGATCACCGACATACTTAAACCAGGCAATTACAATCGAAAATATATCGCTAAAGTTGAAGCTATTAATGGAATATCAACATCAGGCACTATTTTAATACTCATCCAGAAAGACAGCACTTCAGGACCTTTATTTATTGACGATCAGATCTTATTAAAGACAACCCTTAAACCCATTCCTAGACCCTTAAATCCGGGTCAATTTAATTATTCCAAATACATGGAAACTTTAGGTATATATGATCAAATACAGTTTAAGAATCGACGTATTTTAATGAAAACGGTTGGATCAATTACTCTTAAAGGTCAAGCTGAGGGATTACGGAATTATTTGCTTGAAAAATTGAAACAGACGTCATTAGGTTTTGATGAACGTGCGATAATCCAAGCCCTTGTTTTGGGACAAAAAAAAGATATAAATAAAGACCTCTATAGCAGTTATGCCAAAGCCGGAGCAGTACATATTCTCGCAGTTTCGGGTTTACATGTAGGTATATTATATTTCATTTTAACTTTCATATTATCATTCACAAACCGCTTAAAATGGGGAAATTTTATTCAGAGTTTTCTAATAATTTTTTGTCTTTGGTTTTTCGCATTTGTCACTGGACTTTCTCCTTCCGTAACTCGCGCAGTGACCATGTTTTCAATCTTCGCCATTGCTAAAAATATCAATAGAGAATCAAGTACTATAAACAATCTTTTTCTGTCATTTTTTTTATTAATCCTTATCAATCCGCTTTGGCTATTCCACGTTGGTTTTCAATTGAGTTATTTGGCCGTATTCTCTATCATAGTGGTACAACCAAAACTTAGCAGGTATTATCGTCCTAGGTTCTACATTGATAAATTATTTTGGGGTATTTTCACTGTGAGTATCGCTGCCCAATTAGGCGTGCTGCCATTGAGCATTTATTATTTTCATCAATTCCCGGGGTTATTTTTTCTAACAAATATTGTCGTGTTGCCAGTAATTGGTATCTTATTAGGTGGTGGAATCTTATTGATAATTCTTTCGGTATTAAACTTTTTACCAGACCAATTTACTAAAACGTATAACTTCCTTATTAAAAGTTTAAATGAGTTCATCAACTGGGTGGCAAATCAAGAACTCTTTGTCTTCCAAGACATTCATTATACAGAAGGAAATACACTCACTACTTACTTTTTTTTAACCTCACTTATTTTACTTTGGTACAAGTTCAATTACAAAAATTTAATTTTTGTTTTAGTAAGTTTAAATTTACTAATCGGATTCGTTGTTTGGGACAAATTTAAATCATCGCAAAATGAGTTGTTGGTTTTTCACAAAAGTCGTAAATCACTTATTGGCTATAAAAATGATGATCAGTTTACTTTATTCAGAAACGATTCTCTTGCAAATTTTGAAACATCCTACCCCCTTCGGAACTATCTTATTAATAGAGAAATTAATAATTATTGCGAAGAAGGCATTCCGAAGACATTTAAATTTAGAAACACCAACATACTAATCCTAGATAGTCTAGGTGTGTATTCGAAGAATTTTCAGAAATCAGTAGTAATTCTTACTGAAAGCCCGCAGGTAAATCTGGAACGATTAATTGATTCTATAGATCCGCAACAAATCATTGCCGATGGAAGTAACTATACTAGCTATGTTATCCGGTGGAAAAACACCTGTGTACAAAAAAAGCTCCCTTTTCACCATACCGGTAAGAGGGGAGCCCACATCATTGAATAGCGAAACACTTAACTTAAAGCACTACCCTTTGAATGTTCCTTTAAAATTTTCCTGGTAATCAGCCCATTCTTCTGCTGTAACCACTTTAAGATAATCATCAGTGCCAATCATTTTTAAATAAATTTCTAGTTGCGATGGTGTTTTATACCCAGGAATTGCCTGAATTAAAGTGCCATCCGATCCAAAAAACACCAAACTTGGATACCCACGAAGTTTTAAGGCCTCTGCAAAGAAGTGGGTGGTATTTCTACCCTTTCTACCTTCTTGATAATTTGGATTGGCATAGGTAAAATCTTCAAAAGTAATTTCTTCAGTACCCTCGGCATTAAACTTCACAGCGTAATAATTATCATTTATGTAGTCGATTACATCTTTACTAGTGAAGGTGTTTCGGTCCATCATTTTACAAGGACCACACCAAGTTGTATAGACATCCATAAAAATCTTTTTTGGATTCTCTTGCTGCGCTGCAAGCGCTTCATTCATTGTTATCCAATTTATTTCCTGTGCGTTTACGTATCCAACGGCTAATAAAGTCAAAAGGAATAATAATTTTTTCATCATAAATATTTTTTGGCAACTATAAAAATGAAACAAAAAACGTTCCAAAAATGGAACGCTTTTTTTAGCAAAGTATTGTATTCTTAACGCACCCCGTGCATTAATTTTTTGAGCAAAGGATTAAGTAAGATAGATAGTATTCCAACCGCAATTGGGACTAGCGTAAATATTAAAAAGAAAGTACTCAATGAGTACTCAGCTGTAATTTTATCAATCATACCTCCCATAGTTCCTGCTGCTTTTTGGCCAATAGCAATGGCTAAATACCAAATACCAAACATAAACCCAATCATTCTGGCCGGCACCAATTTACTCAAATAAGATAAACCAACAGGAGACAAACACAACTCCCCCATTGTATGCAACAAATAGGCAAAAATTAAGAAAATCATACTTACTGAAGCTGTTTTAGCACCCTGAGCAATATCTCCTGTTCCATAAGCCAAAATTGCGAAGCCAAGACCCAGTAATATAAGTCCTAACCCGTATTTCATAGCAGCACTCGGATTGTATTTACTTTCCCACCATTTTGAAAAGAAAGGGGCTAAGGTGATGATAAAGAAAGAATTCAGAATTCCAAACCAAGATGCTGGAGCTTCTGTAGCTTCTTTACTAAATTCTCTATTCAATTTCCAACCAACGATAATCCAAAGTCCAACAAAGGCAATTGCAAGAATGATGTTTGAATATGGAATTTTAGTATAGGTCTTTCTGAATAATAAATATAGCACCCAAGTAATAATAGCGAGTGGTCCTACGGTTAAAATAAGGTCCACAATCTTAAAGATCATCGCTGAAGATCCAGTTAATGAACGCTCGGTATAATCTCTAGCAAAAATTGTCATCGAGCCTAGAGATTGTTCAAATGCCGCGAAAAAGAAAACGGTAAAAAGACCAAAAATAGAGACTGCTATAATTTTATCCCTAACTACTCTTTCGTATCTACCAACTCTTGTTATAATAAGGTACAAGAACATTACTAGACCAACTAAAATGGTTACTGTTGACCCATCATAACTTCCAACTGAAAACCCTAACAGGCTCGAATCACTCACCTTGGAAATAGGATCATTAAATAAATAGAGCAATCCACAAAGCGTTGAAAGTGTAATAAGAATTTTATCGACTGAAGTAAAAGGGTTCAGTTTCTCGGTTGATTTAGCATCCTCTTGTTCAGCTGGACTTTGCTCATTAATATTTTGAGATAATTCCACTTCATATTTCTTACTTGGACTTTCTCCAATACT
>JBLHIC010000106.1:0-7528 GCA_047614245.1 Flavobacteriaceae bacterium
AAAAATTAATAGTATCGATTTCAATCTTATCTTTATCTATGTGGTCATATAAATAACGAAGAAGTTTCTTTGGTGCATCGTGCTTATAATAAGCACCATATATTAGGTTTACACCTAATATTCCGAGGGTAATTTGTTGTAAAATAGCATCGTTTTCATGAAAACGAATGTGTAGCGTTATTTCGTTGTAATCTTCATTTGGATCCACTTGATAGCGAATTCCAAGCCAACCATGGCCCTTATATTTTTTAGCAAAATCAATAGTAGCTACCGTATTGGCATATGAGAAGAACAGCTTATTTGGATGTTTCTCTCGCTTAATACGCTCCTCTATCAATTTACCTTCATGATGAAGCATTTTTTTTAACCTAGATTCGGTTACATAACGACGATCATTTTCAATCCCATATATTGCATCACTGAAGTCTTTGTCATAGGCTGACACAGTTTTTGCTATAGTCCCCGAAGCTCCGCCGGCTCTAAAAAAGTTACGAACTGTCTCTTGTCCAGCCCCAATTTCAGCAAAGGTTCCGTATATGTGTTCGTTTAGATTTATTCGTAGTGCTTTATTTCTAATAGAGGGAATCTCTTCAAATTCTTTATCTCCTGAAATATATTTAGGCATAGCAATTAGGTATTATCTTTCTTCCGAACAAAGGTATTAAATTCACGACTTAAAGAAAAATATATACTTCTTTTAACTAAAAGGATATGTTTTCAATTTCTTGAACCGTTTTGGTATAAGTAGTTCAATAAATATCAAAATTACATTCTACGAATTTTGGTAATTAAAGCTTGAATTACCTCTTTGGCATCTCCAAATAACAGGGATATTTTTTGATTATAAAAGAGTTAATTTTCAATACTAGCATGACCAGGTTTCATACTTCTTTTATTAATAATAATTTGGTTTGCTTTCTCAGCTTCCAAAATAGGCATTCCAAATATTAGACTTGCTAGATCAATTATTTCGGCACCATTATTCCTCTTATCGATCTGTTCTTTTATAATAGGAACTGGTGACTTTCTTCGATGTACCAAGGCCTTTGTAATAGCCAAATCGGCATTAAAGAGTGATTTATTCACAGCTTCTTTTTGTCTCTGCACGTAATATTCGGAAACAACCTCTGCGCGGACAGTGTATAATTCTTCCCCATCCGTATCTACTTCAATAAACTTAGCACCTATTGATTCGGTTTGTTTTTTGGTTTCAGCTCTAGAATCTGTCGTCTCTAATCGCTTTGTAGTAGCAATTACGTGTAAAACTGTCACATAACTGGGCACATAAAAACTCTAGATGATGTAATGGTTCTGGTCGTTATCAACATAAGCACCTCGCATAACAGCTTTATAACAAGTAAAATTACTTAAGAACTCAATATATCCATGTCCTGAGCTCGTGAAATACGTTGGATAGCCTTTGTCAAAATGCTGAAAATCTGATAGAAGCAAAAGGTTTTATAAGTTCTGGGAACGACTTATGAAATAATTAACATAGGAAATATGAAATAAAACACATATTGTTGCGCTCAGGATTATAAATAGCTATAATTTTATCTTTTTAGAAAGAAAATATGGAGGTCACTTTTTTAGGTACTGGAACATCGCAAGGAATTCCTATTCTTGGGAACGATCATCCCGTGAATAAGAGTGCAAATCTGAAGGACAAGAGGCTGCGAGTTTCTGTTTTATTATGCTGGGAGAATTACAATTACGTTATTGATTGTGGACCAGATTTTCGACAACAAATGCTTCGTGAAGACGTGAAACATATAAATGGGATTTTAATTACCCACGAACACAGCGATCATACAGCGGGAATCGATGACATCCGTCCCTATTATTTTAAACAAGGCAATATTCCTTTTTTTGCTGAAAGGAGAGTTTTTAAGGCATTGCACCAAAGATTCGGCTATATCTTTGAAACTGAAAATAAATATCCAGGAGCACCCGCCATCGATGAAATTGAAATCAATGAAAATTCAAACTTTGTCATTGGAGAAAAAAATGTGACGGTTATTCGAGCATTTCACGATAGTTTGCCTGTTCTGGGATATAAGATTGAAGGTTTTACTTACCTAACAGATGTAAAGACCATATCAGATTCGGAAATTGAAAAAATAAAGAATACGAAGGTTTTAGTTATTAATGCATTAAGAGAAGAGCCTCATTACTCTCACTTTAACCTTTCCGAAGCACTAGAGTTTATTGAAAAGGTAAATCCGGGCATCGCATACTTGACTCATATCAGCCATTTATTGGGGTTTCACGATGAAGTTGAAAAAAAACTCCCAGAAAACGTCTTTCTAAGCTATGACAAATTAAAAATCACCGTATAAATTATGAAGAATAAAATTTTTATGTACCTCTTTTTTTTCGCCCTTTTATTTGTCATATTTCAGTATATGAACGAAAAAACAATTTTTGAATCTCAGGATAAGAAAATAACTGCCCTTACTGAAAAGAAAATTATAGGATTAGATTCAATTGAAGTTTTAAATGATAGAATTGCTGACCTTAATTATTTTACACTGCAAGGGAATGAAAACGCAATGACCTATTTCGAAAACTTAGGACTCGAAGCTGTAAAAGTCGAGCAGCAAGTGGCAGATGCAATCTATGATCAGATTTCAGAAAATGGTGGAAATAGTCTAATACCCTTTGCAGGCACAAAAGGAGCTATGAGAATTAACAAATTAAAATTCCTTAATCATCGATGGATAATAGCTGACTTTTCGGACGGTAGTTCATGGGGAGAAATGATTTTAGAATACTTTTTTGATGATAAAATGGAGTTGCAATTGAGCGCAGTTGGTTCGGTTTTGTATCCTAATTAAGTTTCATATTTAGATTCTTGGATTTACAGAGAATCAAAGATTCAGAGAGTCAAAGTTGTAGGTTTAGAAAATAATTTTTTAATTTTCCGAATCACAAATCACCATTAATTATTCTCGAGCCATTGCTTGAACTCATGAAAGTTCTGAGGGGCAACACCGTGACCTACAGGGAATTCGGAATAGGTGCAATTAACATTTAATTTCTTTAAAAAAGGTTCGGTTTTTCTAGCCCAATCAACTGGTATTAACTGATCTACACTTCCATGTGAAGAATAAATTTTTAGATTGCTGAAATTATTATTTTCAAAACCATCCACCAAGAGATCTTCATTTATATAACCACTTAGTCCAATTACATTTTTAATTTTCTCTGGGTAACTTAGGGCTACCGCAAAACTCAATATCGTACCTTGGCTAAAACCCAAGAGCGTAATATTGTCTTTTTGCACATTATATTTTTCAATTATCTCATCAATACAATCCCCGATTAGATCTCTTGATTTTATTGCTTGCTCGGTGTCACTAAATTTTCCCTCAGAACTATCGAAATATATATTATACCAAGCATTTCCAGAGGGTTGCATTGGAATAGGGGCCTTTAAGGAAATAATGGTATAGTGGTCAGGCAGGTCACTCGCAAACGAAAAAAGGTCATTTTCATCGCTACCAAATCCGTGTAACATGATAATCACTGGAGACGATTCATTAGGATTCGTTGGTGCTTTGTAATTATGTTCGAGAGATAAGTGCTGTTTCATAGTTTATTAAATAAATTATGCCGGTACTACTGAATTCATTCAGCAAATAACGACACAATAAGGACTGAGTTTTTTGTTTATCCAATGCTCTTAAACCATTCTTGGAACTGAGCGCCTAGCAAAGGAATTGGGTTTTTTTCACCTTGAATTGCTCCAATAAGTCCTAGAATACAAAATACTATTAAACCTAATTCAACAATCCAGCCTAATATTGCTATACTCAGATAAGAGTTAATAATCCCTAATAAAAACCAAGCTAAAAAGATCCCGAGCGCTTGCCTAATGTGATAGGATCCAAAATCTGTCTTATCATTGTTGTTCATTATGAACGCTATTATCCATCCAATAGGAGTGATATACGATATAATGGCGACGGTTTTTCCGTTATCTGAAGATGTATCTGACATATTAAAGTATTTAGACGTTATAGAAATTATATCCCTAAATATAAACTATCTAATCCAAAAATGTAAACCATTGTTGGAATTTTTCACTTAAGAATGGCACTCCCTGTTTTTTATCCTGAATAGCCATAACCAAGGAGTAAATTAGGGAAAGGATACTTATGAGTTGAAGAACATCACCAGTTAGGAGATGAATATTAAACTGTGTTACAAGCGAAACAATCCATATTAGGATAATTCCAAACATGTTCTTTATATGCCAAGTAGCAAACTCATCCTTTTCATTGGCATTCATTGAAGCTGCAATTAAAAACCCAACGAATGTTGCATAGGCCAGTAATGCCTTGGTCTTTCCGGTAATAGATTCCATCATCTCTATTGTATTAGCAGTTTTTTATTAGCGTAGATTCCATATGCTTTTCCTTTTAGCCTACTTTTCAAAAATGCTGCGTTCTTTGATGTTGACAAGATATCATCCTCTTTAAACGTCCATTCGACATTAGGGTCGAATAGGGTTAAATTTGCCATTGAACCTTCCGTTAATTCTTTAGTTAAACATCCAAAAACACCTCTCAAAGCAGTTAACGCGGTAATAGTTGTTTCCAGGTCAATGAGGCTGTTTAAAGCGCCAAATGAACTTTCTAATCCGATGCTTCCAAAAAATGCATGATCAAATTCCGTTTTTTTATTTTCAATATCTATAGGATCGTGATCACTAGTGACTCCATCAATTATTCCTTCTTTCAAACCTTTCAATAGCGCTTTGGTATCTTCATTTGTTCGGAGCGGTGGCATCAGTTTATAACTCGTATCGAAACTCTCTAATGTATCGTCGGTAAGGTATAAGTTCGCTACTGCAACACTGCAACTTACATTAAGCCCTTTCTTTTTAGCATCTTTTATAAGCTCAACCGATTTCTTTGTTGATATAGTTGGGATATGAAGTTTTCCACCAGTATATTCTAGAATGTATAAATCTCTAGTTATTTGAAGTTCTTCGGCCAAGGCCGGAATTCCTTTTAAGCCCAAGCGAGTACTATTAATTTCCTCATTCATCATTCCACCTTGAGCAACTAATTTTTCCAAAGGAAATGACTGAACCATTCCATTAAAACCTTGGGCATATTGTAGCGCAATTTTTAGTAGGTTCGGGTTCTGTATGGGTTTTTTATAATCATAGAAGGAGATGGCACCTTCGTTTTTCATATCAAATAATTCGGCTAAATCCACACCTTTACTTTCCAATGTAAGAGAGCCGATCGGGTAGAGGCTCACCGCGTGCCCATTTGCTTTCGATTTTAAATATTGAATATTTGCTTTATTATCTGTTACGGGAAAACAATTTGCATTTACAGCAACGTCTGTGAAACCACTCAAAGCTGCCGTTTTCAACCCATTTTCAATTGTCTCACGTTCTTCATATCCAGGTTCACCAAAAGAAACACTTGGGTCAAACCAACCTTTAGAGACATGCAGATTGGGAAGGAAAATCTCTTTCTCCTTACCAGATTTGATAATCTTAGCGCCTATTTTTTTGATCACCCCATTTTCAATTAAAATATCTCTCTTCTTTAGATGATGCTTATTGCCTATATCGACAATGATGGCGGATTTTAATAGAATGTTCATTTTCTTAAAGATTCAATTCGTATTCTTTAGTTTTCAAACTTTATAGGGCCATTATCTAACCTTTATAAAACTTTAATAATAGCATTTCAAAAATGAGAAATAGCAGTGCTAAAATTGCAAATAATTTCCAAAAATTATTGACTGTATTATCTTCTGCAATACTATTAAATAAATCGCTAATACTGTTAAATACTTCTACTCCTTGCCAATTTATGGGATCGGCATATTGAAGTGAACTTTCATTGCGATTATAATTATAACTCACATGCTCAATAAACTCTTTACCCTTTTCAATATTAAAGGTTCCAGCTATAGAAGGATCGTCGCTAGTTTTTATATTTACTTGATTTGCTTTAGATTGTTGAATAGGAATAAAGTTAAGCAGACTATCCCTTAAAGTTAAAATTTCGTCTTGTATGAGTGAAATGGGAACTGAGTAATCGTTTAACTCACCAATTGTATAATAGAGCTTAGACAAATTTATACTCTGCTGAGCCATATTGTATAGGGTTGGAACGATCAAAGGCGAATTTTGAAAATTTGAGTTTTCCGAATTAATAGGGGCCGCAAATAAATAGGTGTTGTTTTTCTGAATTAAAAATGGGTTCCCGTCTTCAAATTTTAGCGTGGAAGTTGCTTTCGATTCTATGTTGAAATACGAATTAACTTTAGGATACTGAAAGTTTACGACCCGTTTTTCAAAGACGTCTCGATACAACGGATGATCAAAAACGATTTGTGTTATCTTTTTCTCTTGTTTTTTAAACTCTGAAAAATTACCTAACTCAAATACATTCAGTAAATCACTATAACTATTTACAGTAGCGTCTAAAGACGGTATGATTAATAAACTACCTCCATTGTCACTAAAAGACTTCAGCGCAGTTACAAGGGAAAGTGGCACTTCATTCAGTTCATTTAGAATTACAAAGTTTTGTGATGGAATTTCGCTGTAATTTAAGTTCTTAAATGATTGTTGTGAATAATCAAATTCTGCTTGATCAAAAATTCGCCTTAAAAAATCTGCCTTTGTTTCGTTTATAGAAAGAACTTTAAGCTTTTGGGCACTATTAATACTGAAGAATAACGTGTTGTCAAATGATAGGTTTGGGTCAGTAAGTTCTAACTTCCCCTCAAACCCGCCATTATTTTCAATATCGAAAGTGATTGTGTTTTCGTGATTATTACTGAAATCCACCTCAGTTTTAGCTATGAGGTTATCGTCGTTATATAAAGAAATCGGGGTGCTTTGGCTACTTTTTCCATATGAAGAGAC
This sequence comes from Flavobacteriaceae bacterium, assembly GCA_047614245.1. Classification (GTDB taxonomy): domain Bacteria; phylum Bacteroidota; class Bacteroidia; order Flavobacteriales; family Flavobacteriaceae; genus Ulvibacter. The sequence goes on from JBLHIC010000106.1 coordinate 6,905, forward strand.
CTTGGCCTTTAATTGTATAATATTCGAATTTTTTGAGGCGATATAGACTGTGTCGATAGAAAAGTTAGTAATAGTATTTGGCACCAGCTTCACTACGTCTACAATTAAACCATTTGGAACTTCAGGAAAAGCTTCTTTTTGCTGAAAGTCTGATACCATTATCAATCTTCTATCTGCATCAAGATCCTTTGAGAATAACTGATTTGCCTTCAATAATACTTGGGTAGGGGTGAGTTGCTTTTGTGAATATGCAACTCTAAGTATGTCATTCTTAAAATCCTGCGGGGTACTATTTTTATAAGAAGAATCATTGTTAAACCAGCTAACTTTTTCCTTCCCGGTTGTACTCTCAAATAAATCTTGAACCGCACGCTGAAACAGAGGCCCTTGATCTCCTTTTGCCTGCATACTAAAGGAATTGTCAATGTAAAGGACTGTTTCCTTTTTAGTGTTTAAAGCCATTTTGGACGCTGTAAAAGGTTGTGCGAATGCAAGAATTAAGAATGCCATTGCTGCAAGTCGCGTCAAGAGTGTAAGCCATTTTTTAAGCTGCGAACTTTTACGAGTTTGAATGGTTACCTTCTTAAGAAAAGCAACATTTGTAAAATCAATTTTTTGAAATCG
>JBLHIC010000107.1:0-7426 GCA_047614245.1 Flavobacteriaceae bacterium
AGGAAAAATAGAAGGAAAGACTGAGTGGTTAGCACTTCCATCGTGGTCCCTTAATTTTGATTATTGGATTGCAAACAAATGGGCTATCGGTCTTCAAAATGATGTTATTTTGGAATCCTTTTTTATTGAAAATGATGATAATGAACTTTTAGAGCGATCCTATCCTGTTGCTTCAGTTCCAGTAATATTATATAAACCAGGAAAACGACTTATTCTTATAGGCGGGGTTGGTGCAGAATTCACGCATGAAAAAACCCTAACCTTAACCCGGTTGGGATTAGAATATGGGTTTCATTTACCCAATAAATGGGAAGTTAGCGCTGCCTTAGTTTGGGACAATAAATGGAATTACTATAATTCTTGGGGCTTAGCAATTACAATAAGTAAATTATTTAACAAACATTAATCTGATAATCGTTAAAAAAACAAAAAATACTTATGAAATATATAGCAATCATTTTAATATGTGTAGCGAGTTTAAATCCCTTGAAAGGGTATAGCAATGTTGATTTAGGGGTACATAAAGTTTATTCAGAACAAGGTTTGTGGCATGATTTAATAACTCCCAATATAGAAGAATCTAAAGAATTTTATAACAAAATATTTGGGTGGACCTTCAAAGAAAAAAATATTAAAGGATTTAAATACGCACTTATTTACAACAACAAAATGTTAATTGGTGGTATGCTTGAAATACCTAATACTAAATCCTCTACTTGGATAACATCACTTGCTTTGTCATCTCAAGAACTCAACAAACGAATTAAATTAGCAGTTGCCAACGGAGCTAAATTGGCATTAAATCCAATAAAGGTACCTGGTATTGGAAAACAAGTAATCTTTGAAGGGCCTCAGGGAATTATTTTTTCTCTCGTGTCAGTAAATGCATACAATAGTGCTATCGTTAATGAAAAGAAAGCTTACAATGATTGGCTAGGTATAGAACTATGGTCAGACGATTTAGAAAAGTCAAAAGCTTTTTACGAAAGTACATTCAATATATCTTCAGAGGCAATAACTATTGATAATAAGCCGTATTGGTACTTTAAAGATGGTGAAAAGATTTTGGCTGGAATGACCAAAAATCCTGTTACTAATCAAAAAGGTCAATGGATTCCTTATGTTAATGTAGAATTACCTTCAGCAATTATTGCAGCTACAAAAAGGGCTAGGGGCTCCGTTATACTTTCACCTAATAAAAGAATAAGAGGTGGAGCTCTAGGTATTATTCAAGACCCCTATGGAGCAATAATTGCCGTTCAAAAAAATTAATAAAAATTGTTATGAAAAATCTATTTAAGAAAATAATAATATGTCTATCAATAGCATTGCTATTGAATGTATTTCAAAGTTGTTCAAGTGCTAAATACCGGACTAGTGCCGGAGTAAATATGACATGGGGACCACATGGTCCAAAAGTGAGACCAAATATAAATTTTGATATTTATAACGGAGGTCATTTCAGAAAGTAAGTAATTAATTAAACAATAATAAAACATGAGACATCTATCGAGTATTGTATTTCTTTTAGCTGTTATTTTAACGGGTTGCAAGGAGGTACCAAAAAACACAACAACAGAGACTGAGAGTAATAGAGCAGTAGCAGAACCTTACAAACTACAACAAACTTTATATTACGGTGGAGACATTATTACCATGGCTGGTGATACAACCGAGTATGTAGAGGCTCTTGCAACTCGTGAAGGGAAAATCATCTTTACAGGTAGTAAGGCAACTGCAATGAAGCGTTTTGAAGGAAAAGCCGAAGAAGTAGATTTAAAAGGAAAGACTATGTTGCCTGGATTTATAGATGCACATGCGCACTTTTCAAACTTCTCTTCACAAGCTATTGGAGCTCAAATATTACCTCCACCAGATGCTGGAGCTAATAATATGGAAGCTATTGTACGTATATTAAAAGAATGGAATACTCCAGAAAATCGTGCATTAACAGGATGGATCTTTGGTGCCGGATTTGATGATAGTGTACTTGAAGAAAAACGGTTTCCAACAAAGCATGATCTTGATCAAGTCACAACAGAGTTCCCAATAATGATTATCCATATTTCTGGTCATTTTGCCGTGGTAAACTCTAAAGGATTAGAACTTTTAAATATTACTTCAAAAACAAAAAATCCCGAAGGAGGTCTTATTCGCAGAGAAAATGGAAACGAGCCTAATGGAGTTTTAGAAGAACTGGCTGCAATACCATATTATGCAAAAGCATTAGCACCAAAAACTAAAGAGGCTGCAGATATGTTTTTTGAATCTGGGCAAAATATGGCGTTGTCATTTGGCTATACAACAGCCCAAGAAGGAAGAGCAATGCTTGAAAATCATGATATGCTAGCCAAAGCTGCGGAAGCTGGTAAGCTTAAACTTGACGTGGTAAGTTATGTTGATTATTTATTTGTAGATACGCTTATGAATACAAAATGGAATTCTAAAAAATATGATAAAAAATATCGTATTGGAGGAATGAAATTAACGTTGGACGGATCACCTCAAGGAAGAACTGCATGGAGAACCCAACCTTATTTACTACCACCAGATGGTGCTAAAAAAGGGTATTTAGGCTATCCAGCAATACCTCAAGATAGTGTTCTTGAATCATTATACAGAAAAGCGTTTGCAAATAATTGGCAAGTTCAAACTCATGCCAATGGTGATGCAGCTATGGATCAAATGATACGAACAATGCGCAAGGTGTCTAGTGAGTTTGAAAAGAAAGACAGAAGAAATGTTTTAATTCATGGACAATACGTTAGAGAAGATCAACTCGATGCATATAAAGAATTAGATGTTATTGCATCTTTATTTCCATTACATACTTTTTACTGGGGAGATTGGCATAAACAAATTATTGGAGATGAATTAGGAAATAAAATAAGCCCTACAAGAACTGCTTTAAACAAAGGGTTAAGAGTAACGATACATACAGATGCCCCCGTTGCTTTACCTAATTTAATGCGAATGGTTGGTATTACAGTTGAACGTAAATCCAGATCTGGTAAATTAATTGGTGCAGGTGAAAAGTTAACTCCATATGAAGCTTTAAAGGGAATTACAGAATGGTCGGCTTATCAACATTTTGAAGAAAATAAGAAAGGAACAATAGAAAATGGAAAATTAGCAGATTTAGTTATTCTAGATAAAAATCCATTAAAGGTTGCAGAAAAAGACATTAAAGATATCGTTGTTTTAGAAACAATTAAAGAAGGCATATCTGTTTATAAAAAATAAAACATGATTACAAAAGTAATTGCATTATTTTTTATCGCTATCACCTTAATAGTATGTAAACAATGTCAAGAAAAGACTGAAATTGTTCCAACTGGGAAAAAAGAAACAATTATAGAAAAGAAACAAATGAATCTCGTTGGTGGCTGGAAATCGATAGAAGTTACAGATACTGTAAAAGAATTAGCTAATTATGTAATCATCGCATATAATATAAAGTCACCAATTAACAGAATTTTAAATACTGAATCACAAGTTGTAAGCGGAAAAAATTACAAATTTATTATGTCCTTGGAAAATGGTGATAATTATATGGCACAAGTGTATGTAACTATTAAAGGAGCAAAAGAAATTACCAACTTTAAAAAAATAGATTAATTCAATTATTAATACCAGGTATTATGAAGCACACACTGCTAGTGATAACATTACTTATAGGTTCATTCCAGTTTATTGGACAATCAAAAGAATGGAAAGTAATGGCTAAAAAAGATGTGACTTACAAACACGAAGATGACAAAATTATGCTACGCGGCGAAGATAAAAAGCTTTCTAAGTTTAAAATAAAATGTACCCAAGGAACACTAAAGTTTAAGCTAGCGATTGTATTTTACAAAGACGGAACAGCAGAAGAAAAACGACCTAAGGGTACTGGGGTTATAAAAAAAGGTATGAGTTCTTTTGCTTTTAGCATCGCTAAAGGTAAAACGCCAACTAAAATAAATCTTTCTTACGAAGCTATAGGTAATGTGGTGTTGACAAAAAGAGCTAAAATAGAACTTCTAGGATATTTAAAAATCTAAATAAATTATATGAAAACAAATTATTTAAAAGTTATTGTCTTATTAATTGTCTTGTTTGCTGGGCAATTCCAAATGACCGCACAGAAAGATGAACAAGGAACGGTGGATGCCTCAAAACCTACAAACCTATATACACAGGTAAATGGAGCTTTTGAATACCAAGCACATAAAAATGGATCCGACTTATACGGAACGAGGGTTAATCTTCAATATGCCTTCAATCCGGATAATTTACTTCTAGTAGAAGTTCCTTTTTTATACAATGAAGGTAGTAATAAGTTTGGGCTTTCTGATACGAGAGTGCGCTACTTCCATGCGCTTAAAAGAAACATTACGAAACGCTTGATAGCTATTGCCCCTTATGCAGACGTTACAATCCCTACAGGGTCTTTCAAAAATGGCTTAGGATCTGATGTATGGTCCTTATCCGCTGGAGTAGTCGCGGGTTACGTAGTATCTCCTAAAATAGCCATGTTTCCTGGAGTAGGCTTCGTGTATGTTACAGAACCTAATGATTATGCTGGTAAGTCACAGAGTGGTGTTAATTTTCAAACCAATATGAGTATTAGTTTTTCACAACAAGCATTCCTATTTGTTAACCCTACAGTTACTATTTTATCCCAGACAACATGGTCTAGTGAATTCAATTTTAATTATATGATTACACCAAATAAATTAAAAGTCAATGCTAGTTATATTCCAAATTTTACGAATAATATTAATACCTTTAGAATAGGCGCAACATTATTTTTATGATAAAAAAAACATTTAAAGAGCGGTTAAAATATATTTTTATAAAATTTCTTCTTGTCAGTGCCTTTGTGTTTTTTGCAGTGCTTTGGGTCTGTTCTTGGTCATATTCTGAAGGAACTAGGTCCGGTAATCTCATTAAGGTTTCCAAAAAAGGGGTTATATTTAAAAGTTTTGAAGGCCAACTAAATTTAGGTGGTATTAGCATGGCTAGTGGGCTGGAAGGAAATATATGGTCTTTTACTATGCTAGAAGAATCCTTGATGAGTACCATAAAGTCTTATGAAGGAAAAAAAGTAAAGGTGTTTTATAAAGAGCGTTACAAAACAATGCCTTGGCTGGGCGATACTAATTATATTGTTAATAAAATTGAGAAGGTTAATCCCTAAAGTTTTACAATTAAATTAAATTTTAATGATGTCAAAAATATATTATATTTTATTAATTATTACTCTTATGTCTTGTGGTTCAAATACCGTTAAAAAAAAACTATTTATAAATAGTCATAAAACAAATTGCGTGGGAGTCGGTCCTATGCAGTGCCTACAAGTAAAATATATCGAAAGTGACGATTGGTCTTCTTTTTATGATACTATTGAAGGATTTGACTTTGAACCAGGTTATCTGTATCAAATAGATGTATCTGTGGAGACTATTGATACCTCCACCCTACCTGCCGATAAATCAAATTTAAAGTATACATTAAGTAAAATAGTTTCAAAAAAAAGAGATCCACGACACCTCCTAAATGATATATGGGTGGTTACTAATATTGGTAATATAGAAATTGACAAGACTTCTTTGCAATTTCCACAACTTGAATTTTCTTTAAAAAACATGCAGGTCATAGGCAATGATGGGTGTAATAATATCAGAGGAGCTATTCGTCGGATCACAAAAACAGAACTTAAATTTGGATCAATAATGGGCACGAAAAAATTATGCTTACAAATGGATATCCCAAACGCATTTAATAATGCCATTATAGAGATACATAGTTATAAGTTGGATGGTTTAAAATTGTTTTGTTTCGACAAAAATGGTAAAGAAGTTATGAAATGCCTAAAGGTTGACTAAACGCGGTTTAATTAATAACCCGTGGCCATATTTTAGTAAGTTTTACTATAATGGGCAACTTATCAAATGTTAAAAATAAAGTGTAATCGCTATGAAAAACATTACATCGTATGTCCTATTAATATTAGTCATGCTTTTATTATCGTCATGCTCTCTCGTTAAAATTGAAAGCGTACAAAAGCCTTTAGGTATTCGAGAATTAAATATACGATTATTAACGCAGAATTTTGCGCGAACAGCAATGGATCGCATAGAATTTGCTGCAGATAATATCTCTAATTTAAATCAAAACACCAAAAAAGTACAATTAAATACGATAAAATGGAAAATTCAAACATCAGAAGAGATAGGTGAAGTTAGTTTTCAAAGCGAACCACAAGTAGCATTAATGGATACATGGGCCTATTTCTTAGAAGTAAAAAAGTATTTAGAAATGCCAGAACTGGAAAATATTTTTGGAAGGCATAGCTCTATTGCTTTAGAAGCAGTAAATAAAAATATAAATGATATTGACAAAATTGCTTTAAATGTATTGCCTAAAAAAGAATACAGCCAAATAAAATATTTTGTAAAGCAGTATGCTGAAAATTCACCTTTGTATTTGCAGAAAAAATTCAAACACCAATCAATTAGGGAATCTTACTTAAAATATAAAAATATAGCCGATAGCACTGCTGTCCAAACAGTTGGTACCTTGTCGGAGGTTATTGCAGATGCTAGTAATCGTTTTGGTTATTATTCTGATGCATCAGGTAAACGCTTTAATTGGAAGACCGAAATGATATTAAAGGAAAAAGGACTAGACTCCCTTGTATTTGAGGCAAAGTTAAATGAATTCAAAAAACAATTTGATCGACTCTTAGAAGTAGCCGAAAATTCTCCAGAGACAATGAATGAGGCTATTATAGAATTTAGAAATAATATTAGTCCATTATTTAGAAATCTTAATTACGAAATTGGGTCTGCGATACAAAGCTTGTCTAAAAATATTGAATCGATGGATATTATGCTAAAACGTGAAAGAATTGTATTAGACTCGATTATACAAAGAGAACGGATAGCTCTTACAACAAAAGCAGATACTTTAGTTAATATCGGTATTGAAAAGGCATTTGAAGGTTTAAGTGCAACCTTACGTGCACTTATAATCTATTTTATTTTACTTTTTTTAGTCGTTTTAGGGCTGCCATTTTATTTGGGGTATTTAACTGGTAAACGAAAATATAAATCAGAATAAACTTAAGCTTTTTTCTTTGTATGATTTCTATATTGAAAGTAATTTTAGAAACAGTTTAATACTTTTTGTTTTATGCTGTGTTCCAAAGTATTCTAAAAATCTTTAAATAATACCATTTTATAATAGAAAATAAAATTCAAAAAAAGGAATTATATTCCTTTTTTAAGTTTCTACTTTTGTTACAATTATTGGGTTATATGCTTAAGAAGAATACTACTTTTGTGTAAAATAAAATCACATGTTAAAGAAAGGAACCAAACTTTTTAGTATTCTAAAAATGAGATGCCCTAAATGCAATAAAGGTCGTTTTTATGAAAGT
>JBLHIC010000108.1:0-7412 GCA_047614245.1 Flavobacteriaceae bacterium
AACTAGCTCCTAAATTCGTGGGTTTTCGGTAAGTGATATCCAATACAGAGGAGAGCTTGTCACCATACTTAGCCTGAAACCCACCAGCAGAGAAATCCACATTAGACGTGAGGTCAGTATTGACAAAGCTTAACCCTTCTTGCTGTCCACTTCTAATTAGAAAAGGTCTGTAAACCTCTATTTCATTAACATAAACTAGGTTTTCATCATAATTACCACCTCGAACGGCATATTGTGTACTTAATTCATTATTTCCATTTACTCCAGGCAAAGATTTAAGCAAATTTTCAACTCCGGCATTTGCCCCTGGTATCTTTCGAATTGCCTCCGGGCTAATAGTGACTATTCCTGTTACTCTTTTGTTTCTTTTTGCTGAAAGTTCTACGATACCTATTTGCTCAACTGAAACATCCATTACTGGATTAAATTCGAAATCCGCATTTGGTTTTAAGCTAATTGTAAGCTGTGTATTTTTATAACCTACAAAGGAATATATGATGACAACATTTTTATTGGAAGGTATTTCCAGTAAATAATAGCCATTTAGGTCAGTAAGGACACCTTCAGTGCCAAAGGTAACATTGGCTCCAGCGATAGGGTAATTGGCTTTATCCAGCAACACTCCTCTTATAGTGGCTTGCTGTGCGAATAATGCGCTGGTAGTAATAAATAAAATAACAATGAGGTGTAGAGTTTTTGTTTTCAAAAGCTGTAGTTAGGTTTTTTTTCTGAAAAAAGCTGCCTCAAATGTAGCGGTATTCCCGACATTATCAGTAACAATTAATTTCAAATTATTTTCTGTATCATCAATTATATTGTCAGAAAAATCATAAGTTAGAACGTCCTTTTTATAATTATATTCCATTAAAATGAAATTTCCATTTAAAGTTGCCCGATAAGAGCTGATACCACTTAAATGGTCTTCTATTTTTAATTGAAGTGTTTTATTTTTACTTATCCATGTATCCGGCTTAAAATTCGAGGCCTTAATTGTTGGAGCAGTAGTATCTGAGGCTAATATATAGGAGCCAAAGGTCCTTGTTCTAGTGGAAAGTTTACTCCCTTTGCGGTAGGTAGTATTATAATACGGTTCCCCTTTGTAGTTAAGCCTGCCTAGAAAAAGTTTGGCTGTATCTTCATTTGCATAATTTGATGCATCGACACTTACCGTAATGTTTTTGTGAATAGGTATAATATCACTATGTAGCATCAACGTGTCACCACTTACTTTAATATCTAAATACGTGTCTTCATATAAACTGTTGGCGGGTAAGTAAATAGTGAACTTCCCTTTCTTAAGAGAAGTCACCTCATTGGCATAAATATAATCTTCGGTTTCTTTATTCTTTTTAACCTCTAATGCAGCGTCTTTTGCTCCCTCAATTGGAACGTGAACTATTGATTTGTTTCCTTTAATATCAATTACTTCAATGGTATAATTTGAAGTAAAGTCTTCTTCAATTGTTATATACCCATTGTCAATTTCAGAATGGATAATACTTAGAGGGTTGTTTTTTTCTCTGAATAGTTTCTGAATTCGTTGTTTGTTTTTCTTGAAGTAACCATAATCAATAAACCTATTGAGATATCTGGTTTCATCAAATGAAAATTTCTCGTATCTAATATCGAATTTTTCTTCCCCATTGAAAATAGTTTTTATCTGATAAACTCCATTTTTGTTTGACGCCCCATTTTGCTGGTCATCTGTAGAGATTCCGAATCCAATTTTTCCAAAGGCTGTAATGTTTTCAGACTTAAAAGATCCATCTTTTTGACGTATCAATCGTAATTTTACACGTTTTTGAGATTTATTAACTTGAGCATCTTTCCCTATGGGGTAAACGAATACAGAATTGACCAAAGGTTTTTTAGTATCTGGGATTTCAATACCAAACAATAAAGGGTTCATTGGACGTGATGAAGAATCTCTGATTTCATAATGCAAATGAGGTCCGCCACTGCTACCTGTATTACCGGTATAACCTATTATATCACCTTTGGTAACAATTAGTTCCTTGCTTAAAGGAAAGAGTTCAATTTCGTAAATTTCTTTTTCATATTGATTTTTTTTCACATAGTCCTGAATTGGTCCTGCATAATTTTTTAGGTGGGCATAGACTGTGATATAGCCATTGAGGTGTTGAATGTATAGAGCCTTACCGTAACCATAATGAGCCAACTTCAATCTCTTTACGTAGCCATCTGCGGGAGCATAAATAGGGATACCTTCCCTCTGTTGCGTTTTTATATCTAATCCACTATGAAAATGATTACTGCGTAATTCTCCGAAACTACCTGCAAGTATTAATGGTATTTCCAGTGGATTGCTGAAATAATCCGTTGGGATATCATTTTGACCAATCGCCGACGTTCCTAAAACAAACAGAACAATAATCAGTTTCCTCATAATGCAAAAATAATAATACGTAATTAATAAAGGGAGTGATGGCGATTTATTGTTGTTCAAATTCAATATTACAAAATATTATAGAAAAGAGTTGTTTTTTGGTCGTGGTATGTTAACTTTGTAGTAGAAGTATTGAAATAATAAATTAATGAGTCATCTTTCTGAAATTGTTGATTCTCTTGAAAATAGAATTAGCAAATTGCTCCAGACTCATCTTAAAATGAAGCAAAAAAATGCTCAATTAGAAGATGAAATGGCAGTTTTAAAACTGCAACAAGAACAATTTCACAATGAAACTGAGTCTTGGCGAGAGAAGCATGATACATTAAAATTTGCAAATTCGATACTAGGCAGCGACGATTACAAACGAGATACAAAGCTCAAGATAAATGCTCTAATTCGGGAAATTGACCAGTGCATTACTGAACTTTCCGAATGATAAAAATATGTCAGATCAATTAAAAATTAAACTATCAATTGCAGATAGGATATACCCTTTAACTATTAATCCTTCTCAAGAAGAAGGTCTAAGGTTAGCAACTAAGAAGATAGAGGAAATGATTAAGAGATTTGAAAAAAGTTATGCCGTGAGGGACAAACAAGATGTTTTAGCCATGTGTGCTTTACAGCTTGCCGCTCAGGTGGAGCAAAAGGAAATTGATAAGGAAAACGATACGGAACAAGTGGAAGAGAAGCTCAGTGCTTTAAATCAGTTGTTGCAGGATCATTTATCATAACGTTCTTTAAATTAAATATGGTTACTGCCTACATTAATATATTTTTTGGTAAACTCAACGTTACATTTTTGAAAAGGGTGAGTTGATGTTGCAAAAGCGGGCCGTCTTCGAACGGATTCTTGACCAACATGTTAGCCCTAAACTTTCTTTTAGGAGTTTTATTCAAAAAGCCATTATTAATGTAGGCTTTTTTATGCGCAAAAGTCAAATTTTAAGAAATTGGTAGTACTACTATATTTTTATAACAATGGCGAATCTCCATAGTTAGGAGCTTTATAACAAACCTGAGTTCATGTGGATCAGGATAAACTAATAAACTGAAATGGATACTATCATTATATTTATAATTATCGGAATAGTTGGTGTAGCAATTGGATTTGGAGTTGCCAAGTATTTAGAAAAGAACAATGCATCACATCTTCTTAAATCGGCTAAAAAGAATGCCGTTTCAATACTAAAGACAGCAAATGCTGAAGCCGAAACAGTTAAGAAAGATAAGATGCTTCAGGCAAAAGAACGGTTTATCGAACTTAAGTCTGAACATGAAAAAGTAATTTTTAGCAGGGAAAAGAAAATATCGGAAGCAGAAAAACGGACTCGTGACAAGGAATCTCAAACCTCCAGTGAATTGGCGAAATCAAAAAAATTAAATGCCAATCTAGAAGATAAACAAAAAAGCCTACAGGATAGAATTTCGATGGTTGAAAAAAGAACGGTTGACCTAGATAAAATGCATCGCAGCCAAGTAGAACAGCTTGAAGTAATCTCAAGTCTTTCGGCAGAAGATGCCAAAGGACAACTAATGGAAACCCTTAAAGAAGAGGCTAAGACAAGCGCGATGGCTTTTATTAGAAATTCTGCAGAGGAGGCTAAAATGACTGCGCAACAAGAAGCCAAGAAGATAATAATTACTACCATTCAACGAATAGGAACAGAGGAAGCAGTTGAAAATTGTGTATCTGTATTTAACCTGGAAAGTGACGATGTTAAAGGACGTATTATTGGGCGCGAAGGAAGGAATATTAGAGCTATTGAGGCTGCAACTGGAGTAGAGATAATTGTTGACGACACTCCTGATGCAATAATCCTTTCTTGCTTTGATTCGGTACGTAGAGAGATTGCACGGCTGTCACTTCATAAATTAGTTACAGACGGTCGTATTCACCCAGCTCGTATTGAAGAAATAGTTAGAAAAACCACCAAACAAATTGAGGAGGAAATCGTTGAAGTTGGAAAAAGAACAATTATCGATTTGGGAATTCACGGTTTGCAGCCGGAGCTTATTAAGGCTGTTGGGCGTATGAAATATCGTTCTTCCTATGGTCAGAATTTACTCCAGCATTCAAGAGAAGTTGCTAAATTATGTGGTGTTATGGCATCAGAATTGGGTCTCAATCCAAAGCTTGCAAAGCGAGCCGGATTATTACACGATATTGGTAAAGTACCCGAAACTGAAACTGAAATTCCTCACGCTATATTAGGAATGCAATGGGCAGAAAAATATGGTGAGAAACCGGAAGTGTGTAATGCTATCGGAGCGCATCACGATGAAATTGAAATGACAAGTTTGTTATCTCCTATCGTTCAAGTATGTGATGCTATTAGTGGTGCAAGACCTGGGGCTAGAAGACAGGTGTTAGACTCTTATATCCAACGTCTAAAAGATCTCGAGGATATTGCATTCGGTTTTAATGGTGTAAATAAAGCCTACGCGATACAGGCAGGACGCGAACTTCGTGTTATGGTAGAGAGCGATAAAGTGACAGATGATAAAGCTGCCGAATTGTCTTTCGAAATATCACAGAAGATTCAGACAGATATGACATATCCTGGGCAGGTAAAAGTGACGGTTATTCGGGAAACAAGAGCCGTTAATATTGCTAAATAAACTTCAGTAAAAAATACTTTTATTGTAAAGGCTCCATTCGGAGCCTTTTTGCTTTTAGAAATTAATGAGTAAAATGTATTTTATAATAGCTTATTTATGGGTCATTTTAATATTACAGTAGATTAATTATTTTCTTGGGTGAAATTGATTCATTACAGAAGTGAGATGGGTCTTGTCAATATGAGTATAAACCTCAGTAGTAGTTATGCTCTCGTGTCCAAGCATCTGCTGTATGGCGCGTAAATTGGCCCCATTTTCTAACAAATGGGTAGCAAATGAATGCCGAAATGTATGTGGGCTAATTGTTTTTTTTATTCCAGCCGTTACAGCCAGCCGCTTCACAATAGTAAAAATCATGGCGCGGGTTAATGGTTTTCCTCTTCGATTTAAAAAAATTGTGTCTTTTGCGATAGGATTTATATCTTGATGAACTCGAATTTCATTTCTATAGAGGTTAATATATTTGATTGTCGCCTCTCCAATAGGTACAAACCTTTGTTTATCACCTTTTCCAGTAACCTTAATAAACCCTTCATCAAAGAACAGATCTGAAAGTTTTAATGTTATTAATTCGGAAACTCTCAATCCACAACCGTATAATGTTTCTAATAAGGCACGATTGCGTTCTCCCTGAGGAGAGCTTAAGTCGATTGCTGCGATTAGGGTGTTTATTTCTGATGTCGCTAAGGTATCAGGCAATTTTCTCGAAATCTTGGGGCTTTCAATAAGCTCCATAGGATTAGTTTTTCGGTATTTTTCAAATATTAGATAATTAAAAAATCCACGAAGCCCTGAAATTATCCTGCCTTGAGAGCGAGGGTTTACAGATTTTGCTATATGATAAATAAACTGCTGAATTAATTCTTCAGAAATTTGAATAGGGGAAACAGCAATATCATTTTCGTCCATCCATCGAACAAGTTTTTTAATGTCTAACGAATAACTATTAATCGAATTTATAGAGAGGCCCCGTTCCAATTTAAGATAATTTTGATAGTCCGTTATGGTTTGGTTCCATTGCATCCTACTATATTACTTAAATTGATTTGAATAAAAAAAATATAAATATTGAATTTTTACATATATTTATTGGACACTAACCAAATAAAAAATAACAAACATGAAAAAAACAACATTATTAGTAGCTGCTTTTTTTATTAGCGCATCTGGATTTTCACAAGAGATTGATTTTGGAGTTAAAGCTGGGGTAACTTTATCCAGTTCAGTAGGATTTCAGGCCGGTGGTTTTGCAGGAATGAAACTCGGGGAGAAGACAGGACTTCAGGCAGATATATTGTATTCTAAACAGGGAAGTGCAATTGCATTTACCGATGGTTCTGCAGATGAAAAATTCGATTTAACCTATGTGAACCTCCCTATTGTTTTTAAGTATTATATTTCTGAAAGCTTTAATATTCAAGCGGGACCTCAAGTTGGATTTAAGATTAGTGATGGTATTGATACATCTACCATCTCAGGCGCACAAAAAGCTAAATCTCTTGAGATATCAGGAGTTATAGGCGTAGGATATGAACTACCTAGCGGACTTCGAGTTGAAGGTCGATTTAATGCAGGCTTAACAGAATTATTGGAGCCCATTTCCCCAGCCGCGCAAATTCCAGGGAAAAACTCAGTGATAACTTTAACTGTGGGTTATTCTTTATTATAGCAAACAATCATTTATTGACTAAGAAGCCATCACAGAAATGTAGATGGCTTTTTTGTTGATTTTAAGGATGCATTTTTTTTGCCAGCTGCTGCATCAGGTAGGTGTTATTTACAAAGCGTAAACTCTTTGGTGGTTTAGATTTTGGGCTAGGTGTCAATATTTATAGTGATGCTAAAACAGGATTTTATGCTAGGCCTAAATCTGAGTTTAATTTAAATAAAATTACCTTAATTGTTTCTTTGCAAATCATTTTAGGTGGCTAGGTTATAAAAGCTCAAATAATGTTAGTGTATATTCACTTAATGGGTTTAAATCTATTAATGCAGATATAGAGTATGCTTTTTAATAAACAGATACTATTCAGTAAGACAAAAAGCTTTAAGCTCTCTTTTAATTTGAATAAAAATTATTTTTAAAATAATACCCTCTTGGCTTTATTTTCTTTACATTTGAATCTAACTAACTAACTAAAAATTAACAAACATGAAAAAAATTACAGTATTAGTAGTTGCTATTCTTATTAGTGCATCCGGATTTTCTCAAAGCATTGATCTTGGTATTAAAGCTGGGGCAAATTTCGCCAATATAAGTGATGTAGAAGGTGGAGACGCTAAAAGTATAACAGGATTTCAGGCTGGTGTATTTGTTGGATTTAAACTAGGCGATAAGATAGGGCTTCAGGCAGATGTATTATACTCTCAACAGGGTTCT